>JBDTNM010000250.1:0-5100 GCA_039933735.1 bacterium | reverse complement strand
AATTCGGAGCTGACCTTCGCTGGACCGGGAGTTCAACTCTCCCGCGTCTCCACCATGAGACTTTGGAGCTGGGCGCCGTGAGGCGGCGCCCAGTTCGGTGTTCATCGGGTCGCCTCCGTGACGCGCTCCGCGAACGTTGCGGCCGGAAGACCAGACACTTCCGCGGCGAACGGGTTGCCGGGGATTGCCGCCACTCGCCCACCTTCCAGGCGATACTGACTCGTGAACGGCCATGCGGGGACGAAGATTCCCTTGGGCGTGTAGTCGGCCCCCGCGAGCAAAACAATTGCCTGATCGCCCGGCAGCAGAATCGGATCGGCTTTGGACTGTAGCAGTTGCGGCTCACGGTCTCCGTGAGCCGACGGATACACCACTGGCCCACCGCTTTGCATGAACGTCAGTCGATCGCCAGGTTTCACTGAGCCCTTGAACGATTCATCCACGACCATCGTCACCAAGGTGTACACCAGGCCATCGGCCCGGATCTGGAACTGGGACGTCTCCACCGTTCCGTTGACCGCCAACTCGGCCTTCGCCAGAGCGGTGGCAAGTGTTCCGGGAGGTGTTGCGTACGAAATCGCCATATCGACTCGTTCCAGCCTCCGGGCGGCTCCGGGGTCCTGGTTCATTTGTTTCAGCAGCTCCTCCTGCGAAACCTGAGTGGCTGCCGTGCCCGCGTCGCTGCGGAAAGGAGCCCAGGGCGACCGGGCGAGGAACAGGCCGACCACGACCGCCAATGCAATCGCGAAAACAAGCTGTGTCCTGTCTCGGACCCATCGGCCGTTAGTTCCAACCATAGATACACCTCACTCCCCATGTCGTAGTGTCTCCACCGCAAATCGGGCTCGTATAGCCCACATCGAGGGTCACTGGTCCGTTGATTCCTGAGGGATCGCCTACTGGGTAGTCGTACATCAAGGCATTGCTCCCAGAGCTATGATGGGAGAGCATCAAGGCATGGCCGAGTTCATGCGCGAAAGTCCACTGTCGCAACCAAACTGAACTTGACCCTAATTCCGACACATTCACGTAAATTTCGGAGTACCACACGTTCATCGGTGAGGACGAGCCGAGGTAGCAACTGATGTGGGTACAAGGACTGTGAATCCCGTAGATCCCTGCTCCGAGGTAGTACTGGCCGTTGGTTCCAGTCTTTAGATAGACGTACGTTTCATTAGATTGAGAACTGAAACTCATGTACATCCGACCGGAGATCGCCGAATTCCAAGATGCCCCGGCAGCGCTGGCTGGCGAGTACAAGTAGGAGTATGTGGGTGAAAACTGATCGAACAACCTGACGTTGAGTTTCGACGTGTCGTTGAACCAAACTTCTCGACAGTTCACTACGCCAGTAACGCAAGTCTTGTTGCTCTTCGTGTGGCCCGCGTCTGCGGGCGATGGGAAGGACAGCGTGAACCAGATCGCGGCCGCGAGGGCCAACGTCCGTAACACGCCTGCGGAGACGGTCATGTGAGTTCCTCCGGGGCGCCGCGAAACCATAGCATTGCTAGATGTCTGCGATGAACACTTTTGAAAATTGTCGGCAAGTGATCGCGAACCCCCGGGTAGCTCGCGAATGGGTCCGGTGTGACATCGCTCGCCCCTATAATCCCCCCATGACTTGGCCCGGACCCATTTTCGCCATCACCCTCTTCGCCGAAGACCTTGACGCCATGCGCGGCTTCTACCAGGACGTCTTCGAACTTCCGGTCTTCTTTCAAGACGACAACTCCGCTGTCTTCAAGTTCGGCGACACCCTGATCAACATCCTGCGCGTCTCCGAAGCGCCGGGCCTCATTGCACCAGCGCCGGTCGCCGCGCCGGGAGCCGGTTCGCGCTTCCAGTTCACGCTGAGCGTCGACGATGTCGATGAGATGTGCGCGAAGCTCGTTGCGCGTGGCGCGAGCCTGCTGAACGGCCCCATGGATCGGCCGTGGGGGCCGCGCACCGCCAGCTTCCAGGACCCCGCAGGCCACATCTGGGAAATCGCTAGCTAGCACGAGAGTCCACCACCGGCGATCCGCAGAGCGAGTGCATTCCGCACGCATGGGCGATCATCCACGCATGACCCGGCATCAACTCCTCCTCGCAGCAGATATCGCCGCAAAGCTCGCCACGGCGCTCCTGCTCCTCACAGCCGTGGCATTCCCCGACCTCCCGCAATTCGAGGGCAAAGCGTTCGGCTCTCGGGCCGTCGCCTACCCGCTGGCCACGCTTATCATCCCGGCGGCGTGGTGGATTCGCTACCGAAGTCACCCCTTCCCCGTGCTCGCCGACCTGCTCTGGACGCTGCCGTTCTTCATCGACACGGCCGGAAACGCGCTCGACCTCTACGACACCGTTGGGTGGTGGGACGACGCCAACCATTTCTTCAATTGGATGCTCTTGAGCGGCGCTTTTGCCGCTCTGGTTAGGTCAAAGATAGATTCAGGATGGGTGCTTGCAGGCCTTTGTATCGGCTTCGGGGCGACGACCGCGATCATCTGGGAATTGCTCGAATACGTGACCTTCATCCGCAATTCGCCCGAACTCGCAACCGCGTACGAAGACACCCTTGGCGACCTTGGCCTCGGCCTCAGCGGCTCCGTCGTCACCGGGCTGAGCGCGATGTGGCTTAACCGCCGAGGCTGACCGAGTCGCCGAGGGCGATGGTCCCTTCGACCAGCACTGAGCAGTACATCCCGGCGCAGGCGTTATTCAGCTCGCCGGCCTTCTTCAGGACGGAGGGCGCCGACTCACCCGTGTCCGGATGGAGCGTGATCATGTTGCAGCGGCGGTCCGGCTCGTGCACCGCGATCGTCGCCCCGCCGATGGTGACCGTCTTCCCGGCCCAGGCGTTCTCGGCGAACGGCTCGTCGCCCATCTCCACTACGAAGTTCATGCGAAAGCGGCGCTGGTCTACTTCGACTCCAGCGGCCTCACTCAGGGCACGGATGGTTGCCGTGGAGATGACCGAAACGTAGGCCACGTCCTGGCAGCCGCGGTGGTCCGAGTGTACGTGTGCTTTCTTGCCGCTCCAGGCTTCAAGCAACGCCGCGAACTGGGCGCTTCCGAGCTCGAAGTCACCGTCGTTTGGCGTCCGCACGAGCAAAGTCGGCCAACCACGGTTGACTTCGGTCACCACCGGCTCGCATTGCAGCAACTGCGGGCAATCTCGGGCAGTGAACCAGGGGAAGGGCTTGTACACGTTCGCGCCTTCCTGAACGAACGCATACGAGCGGTCGCTGGGCAGGCCGGTGAAGCCGACGTCAACCGAATCAAGCGCTTCGCCGCGCATCGACTTCACGGGGTACCGAGTGATGTTGGTGATCGTTCCAAGGCTCATGCCTTCGCTCCAGCCAGTTTCTTCTCTTCGATGATCGCGTCGAGTTCGACCTTCAGCCGGTCGAGGACGGTGTCGTACGGGAAGGCGCCAATCTCGACTTCGCCCTTCTTCAGATTCACGAAGTTTGGCGCGCACCAGAGGCCGAGGTCGGCGTCATCCGTCTCGCCGGGGCCATTCACACGGCAACCCATCACCGCGATGGTTATGTCGTATTCTTTGGCGTAGGCCGACATCGCTTTCACGTTGAATGCCAGGTCCACGAACGCTTCGTTCTCCACCCGGCTGCAGCTCGGGCAGCTGATGATGTTCAGGCCGTGGTCCTGGAACACCGGCACGGAGCGGAACCGTCCGGCTTCCACATCCGCAATGATCTGCTGCCCCGCCTCGACTTCCTTCCACTTATCCGCAAACGGAAGCGTCAACGAAACGCGCAGCGTGTCGCCAATGCCGCGGCTGAGGAGCTGTTCGAACGCAATCCGCGTCTTGATTACGCCGTCAGGCATCATCCCGGCTTCGGTCACTCCGAGGTGCAGAGGCACGTCGGGACGGGCTGCGGCGAAGCGGACGTTGCCCTCAATCACCTTGCGCGGGTCACTGTCCTTCATCGAGACGACGTACCGGTGAAAGCCGAGGTCATCGAGGATGCGGCAGTGGTCAAGCGCGCTTTCGACCATCGCGGTCACGCCCTCGAGCAGCGGCTCGTCGGTCCCGTCGAACTTCTCGGCCATCGCCGGGTCAACCGAGCCGCAGTTCACGCCGATGCGCAACGCCAGGTCGTGCTTCACCGCGGTCTCAGCAATGAGCGCGACTTTGTCGCGCACGGGCTTCTGCTTTTCGTGGTGGTAGAGGTGGCCCGGGTTGTAACGCACCTTGTTCACATGCGGAGCCACCAGGGTGACGAGCCGGTAGTTCTCCTGCAGGTCAACCACGAGGTTCGCCTGGGGAACGCGCTGCCGGACGATGGCCAGGGCCTCGACATCCTTGGGGTTGTCGACGGCGATGCGGACGAGTCCGGCTCCGGCGTTGTGGATCATCTCCGCCTGGTGGACGGTGGCATCGATATCCTGGGTGCGCGTCGCGCACATCGATTGGACGACAATCGGGTTGCCGCCACCGATGGTGACGGACCCCGCGCGGACCGGGCGGGTGTTGGCACGCTTCATGCTGCGAGTTTAGCAGCGACAACTGCGAGAAGTGTTAGCGGCGGACGCACCCTCGGTAACGCCCACCGCTGGACCACATCGGCCTCAGCTGACGCTGATATCCGTCACCATCCCTTGCACCGTGTGCGAAACAGCCTTGCCGTCAATCATCTCCACCACGTCGCACGAGAGCTGGTATTCGCCAGGTTCGAGGTCCACGGTGAGCGATCGCGCTTTCCCCGGAGCGATTGGCGCGGTCCGGCCGATCATCTCGTACGAGCCATCGGCCAACTTCCGCGACACTATCAGGTCGTGCGTTTGCCCCGGTTCATTCGAACCGTGACCGGACATGTGGCCTTCTTCCTGGTGCACGGCATAGAACGTGACCTCGCCAGCCGCTAGTTGCGATTCAGCCGGAGCGACCTTCCAATTCGAAAGCTCAACGCGGATGCTTCCTGCCGGCGCCGAAGCTTCACTGGTGAACCAGCCATGGTCGATGCCGGTGAACGTCACCAGGGGCAAGACCAGGAGCGCTGTGGCGGCGCCCATCGCGAGGATCGGACCGCGACTGGCACTGATGAAACCGGTCTTGGGGGCCGAATATGCGTTCCCGCTGGCAATCGCGAGCTTCCG
>JBDTNM010000249.1:0-5118 GCA_039933735.1 bacterium | reverse complement strand
CTCGTCTTAGTCGCGGACTAGAAGTTCCTCGAGAGAACAACACGAAGGCCCGCTCGTTGAGCGGGCCTTCCGGTTTACTTATCGATGTCCCGAAACGACTTCAAAGTTCGTCAGGATCGAGCGGCCGTGCCCGACCCGCAAGGTGCTCTCTCAGAGCCGTTTCACTCATAAAATCATTCCAGCAGGAAGCCGAATTCCGCTCCTGCGGGAGCGGGCTGGGTGAACTCTGTTGCTTGCGACATCCATTAGAGCGGGATGTTGCCATGCTTCTTCGGTGGGTTGCGGTCGGCCTTGTTTTCCAGCATTTCCAACGCCCGGACGATCTTCGCCCGCGTCTGCCGCGGGTCGATGACGTCATCGAGGAAACCCCGTCCCGCCGGGATGTACGGGTTGGCGAACTTCGCGCGGTATTCCTCGATCAGTTCCTTGCGCTTTGCGTCCGGGTTTTCGGAGTTCGCGATCTCTTCGCGGAAGACGACGTTGGCGGCGGCGTCGGGGCCGGCGACCGCGATCTCGGCGGTGGGCCAGGCGTAGTTCATGTCACCGCGCAAATGCTTGCTGGACATGACGAGGTGGGCGCCACCGTAGCTCTTGCGGAGGATGACGGAAATCTTCGGGACGGTCGCTTCGCTGTAGGCGTACAGCAGTTTTGCGCCATGGGTGATGATGCCGCCGTATTCCTGGCTCAGGCCCGGAAGGAAGCCGGGGGTGTCCACCAGAGTTACGAGTGGGACGTTGAAGCAGTCGCAAAAGCGCACGAAGCGGCTCGCCTTGCGGCTGGCATTGATATCCAGCGAACCGGCGAGCTGTGCTGGCTGATTTGCGACGAATCCGACCGGCCGGCCAGCCATGCGCCCGAAGCCGACCACCATATTCGTCGCGAAGAGTTCGTGGACTTCCATGAAATCGCCATCGTCGATGAGGCGATCAATGACCTCGCGGACGTCGTAGGGGCGGTTCGGTTCGGCGGGGACGATCGTCAGCAAGTCTTCGTCGGCGCGGGCCGGGTCGTCGGATGAGCCCACCATTGGCGGGTCTTCAGCGTTATTCGAGGGAAGGAAGGAAAGGAGCCTGCGGACTTCCTGCATCGTGGCTTCTTCGCCTTCGACTGCGAAATGCGCGACGCCGGACTTCGAAGCATGAGCGATGGCCCCGCCCAGTTCGTCGTGGGTCACTTCCTCGCCGGTCACGGCACGGATCACGTCCGGGCCGGTGATGTACATCTGGCCGGAACCTTCGGTCATGAAGATGAAGTCGGTGAGGGCCGGGCTGTAGGCGCCGCCACCAGCCGATGGACCCATGATCACGCTAATTTGCGGCACCACGCCGCTGGCGAGGGTGTTCATCGCGAAGATTTCGCCGAAGCCGCGAAGGGCTTCCGGCCCGTCCTGGATGCGGGCGCCGCCGGAGTCGATGATGCCGATGATCGGCGCTCCGGTGGTCATGGAAAGGTCCATCACCTTGAGGATCTTTTCGGCGACTGCTTCGCTGAGTGAGCCGCCCACGAGCGTGAAGTCATACGCGTAGACATACACGGGCCGGCCATCAACTTTGCCCCAGCCTGTTACCACGGCCTCGCCGGTCGAGTTGTCGATGCTGCGTGCGCGCATGAGTTGGTCCAGCTCATCGAAACTGCCCGGGTCGAGCAGAAGGTCGATTCGTTCGCGGGCGGTGAGCTTCCCGCGGGAGTGCTGACGTTCGATGCCTTTTGCGCCGCCGCCTTCCATCACTTTCGCCTTTAACTCGATGAGTTGGGCGAGCTTCTGTTCGGCGGTCAGTTGTTCGGGCATCGTGTGGCTCTCCAGAGCCCGGCCAGCAGGGCCGGGAGGCAGGGGTTTTGTGGCGCAAAGAACCCGGCCTAAGGCGGCCGGGCGTTTCGTTTCGCGCGAAGCCATCCTAGCATCGCCCGTGTTCACAGTCTCACACGAGGGATGTACTGCGGCCCCACCCTGAGGGACAGCGTCAGGCGGCCGGGTAAGGTTGCCCGCCTTGAGGTCGTATCCTCGGAGGACACGCCACTTCACGCGGGCATGATCATCGCTCCGCCGCGGCGAGTTTAGCCCGGAGCTCGATTACCTCTGGACGGTCCGCGGCGTCTGAAGGCAGCCGGTCAAGCGTCTCCACAGCCAGGTCGCGTTCGCCGATGTTGAAGTAGCTCGACGCGAGATTGAACAGGGCCGTTGGGTGGTTTTCTTGCCGGCGGAGCGCCGCCTGATAAAACGGGATGGCTTCGGCATAGGCCATGGTCGCCGAGAGAATGGCGCCGAGGAAAAAGGGGAGGTTGTGCGATTCGCCCATGTCGTAGTAGCGCCCCCAGACGCGATAGACGATGCGGCGAAGCTCCGGCACCAGGTCGGCGGGGATCTTTCTCAGCAGCTTCGAGAGTGTGGGATAGACGATCAGGAATGCGTGGGTGTCGTACCCCTTCATCCTGATATACGCGAGGATTTCGACGATTGATGCCTTTTCGTTCCGCTCGGCCGAAATCAGCCCGATGAAGTTGTCGTCGGAGCTGTTGACCTCGAACTCCTCGTGGTAGGCCTGCCGAGATTCGGTGACCGCCGGGAGGCCATGCAGGAACGCGAGGATGTTGAGGCTCGTGTGCACAAAGTCCGTAGTGAGGATGTCGCTGCCGAGGTTTTCGAAATATTGGACGACGGCGTTGTAATTTATGCTCATCGAAAAGCCGTCGTCGTGGAGCGCGATCGGAGGTACTTCGACGCCCTTTAGTGGCTCTAGTCGGTGCTCTCCCTTATCGGCGGTGAGGAGTGCCATGCGGCCGCCGGACAGCCGGCGGAAGCCTTCGATGCAGCGAAGGGCGAGGTGTGGAAACAGGAAGAGCGTGGTGCCAAGGTTCGCCCGGTAGAAATCGAGGATCCGCGCCAGGTACGGCTCCTCGTACGCGGCGCCCTCGACCGGATACCGGTCGTACTCGATTTCGACGCGGTTGATGATTTCGGGGTCGAGCGGATCTGGTTCTTCTTGAGTGGAAAGCAAGGTGGCGGTTACAGCGAAGAGGCTGCCTTCCTCTACGGAGAAAATGTCCTGGGGAAGTGTGTCGAAAATGTAGTTCGCGAAAACCATGATCGGGTTCTTCAATGAACCCGGAGTGATTTGTTTGCCTGATCGTCGCAATCGCAGTTCTGTCGAATTGATCGCGTCGAATTGGGCGAAGTCGAGGCGGCCCGCTTCGACAAACGGACGGAGTCCTTCGTGCGATTCCCAGAACGCGACGTTCTCTTCAACAAGGTCCGTAAGGACATAAGTGAACGGGATATGTGCCAGGACAGATTCGTCGAAGAACTCACGTAGCGCCTGGAGGACGTTGAAGCCGAGGCGGCCGCTGCCGGCCCCCAGCTCGATAATGTAAACCGGCTCGCTCAGATCGAGCGTCGAATTCCAATCGCGCAGGCATGCGAAGGCAAAGCGGGCGTATGCACCGGCGATGTGCGGGCTGGTGCTGATGCCGAAGGGGATGCGGCCCTCGCTCCAGGCCTTGATGCCGTGGCGGCCGTAGTAGCGGCGTTGCAACTCCCAGATAAGCGATTCGGAAAACAGCTTCGGTTCTTCAACGAGGTAATCGAACGACTCTTCTTCCTCGACTGGTTCTTCGTCCTCGTTCGGTTCTTCGGACACGGGCGCCCCTGGAAGTGAACTATCGCGCGAGTGTAACGCACGGGCGACGAAGCTTTCTCGGCGCCGAGTAGTGCGGGCGACGGCGCTCCATCACAATTCGCACTGTGAACGAAACGGCGCCCCGTCGTCACACCGCCGAGCTGCCTCCTCCCACGCTGCGTGTACTGCTCACTGGCGATCGAGGCCACACGGGACGCTGGCTTCGACGCCGACTTGAGCGGGACGGACATCAGGTGGTGGGCTTCGACATTCGAGATGGTCACGACATTCGAGATGACGCTGCGGTGGCTTCGGTAGCCGCGAAGACTGATGTGATCATCCATTGCGCGACATTGCAGTGGGACCACTCAGGAGGCGACGACGACATCCTCCACACGAACGTTCGAGGCGCAGCGAATGTGTTGGCTGCGGCAGAACGTGCGAAACACGACCGGGTGGTGATGTTCAGTTCCATCCAGGTCCTCGGAGTGACGGACAACTCGCGGGAGCCGCGGTCGTTTCCGATACGGGACAGCCACGAGCGCCAACCGAGGAATGCTTACGCCCGCAGCAAGGCCGAAATCGAAGATCTCTGTGCGACATTCACCGCCCGCACGGGGATAACGACCCTTTGCCCTCGCCCCGTACACATTTTCGTACCCGGCCAGGCGGCGGACACCCGGCGTCGCTGGAAACGGCAGCCGGATCGTGAATGGGTGCCGGCCTGGGGCTATGGCGGCTTCGTCGACGTGCGCGATGTTTGTTCCGCTGTGGCTTTGGCTATCTCAGTTCCGGTCGAGGGACACCACCGCTTCATTTTGTGCGCTGCCGACGCGGCTGCTTCCGTCACGACATTGGAAGCCATTCAACGATTCAGGCCAGACGTGCCGTGCGATGCCAACTGGCCGCCGACCGACGAGCCGAATCTGTCCCTCTTCGATACCGCTCGGGCGCGCGATCTACTCGGCTGGGCTCCGGTTCACACGTGGGCTGAAGGATTCAACGAGACCTTGCTAACGCGGGCGAAGCGCCGTCTGCGTCAGCCGTTTCCAGTCTGAAGCTATCGCGTCACGAGCCCCAGGGTGGCGACTTCCGCGGCTTCGGATTGCGTGGCGCGGCAGCTGAGAGTTCAGGACGGCCGCTCGCCGAAAGTTCCACGCGTGTCGGAGATGGTGGAGACGAGGGGACTCGAACCCCTTACCTCAGCGATGCGAACGCTGCGCTCTCCCAGATGAGCTACGTCCCCCAAAACAAACGAACCGCTCCATCGTATGGAGCGGTCCGCTGAAGGGTCAACCCTGGGGTTGGACTAGGAACGGTGTGAGGATCCCCGCCCGATGCGGTAGCTCGTCTCACCCGTGAATTCCCGTTCTTTCCCGCACTTCTTGCATCGTCCCGGCGTTAGCTCCCCTCTCGGAGGTTCCAGTACCCAATGATGGACACAGTCGGCAACCATTTGGAGCATTTCCGCTTTGGACATGCAACTACCCCCTCGAACTATTC
>JBDTNM010000248.1:0-5149 GCA_039933735.1 bacterium | reverse complement strand
GCCCGGCCACCGTGTTCACCACGTAGCCGAACCGGTCACAGACCGCGAGGACGCCTCCAGCATCAGCCTCCGGCTCGGCCCGGTTCAGTTCCTCGATGGCTTCGCTCAACCGCTCCTGGACGTGTTTCGGCGTCCACCATGCGGCGAACGTCATCGAAAACAGCGACTGCGGCGGCGCGATGATCCGGCCGAAGCGGCTGCGCTTCGCGAACTCTTCGTCCCAGTACACCGGGTTCTCATCCTCGGCCACTTCGCAGAACCGCCGGATCGCCGTCTCCGTGATTGCGTCTCGGGTCATTCGAAACGGCCCCCACTTGTTCAGGTAGGGCTCGCACTGCTCCCGAAAACTCATCGCCGCTACCGGTGTCTCTGCCATAACCCCTCCCAACATCCAGTGGTTTACAGCTTCGAAAAGTCCGCAACCCGCTTCTCCCGGAAGGCTGAGACCGCTTCGAGGTTCGCCGGCCCACCGCTCAGGCGACCCAGCGCTGCGTTCTCCGCGGCGTTTGCCTCGTGCATTGCCGCCCGGTGAGGCCCAACAAGCAGTTCCTTCGTTGCCAGCAGCGACGCCATCGGCAGCTTCGCGACCTCCGTGGCGTACGCCATCACCCGCTCGAGGAAACCTTCGTCCGGCAACACCTCCAACGCGAGGCTATCCGCCTTGCACTGGGCCGCGGACCACCATTCCGCCCCGAGCAGGAACCGTGCCGCCGCCTGCGGACCCATGATCCTGGGGAAGGTGTACGTACTCGCGCCCTCGGCCGTCAGCCCAAGCGTCGAAAACGGGCAGCGCAAGCGGCCGCTTTCGGCCATGAATACCGTGTCCGCGAGGCCCACCACCGTCGCCCCCCAGCCAACCCCCAGCCCATTCACCGCCAGGATGAACGGCTTCGGGAAGTCGATAACGACGTCGACCAACCCTTTAAACCCGTACCGATACGTCTTACCCGAAACCGGCCGTCCGCTGAGGTCGGCCCCCGCCGAAAACGCCCGCCCGGCCCCGGTAAGCACCACCACTTTCGTCGCCGGGTCTTCCTGGGCTTCCACCATCCGCTCGGCCATCAGTTCGAACTGGTCGGTGTTGAATGCGTTCAATACTTCCGGGCGGTCCAGCGTGATCAGCCGTACGCCACCAGCTACCTCAGATCGGATCAAGGCCTACCTCCCGGGGAGTTCGAATCGTTTTCGGGCCGGAGCGTCACCTCAAGCGAAGCCCCAGCGACACCCAGCGCCTAGGCAACCACCCGTTCGAGGCCAAGCACGCCCGCTTCCGCCAGCGCCGAAATTTCGCTCCCGGTCAGCCCCAGTTCGTCCTGCAGGACTGCGCTCGTGTGCTCGCCCAGCAGCGGCGCTCGCACCATCGCAACATCCGATTCGCTCATGTGAATTGGCGGCGCGAGCATCGTCACGCTGCCGTGCGCCGGGTGCTCGATCTGGCGGACCATGTTTCGTTCGTTCAGGTGAACATCGTTGAACAGGTCTTCCGTGTCATAGATCGCACTGCAGGGCACGCCCGCCGCTCCGAGAATGTCCATCGCTTCCTGCTTGGTGTACTGCAGTGTCCATTCCTTCACCTCCTCATAGAGGAGGTCCCCGTTCGCCCGGCGTTCAGGTGTTGTCGCGAACCGCGGGTCATCCAGCAACTCCGGCTTGCCAATCGTCATGAATACCGCATCGAGCATCCGCGAGGTCGCCACGAAAATGTACAGGTAGTCGTTTGGCCCGCCGCCCTTGCACGGGTAAAGGTCCGTCGGCACCACCGTCCGGTTACCGCGCCGCGCTTCCGGCGATGGGTTCCACTGCCGGTGTGAAAGCGGCTCCCGCATGAACGTCGCGACCACCTCTTGCATCGCGATTTCGACCATCTGGCCTTTGCCCGTCTTCAACCGCTGCACGTACGCAGCCGTGATACCCAGCGCGCAATGCACGCCCGATCCCGTGTCCCCGAACGTCGCCCCCGGCAGCGTCGGCGGCCCGCCGTTCTCGCCCGTCACGCTCGCCGCGCCGCCGGCCGATTGCGCGATCCGGTCGAAGCACTTGAACGTGCTGTGTGGCCCCGTCGTCCCGAATCCTTTGATCGTCGCGTAGATGATTGCCGGGTTCAGTTCCTTCAGGACGTCGTAGCCAAGCCCCAGCTTCTCCATCGTCCCCAGCGTGAAGTTCTCTACCACCACGTCGACCTTCGGCACCAGGCGCTTGAACAGGTCGCGGCCTTGCGGTGTATCCAGCGCAATCGCCACGCTCTTCTTGTTGTGGTTGAAGCTCAGGAAGTACAGCGAGTCGCTCTGCGAACCCGCCACGTGCCGCCCGGGGTCACCGACACCCGGCCGCTCCACTTTATAGACATCAGCGCCAAACCACGCGAGGTATTGCGTGCAGCTGGTGCCAGCTTCGTACTGGGTCAGGTCGAGCACCTTGATGCCGTCGAGTGCGGGCATGGGAGCCTCCACGAACAAGAATTCGGATGCTGGATTGTGGGTTCTCCGCTCGGCCTTGGCAAAGCCCGTTCCCCGTCGGTAAGAATTCCCGGCTTCGCGTGTCTAACCACCGGGACAGTTCATTCCCGGAGGGCACGCCATGCGCAATCAATTTCCCCACGCTCGAGTCGCCACCACCAAACCGCAGACCCGCTACCTTGCGGTTGGTTCGCTCGCCCTCGGATTCGCTGTGCTCGTTGGCGCCCTCGCCTCCCTCGGTTTCACCTCCATCAACTCTGCCCACGAGCAGCAGCCCATCTGCGCGGATGCGGTCGCCACGATTACTGGCACCCAGGGCAACGACACCATCAACGGCACCGAAGGCGATGATGTCATCGTCGCCTTCGCCGGAAACGACGTTATCGATGGCCGCGGCGGCAACGACCTGATCTGTGCCGGCGATGGCGACGACGCGGCCTTCGGCAGCGACGGCAACGACCGCCTCTACGGCGAAGCCGGGAACGATGTCCTCGAAGGCGAAGCCGGCCACGACTTCCTCCGCGGCGGCGATGGCGACGACGACCTTCGCGGTGGCAACGGCGATGACGACCTCGCCGGCGGCCAGGGCAACGACCGCCTCGCCGGCGATGACGGCCAGGACCTCCTCTCCGGACACGAAGGCAACGACATCCTCATCGGTGGCGAGGGCGACGACACCATCTGGGGTGGCCCCGGCGATGACACCCTCGACGGCGGCCCCGGCAACAACGACCTCAGCGGCGACGCCGGCGCAAACATCACCATCTAACCACCCACCACACCCCCAAAAAAAACTAGCCCCGACCGTAAGGGAGGCCATCTCCCCGGCACGCACCACACCCCCAAAAAAACTAGCCCCGACCGTCAGGGAGGCCGTCCAACCGCCGCCACGCACCACACCCCAAAACTAGGCCCGACCGTCAGGGAGGCCATCCCGAAACTTCACCGCGGCCGCCATCTGGCTGATCCGCCACTCGCGCACCGCCACCACCTAAACTACGGGCCATGCCCGGACCCATCGCCATCTTCGGCGGCACCTTCGATCCTCCGCACCTCGGCCACCTCGTCCTCGCCGAATGCGTGGCCCACCAGTTCGACTGCGAACGCGTCCTCTTCATCCCCGCCGGCGACCCGTACCGCAAAACCGCCACCGACACCCCGGAGAACCGCCGCGCCGCCGTCGGCACGGCCCGAGAAGTCAGCCCGGCCGCACTCCGCATCGAAATGGTCCGTCTCGCCATCGCCGGCAACCCTCGCTTCCAGGCCGACAGCCGAGAAATCGACCGCCCCGGCCCCAGCTACACCGTCGACACCCTCCGCGAACTCCACGCCGAAGGCCACCACGACTTGCTGCTCGTCCTCGGCAGCGACGCCCTCGCCGACCTCCCGAATTGGCGCGAACCGGCCGAGATCCAGCGACTCGCCCGCATCGTCATCGCCGAAAAGCACGATGGTTCGGGCACGGGACGGTTCGAGCGGGTGAACATGCCGCTGCTGCGCATCAGTTCCACCGAAATTCGCGCGCGAGTGGCGGCCGGGGAGCCCATTCGCTACCTGGTGCCGGAGGCGGTGGAGCGATTCATCACGGAGCGTCGCCTCTACCTCCCGTGAACCCTCCCCTCGATCAGGACGCCCCCTCCGGCCGGCGATCCCCGGGATAGCAAGGAATCGGCCAGGTGGGTGGTACGATCGCGAAGTGAACGTCCTGCGCCCACGATCAGCGGCCATGCCGTGCTGAGCAGCCCAACCGAAGCTCAGCCGGACGACGACTCCCCCATCTCCGCGCCCCTCAAATTCCTCTGGCTGGGCAACAGCAACGACAACCCCGCCCGCGAAGGCGTGGCCACCGGGGCGCGACGGCCGGAACTTATGGCTGCTGAACTCGAAGCCCTCCTCGAACGGCCAGTCACGCTCGTCGGTAAGGCGATCTGGCCCGAGGAAGTGCTGCCCGGCATCGTCGAGCGCTGGATGGAGCGGGAAAAGCCCGAAATCGTCTGGTTGGATGTGGCCGCCTACTGGGTCTGCTACGAATCCTCGCCCGCGCGCGTCAAGCGCTGGTTTGGGCGCCTTGGCCAGCATGCGGCCGCCTACGGAGAGCGCGCCGGCCGCACGAAATGGCTGGCCGAACGGCGGACGTTCCGCGCCGTCAGGAAGCTCACTCAGATTGTCATCGGCGGTGACCCGGCGTTCAGCACCGAGGACGTGATCGAACGGATTACGCGCTGCGCACGGATCATCCTGCGAGGCGAAGACGTGCTGCTCGTCATCGAAGCTCCACGCGGCCGAAACAATATGTATGCCACCCGCGGGGCCGTCCGGCGCGGGGAAGTCCGCCGCCTGCGCGTCCACAAAGCAATGCGCGCACTCGCCACCGAGCTGCACTGCGGCTTCCTCGGTTCGGATGTCTCGCTCCGAGAGTCCGCACCGATCCGCAACTTCCAGAAAGACGCTTTTCACATGGATGAGACGGGCCACGCCCTCAGTGCCGCAATGGACTTCCCTGCCCTTCGTGATGCCGTGCTTGAGCACCGCGAAAACTGGCTTTCAGATTCGAATCGTGCTAAACTGTACAGGTAATTTAGCGATATACCCCGGCTTCCAAAAATGGGGTTTCGCAATGCCAGGAACATAGCCCAGCCTATGACTACTCCCGCTCCTTCGTCCTCCTATACCGCTGAAAATATCCAGGTGCT
>JBDTNM010000247.1:0-5150 GCA_039933735.1 bacterium | reverse complement strand
GTGTCCCAGGGGTTCAACGTGGCGCCGAAGACCTGGTTGAAGGTCTGCGAACCGAGTCCGAATTCGGGCGTGTTCGTCTTGCCGATGGAGATGGCGCCTGCTGCTTTCAGCCGGCGCACGGGCAGAGCATCGAAGTTCGGCACGTAGTCCGAGTAGATCGGGGAACCGAAGGTCGTACGCACGCCCTTAGTCTCGAAGAGGTCCTTGTGGGCGACCGGCAGACCATGCAGCGCACCGACCGCTTCGTCACGGGCCAAGCGTTCATCGGCGGCGGCAGCTTCGACCATCGCCTTCTCCGCGGTCAGCGTCACGATGGCGTTCACCCTGGGGTTCACCCGTTCGACCTGCGCCAGGTGCGCCGCGACGACTTCGCGGGCCGAGAGCTGGCGGGAACGAATGCGCATCGCCAGTTCCCGAGCGGTGAGGAAGCAGAGGTCGTCATCAGCCATGATTATTCGTATCCCTTCGGTGCCACGAACCCACCGCGCTGGTCTTCGATGAGTTGGGCGAAACGCAGCGGCGTGCGGTCTTCGAGATACGGGCCAACGGCCTGAAGGCCAAGCGGCATCCCGCTCTTCGTGAAGCCGCCGGGAAATGCGGTCGCGCCCTGGCCTGCGAATGTCGCCACCGACGGATAGAAGAGTTGCAGGCGGTAGGGCACCGTCAGGCCATCGAACGAGAGCGTCCTTGAATCGAAGGGTTCGGAGTTGTGGGGGAAAGCTTCGCTGAGCGCCATCGGCGTGAGCAGCACGTCCCAGTCCTTGAAGAATTCGCGGTACTGGCGGCGGTAGGTTTCGCGCCTGTCCATGAGGGCATAGAACTCGACGGCGGTAAGGAGCAGGCCGTCGGCGAGCGCCGCCTGTTCGTCGTTGCCCGAAGCGCGGAAGCTGGCGGCGGTGCGCTGGCGCTCTTCGAGCGGTTGGCCGCCGGATCCACGCGAAATCAGGCAGCGGTTGAAATCGAGGTAGTGTTCGCGCCAATCCCAGGCAGGTGATGCTTCCGCGACGTTCGCCCCCTGTTGGCCGAGCCAACTCGCGAGTTCGTCCAGGCAAGCCCGCACTTCCGACGATACCGGCACCCACGGAATTGCAGGCAGCACGGCAACGCGCATGCCAGCCAGCGATTCGTGGCGGGCGGGCGGAAGTTCAAGCCGCCAGGCGACGTCTTCGCCGGGGTCGGCCTTGGCGCCGACATCGAGGGCAAGTTCGAGGTCGTGGGCGCTGCGGGCGAGGGGGCCTTGCACGGCGAGAACGGAGGTCACGTTCGGGTGCGAAGACATTGGGAAGGTGCCGTAACGCGGCCAGAGAGAATCGGACGGGCGGTGACCGTAGACGCCGCAGAACGCCGCCGGGACGCGAATCGAGCCGCCAAAGTCGCTACCGAACTCGAGTGGCGTCAGGCCTGCGGCAAGGGCAGCGGAACCGCCTCCCGTGCTGCCGCCCGGCGAAAGGCCAAGATCCCAGGGGTTGTTCGTGCGGCCGTAGTTCGGGCTATCGGCCTGCCAGTCGTCGAGGGCCCTGGGGATATTCGTCTTGCCCAGGAGCGGCGCCCCGGCCGCGAAGACGGCGGCCGGCAGAGGGCCATCGGCATCGGCGCAGCGGCCGGCGAGTTCGGGGATCCCCGCTGTTTGCAGGAGGCCCGCCACTTCGTTTGATTCCTTGGTGGTGTGCGGAAGGCCGAGGAGTGGGGTGCGCTCGCCTTTGGCGCGGCGGGCGTCGGCGTCATCGGCCATCGCGCGGGCGCGATCGAAGGCTGGGACGACGATCGCATTCAGCGCCGGGTTCAGCCTCTCGATGCGTTCGATGTGCATCTCGACGAGTTCGCGAGAGGAAACCTGTTTCGTATCGAGAGCGGCCATCATGTCGGTGGCCCGGGCGAAAGGGTTGATAGCGGTTGGAGCAGTCATCGGGCGGGCTCTTCCTTAGGCACCGCGAATATACCCCATTAGACGACCAGCACCGCCCCCGGGTGACACTCTGGAGAGCCTTGAGGCATGTGGCGTAGACTCGCGCGACCGCGAGGAGAAGCGCAAATGACTCCGATGCACGACGAACTGGTGGCACGAGCCACAGCCCTCATACCGGCGCTGAAAGAGCGCGCACCCGAGGCCGAGCGGCTTCGGCAGATGCCGGCGGAAACCTTGAAAGACGCTCGCGCCATTGGCCTCGCCCGCGTGCTGCGCCCGGAAGTGTACGGGGGCTACGACGATGACTACCGGACCTTCGCCCACATCGTGCGCGAACTGGCGCGAGGATGCGCTTCGACTGGCTGGTGCGCGTCGACCTGGATGAGCCAGTCGATGACGCTCGCCCGCTATCCAAAAGAGGCGCAGGACGAGGTCTGCCTTGCCGACCCGGATGCGTTCGTCGGGACCACCGGTGTGCCCGGCGGCCGCGCAACGCCCGTTCAGGGCGGCTGGATGCTCAGCGGTCAGTGGAGCTTCGCCAGCGGAGTCCATGCCACGACCTACATCAGCGCGGGCGGCGTCACGGCCGAAGGACTGGTGCGCGGCTTTCTGATCCCGACGCGGGAGGTCGAAATACTCGACACCTGGAATCCGGTCGGGCTGCGCGGTACCGGGAGCACGGACTACGTCGCGCGGGAGGTGTTCATCCCCGCCCACCGCAGCATCGAAGGCGCGAACTGGGTGTGGCGCGGCGCTTCGGAACCGTTTGTCACCGGACCGACCCGTAATCACGGGGCCGGGACGACGCAAGTGACCACGTCGATCTTCGCACCGGCGGCTGTCGGGAATGCCCTCGCATTCATCGATGCGTTCGTCGCGATGGCGCCGGCGCGGACCTTCACCTATGCCCGGATCAAGCAGGCCGACCACGTCGGAACGCAGCAGCGCCTGGCGGAAACGGCCGTCGAAGTGGATGTCGCGGCGATGCTGCTTGAGCGTTGCTACGACGAGTTGGACCGGTATGCCTCGGACGGCCGCATTCCGACCGACACGCGATCACGGATGCGGCGAGACACTGCCTACGCGGTCAACCTCTGCTATCACGCGATCGACCGGCTGTTCGAGGTTTCCGGAGCACACGCCCTCGATTCGAGCGGGGAGCTTCAGCGTCGCTGGCGGGACGCGCACGCGATTGCTTCGCAGCCGAACTTCCACTGGGACTTCGAAGCCGAGACATGGGGGCGAATCAAGCTGGGGTTGGAGCCAAAGCACCCCAGTTTGTAGGAGCCCTACACCCGTTCCAGCAGCACGGCGTCGCCCTGGCCCGTGCCCGAGCAGATGGCAGCGATAGCGTAGCGCTCGCCGGATTCCTGGAGCTGGTGGGCGGCGGTGAGCACGAGGCGTGCCCCACTGGCGCCGATCGGGTGGCCCATGGCGACGGAGCCGCCTTTGCGGTTGACGCGCTCCGGGTTCCAGCCGCCCAGTTCCTGGCTGCAGATGAGCGGGACGCAGGCGAAGGCCTCGTTCACCTCGACCACGCCAATGTCCGAGAGCCCAAGGCCCGTTTTAGCGAGCAGTTTCTTGATCGCGTGGGCTGAGGCGACGGGGAATTCGGCGGGCTTCGTTGCCGCTTCCGCCGTGGCCACGATTCGGGCGAGCGGCTTCGAACCGATCCGTGCCGACTGCTCTTCGTTGGCGACCACCATCATGGCGGCCCCATCCGTGACGCCGGGGGCGTTCCCCGCCGTAATCGCTTTTGTCCCCCAGACGGTCGGAATTCGGCCCAGCCGTTCAACCGTGGAGTTGGGGTGGACGCCCTCATCTTTGGCGAGGGCGACGTGGTTCGGGTCGCGCTTGTTCGGCACCGGGGTTATCTCGAGGTCGAAGTATCCTGCGGCGAAGGCGGCGCCCCAGCGCTTCTGGCTGAGCACACTCCACTGGTCCATTTCCAGGCGCGAAACCTCGCGGTTTGCCGACATGTCATCGGCCTGGTTGGCCATGTGGACGTCATCGAAGGCGCACCAGAGGCCGTCGTGGACCATGCCATCGACCAGCGTCTTGTTGCCCATGCGCGCACCCCAGCGGGTGACCATGTCGTAGTAGGGGGCATTGCTCATCGATTCCATGCCCCCGGCGATGGCGAGGTCGCTTTCGCCGAGGCGAATCTGCTGGGCCGCAATGGCGACGGCGCGCATTCCGCTACCGCAAACCTTGTTGATCAACGTGCTGGGAGTGCTGGCTGGCAGCCCGCCCGCGATCAGCGCCTGGCGGCTCGGGAGCTGTCCCGCCCCGGCCTGCAAGACCTGGCCGATGACGACGTTATCGACGAGCTCCGGGTCGAGGTGGTTTCGTTTGACAAGCTGGGCGATGAGAAGAGCGCCAAGTTCGGCGGCCGAATGTTCTTTCAGGGCGCCGCCGAACTTGCCCCAGGGGGTTCGGGTCGCATCCACGATGTACGCGGCAGTCATCGAAACGAGGGTACACCACGGTAAGGCGAAAGTTGAAAGGCGAATGGCGAAAGCCGAACGGGACGTCTCAGCCGAGCTGCTCGGCGAGAGCGACAGTGATGCCCTCAGGCCCGCGGATGTATGCCAGCCGGTACGAATCTTCGTACTGCATTTCGCCAATGATCTCGGCCCCATGTGCACGCATGCGTGCAACGACAGCGTCGATGCCTTCGACCGCGAACATGATTCGACGGATGCCCAGCGTGTTGACCGGCGCGTCCACGGGCCCAAATCTGATCGCGTCGGGCGTATGGAACTTGTCCAACTCAACGCCCTGGCCGTCTGGAGTGCGCATCATGGCGACGGTGGCCCGCACGTCCTTGAGCCCGATCAGACTCCCGACCAACGGCCCTTCGACCGGCCCCTCGCCTTCGAGCTCGAGGCCCAGTTCGATGAAGAACGCCTTGGTCGCTTCGAGGTCGTCGACAACGATGAGGACGTTGTCCATCCGTTTAATCGTCATGCCGTTCCTTCCTTCTCGCTCTGGCCTACTAACCGCACGTCATCACCGCGGCCGAGGCTCAGGGGACAAGGGCGAAGACATCGTAGGTGACGACATTGTTGGCGCTGGTGCCGGCGGCCACGGCCTGGACGTTGTTGAGCCAGGCGTAGCGTTCGTCGCCTGTTTCGAAGAGCGGCGCCGTCGTGACCTTCAATATGCCATCGACGCGGACACCGACGCCCTCGTAGCGCATGAGAATGTCAGCGCCATCGTCAGTGTGCAGAAGGATGCGGAC
>JBDTNM010000246.1:0-5189 GCA_039933735.1 bacterium | reverse complement strand
GATAGTCCGAGGCCCACATCACCTTGTGCGCGCCGATGTGCGGCATCAGTTCCATGCCAATCGGGTCTTCCTGGAAGGTGGCGTAGCAGTTCTGCCACCAGTAGTAACTGGGCATGTTCGCCAGCTTGGGGTTCACTTCGGTCTCGAAGTCCCGGTAGATGCGGTCGGCATCAAACAGCGCGGCCGGCACCCAGTGGGCGCCGCCTTCGGTGAAGATGACCTTCATGTTCGGGTGCCGTTCGAGGATGCCGGAGAAGACCATGATCCCGAAGAGCCGCCGGAACGGGGAGAAGCTCTGCATCTGGAATGTGCCCAGTGCGCCCAGCCCCCGCGTCTGGATGTTCTCGCCAATGTGGAACGAGATGGGATAGCCGCTCTCTTCGATGGCGTCCCACAACGGCTCCATATCGCGGGCGTTGTAGTACACGCCGGGAGGGGACGACGGGATTTCCATCGTCTTGAATCCCTGGGCCTTCAGCTCCTGGAGGTTGTCTTTGGCCGCGTCGGGCTGCCACCAGTTCAGAATTCCGACGCCGTAGAGGCGGTCGGGGTAAGGCTTGCAGTAGTCCGAAAGCCACTGGTTGTAGGTCTTCATGCAGGCGTCGCGCAGTTCCAGGTCCTGCAGGCCAACGAGCGAAAGCGTTCGCTGCGGGAAGATGACGTCCTTATCGACGCCCTCGGCGTTCAGGTCCTTGATCCGCTCGTCGACGTCGCTCATGCCTGGGCGGCCTTCGACCAGCATCGTGTTCAGTCCCGGGACATCGAGCAGCCGGCCCTCGGCTTCGAGGTGCGAAAAGCCGTTCTCGTCGTAGTAGAGCTTCGGCGCGCGATCCTTGAACTTCGCCGGAAGGCGGTCTTTCCACAGGTCGCAGGTCTCCATGATGTGGCTATCGGCCGAGACAACGACGGTCCCCTTCGGGAGGGCGTCGCCCTGTGGCGGAATCTCGCGTTCGCGCGGCCAGGCAATGGTCGTGCCAGCGGCCGATGGATACGAAGTCACGGCGGGGATGCTCATAGCGCCTCCAGAATTGGCGTCATTATGGGCCAGCGCACGACGAAACTGAACCGCGGTCACCAATCATCGGCGAAGTCCGCGGTCGACTTACAATCGAATCATGAGCAACGGCTGGTGGCTTTCGATTTGGCTGCTCTCGGAAATACTTGGGTGGATCGCGGTGAGCGTCCTCGGAGTGGAAGGAAGCACCTGGCTGATTGGTGTTTCGGCGCTCATCGGTATCGTGTTCCTCATGGTCTATGGCTCCGTTCGTGTGCTGCGCGGCGGCGACCTTTAGCCCGGCCACCCTCTTTTCTCTTTTCTCTTTCCACTTTCCTCTCTCCCGTATAGTCGACTCAAACCGACCATTCGCTCCGGAGGCACTCATGACCACTACCGAAACCGCGCTCAGCGGAAAAGTCCACGAACTCTTGCTCGACCAAATCAAGCGCGGCACGCAGCTAGGCACTCAGGTCAGCGCCTACCGCAACGGCGAAATGATCGTCGACGCGTGGGCCGGCGAAATGGGTCCCGAGGATCCACGCCCTGTGCAGGCGGACACGCTCTTCAGCAGCTTTTCGACGACGAAAGGCCCCGCCGCGCTCGCCCTCCACATCCTCGCGGACCGGGGCGTCATTGATTACGACGCACCAGTCGCGAAGTACTGGCCGGCGTTCGGCGTCCACGGCAAGGACAAGCTCACGGTCGCCCAGGCGATGAGCCACCAGGGCGGATTGCATGCAGCGCCGCCAGAAGACGTGACCCTCGACTGGGATCGGGCACTCGACTACATCGCGAACGGTGTCCCGGCCTACGAGCCGGGCACGGCCACCGGCTACCACGCGCTCACTTACGCCTGGGTTGTGGGCGGCATCGTCCAATACGCCAGCGGTCGCCACATCAAGGATGTGCTCCGAGAAGAGATCGCAGTGCCGCTTGGAATCGAGAACGAGTTCTTCGTCGGCATTCCAGACGGCATCGAAGACCGGCTCGCCTCGCTCCAAACGCCGACTCCGCCCACCCCGGAAGAGGCGGCCAAAAGCCCCCTCGGTATGCTCCCGGACGACCACGATTTCTTTAAGGCGATGCCGAAGAACAGCACGCTCAACTTCAACGATATGGCCGTGCGGCAGGCCTGCATCCCTTCGGCCAACGGGCACTTCACAGCTCGAGCCCTCGCTCGCATGTACGCGGTGCTTGCGAACGGCGGCGAATTGGACGGCGTCCGGCTCGTCTCGCCGGAGCGGATCAAGCTGATGAGCACGATCCAGGTCGATAGTCCCGATCGGGTCCTCTTCATGCCGATGAAAAAGAGCATTGGCTTCTTCAACGGCGGCAAGATGATGGGCGTGAACACCGTGACGGGTCCGCGCGAATCAGCGTTCGGCCACTCGGGCGCGGGCGGCTCCACGGCCTTCTGTGATCCGGAAGTCAATCTCAGCGTCGCCGTCACCATCAACAGGATGCAGAACAACCTGCAGGGCGAAGGCCCAGCCTCAGAGATCTGCGAGCTGATCCGGAACGAACTGGGCGTAAACGCCTAAAGCCCGTTCGCGACAAAGAGTCATAGAGGCACGAAGCACTCTCGAAACCTTCGTGCCTCTGTGGCGGACTCACGTCTCACGCCTCGCGTCTGTAAACTCGCCACATGTACAAAGCCGCCATCTTCGATATCGGAGGAGTGCTGACGCACTCTCCCGTCACCCGCATCAAGACCTACTGCACGGAGAACGCGATCCCGGACGAGGTTCGCATCGCCATCTTCGGTCCCGAAGATGGTCCCTGGTCGCGGTTTGAGCGCAGCGAACTGACGCGCGACGGATTCGCGGGCGAGTTCGACAGGCACATCGCGGAGTGCGGGACAGGCGTGGATGGGCGGGCCTTCATGGCCTGGTTCTTCCAGGGATTCGGCGAGCGGCCCGAGATGGTGGGCGCGGTTCGGCACCTCAAGGGCCGCGTGAAACTGGGCGCCATCACGAACAACGTTTCGCGCGACGAACCAGCCCAGACCCGTACCTCGGGCATCGACCTGCCGAGCCTGTTCGAAGTCGTTGTCGAATCGGCGATTGTTGGCTATCGCAAGCCACAGCCGGAGATCTTCCGGATCGCTTGCGACCAGCTCGGCATCGAACCACCGGAAGCCGTGTTCCTCGATGACCTGGGGGCGAACCTGAAGGGTGCCCGAGCGCTTGGGATGCACACCATCAAGGTCGACCACACCCTGAGCGCGCTGGAAGAACTCGAAGCCGCTCTCGGGATTCCGCTGCCGCGGTGAGTACCTGCGCCACGAGGAGGCCAGAGTTCCGGTGGTGATGCTCTCCGACGGGGTGGTCGTTCTTCGGCCCTGGACAAGAGAGGACGCCGGGTTCATGGCGGCCGCATTCGCCGACCCGACGATCCAACGCTACAACGGGACCCACGATCGGCTCGGGTACCCGGCTCCACCGCTGTCTATCGCGGACGCCGAGGCGGTCATTGAAGACTTCGCCGTCAGTTGGCGGACGTTCGCTGCAACTGGGACACCGACTGCCGGTGTCGCATTCGCGATCACGGACGCCACGTCCGGCGAGTTGGTCGGCTGCTGCGGCCTCGACGACTGGTCGAAGGAAGACGTAGCCCAGTTCGGCTACTGGTTAGCACCAGGCGCGAGAGGACGCGGTTACGCGACTCGGGCGGCGGTTTTGCTCAAGCAGTGGCTGTTCGAGCTTGGCGCGGCTCGTGTCTTCCTGACGATCGTTGAGGGAAATGACGAATCCGTCGCCGTGGCCCGCCGGGCCGGTTTCGTGCACGAAGGCACGATGCGTTCGCACAGTGTTTGGCAAGGCCAGCGCTGCGACGTGCTGTTGTTCGCCGCCCTGCCGCCTGAGCCACCGAACGCGCCAGTGTGAACTTCGAGGTCGGTGAATGACGCTCGATTGCGCTCGAAAGTCCGACGAGGCTACGGAAGTGCGCGCTCAATCAAGTACTTGCCGTCGCCGGCGTTGGTGATGCTGATGCGGGAGCCTTTCGGCGCGGTCTTCCAGCGAATCGAGTAGTGCTGATGCGGCTTTTCGGGGCCGCGACAAACGCAGTCCTCAGCGTCGACCGAGGCTGTGCGCGAACTCGTCCCCTCATGGAGCTGGAAGGGCTCGCCCACCGGCGGGAAGAATGCGAGCTGGTCCTTCAGGACCATGATGTAGCCTTCTCGCGCCTCTTCGGCGGAGAGCTTTCGTTCGTACGAACTTCGCATCGCCGACCCCTTTTAGCGCTTCGCGTACAGCCACATGATGTAATCGAGTTCTTCGATCTTGCCGCCGGCCCGGGCAATGCCGGCCGCGATCCCCGCCCGGTGCTGCACAGAATGCGTCGCCACCTGGAGCAAACCTTGTTCGATCGTGAACTGGCGGCCGAACCACGGCACATCAAACGGCTCGCCAAGCCGCGTTTCCAGCTCCGGAACGGCTGCAATAAAGCCGGTGTCCGTGGCACGAAGGCCTTTGCGCACGTCGTCATAGGGGCGGTCGTTCTCCCGCGGTGGCCTGCCCTGGCCGGTCATCAGTGCGAGAAAGGCCGCTTCAGTAAGTGCGAGATGGTCGAGCAAGGCGAGCGCCGAGCCGCCCAATTCGGGCATGGGCGTCTCAAGCCCGGCACCCAACTGGTCGGTCGCTTCCAGGATGATGCCGTTGGCCCACTGGTTATATTCGAACAGGTCTTTGAACTGGCTCATCTACGAGTCTCCGAAGAGATCCACCCTATCACCCGGACGGATTACGCCTCCGTTGATGACTCGCGCGTACGCCCGGCTCCAGCCCGGGTGCAGGTTTTGATGAATGCGGTTCGAGTCTTTGTCCTTGAATGAGCCCCGGATGGTGGCGCACGGCGTGGTGTAGCGGGTGATCTCCAGCACGACGTCCGCGCCGATACGCAGGCGGATCTCCGGCACGATGCGGTCCCAATCGATGCCTTCGAGCGTGAGGTTTTCGCCAGTGGTTCCGGAGGCTATCGGGTGCCCCTCCGCGACGAGCGCCGCGATACGTTCGACCGAGAACAGGGAAACAGCCCGTTCCGGACCGCCGTGAATGTCCGGGTGAGCGACCGCGTCGCCCTCGATGCCGAGTTCGCCGATGGTCGCTTCGAGCATCGGGAGTTTGGGCACGCCGCCCCGGGATGAGTTGATCTGATACAGGCTGCCGGTGGTCATCTCACGAGCCTAGCG
>JBDTNM010000245.1:0-5223 GCA_039933735.1 bacterium | reverse complement strand
TCGGCTCGCGGAACACCACGCCGCCGAGGATGTTGCGGATCGTCCCGTTCGGCGACTTCCACATCTGCTTCAGCTTGAACTCTTCGACGCGTGCCTCGTCGGGCGTGATCGTCGCGCACTTCACGCCAACGCCGTGCTTCTTGATCGCGTTAGCCGAATCGATGGTCACCTGGTCATTTGTCTGGTCGCGGTATTCGATGCCGAGGTCGAAGTAGAGCAGTTCGACATCAAGGTACGGGAGAATGAGCTTGTCCTTGATGAACTGCCAGATGATTCGAGTCATCTCGTCGCCGTCGAGTTCGACGACCGGGTTCGTGACTTTGATCTTCGCCATGTGAAAGCTCCTTGGGTATTCGGATCAGATTCAGTGAGTTGCGGAGTTGGTCAGTCGGCCGCGGTAGCCAGCTGCCGAAGCACGAACTGCAAAATGCCGCCGTGCTTGTAGTAGTCGAGTTCGACCGGGGTATCGATGCGGCAGACCACCTCGAAGGAAGTCGAGGTTCCGTCGTCGGCCATCGCTGTGACCGGCAACCGTTTGCCCGGTGCAAGGCCGTCGGCGACACCGCCAATCGCGTATTTTTCGCGCCCGGTCAGCCCGAGTGATTCGCGGTTCTCGCCCGGCAGGTACTGCAACGGCAGCACGCCCATGCCCACCAGGTTGCTGCGGTGGATGCGCTCGTAGCTTTCGGCGATAGCCGCCTTCACGCCGAGCAGGTTGACGCCCTTCGCCGCCCAGTCACGTGAGGAGCCGGTGCCGTACTCCTTGCCCGCCAGGATGATCAGCGGGACGCCCTCGGCGCGGTAGCGCACCGACGCATCGAAAATCGGCATCTCGGCGCCGTCGGGCAAATGCTGCGTCACGCCGCCCTCGGTGCCCGGAGCGAGCTGGTTGCGCAGCCGGATGTTCGCGAACGTACCGCGCACCATCACTTCGTCGTGGCCGCGCCGGGCCCCGTACTGGTTGAAGTCCTCGCGGGCCACGCCCATTTCACGAAGGTAGATTCCCGCCGGGCTATTCAGGCTGATGTTGCCGGCCGGCGAGATGTGGTCGGTCGTGACCGAATCGCCGACCATTGCGAGTACTCGCGCACCGGCGATGTCGTTGATTGGTGGCGGCGTCATCGTCAGCCCGTCGAAGTACGGCGGCTTCTTGATGTAGGTGGACCATTCATCCCACTTAAAGAGGTCACCGGAAGGCGTGTCCAGGTTCCGCCACCGCTCTTCGCCCTTGAAGACTTCGGCGTAGCGGGTCTTAAACATGTCCGAACGCACCGAACTCCGGATGGTTGCTTCTACTTCCGCCTGTGTCGGCCAAATGTCACGGAGAAATACCGGCCCGTCCGTGCCCTCGCCGATCGGCTCGGTGTAGGGGTCGAAGTCCATCCGCCCCGCCAGCGCGTACGCCACCACGAGGGGCGGCGACGCGAGGTAGTTCGCCCGCGTGTCCGGGTTGACCCGTCCCTCGAAGTTCCGGTTGCCGCTGAGCACAGCCGCCGCAACCAGGTCCGAATCCTTGATCGCCGCGCTGATTTTTTCGTCCAGTGGCCCTGAGTTGCCGATACAACTCGTGCAGCCGTAGCCAACCAGGTTGAATCCGAGTTGGTTCAGGTAGGGCGTCACGCCCGCGGCGTTGAGGTAGTCGGTGACCACCTGCGAACCCGGCGCGAGGCTTGTCTTCACCCACGGCGGCGTCTTCAGGCCCTTCTCGACGGCCTTCTTGGCAACGAGGCCCGCGCCCAGCATGACTTCGGGATTCGATGTATTGGTGCAACTCGTGATCGCCGCAATCACGACCGAGCCGTGCTTCAGGTCGAACGAAACGCTGTTCTGGACGTGCGCAACGGCGTCTTTCTTCGCGGGGTCGATGGTTTCAAGGAGGTTCCGCTCCCAGTCCGACTTCGACGCTTTCAAGGGCACCCGATCCTGTGGCCGCTTCGGCCCGGCCATCGCCGGTTCGATTTCGCCGAGGTCGAGTTCGAGCGTGTCGCTGAAGACCGGATCGGGAGTGTCGTCCGTCCGGAAAATGCCCTGGGCCTTCGTGTAGGCCTCCACCAGCTGGACGACGTCTTCGTCGCGACCAGTGAAACGCAAGTAATTGAGCGTTTCGGCGTCCACCGGGAAGAAGCCCATGGTGGCGCCGTATTCCGGGGCCATGTTGGCGATCGTGGCCCGGGCGGCCAGCGGCAAACCGGTAAGCCCGGTGCCGTAGAACTCGACGAACTTGCCGACCACGCCCTTCTTGCGCAGCAGTTCAGTGACGCGCAGCACGAGATCGGTGCCGGTCGCGCCTTCGGGCAGCTTGCCCGTGAGCCGGAAGCCCACCACTTCCGGAATGAGCATTGCCACTGGCTGGCCGAGCATCGCCGCCTCGGCTTCGATCCCGCCGACCCCCCAGCCCAGGACTCCCAGGCCGTTGATCATCGTCGTGTGCGAATCCGTGCCCACGAGGGAGTCCGGGTAAACGACTTGCTCGCCGTTCTCGTCCCGGGTGAAAGCCACCGAGGCCAGGTACTCCAGGTTCACCTGGTGCACGATGCCAGTGCCCGGAGGCACGACACGGAAGTTCGCGAACGCCTGCTGGCCCCACCGCAGGAACTGGTAGCGCTCGCGGTTGCGTTCGAACTCTTTTTCGACGTTCAGCCCGAACGCCTCGGCTGTGCCGAAGTTGTCCACCTGCACCGAGTGATCGATGACGAGGTCGACGCGTTGCAGTGGATTGATCTTCGAAGGGCTCCCGCCGAGCGCCTGGATGGCGTCGCGCATGGCCGCCAGGTCAACCACGACCGGGACGCCGGTGAAGTCCTGCAGGAGCACGCGCGCCGGCGTGAACGCGATCTCGCGGTCGTTGCCGGAGTTCGGGATCCACGAGGCGAGGGCTTCGATGTCGTCGTTGGTAACAGCCCGGCCGTCTTCGAGCCGGAGCAGGTTTTCGAGCAGGATTCGAAGCGAAACGGGGAGTCTCCCCACGTTTCCGAACCTGGAGCGGAGTGTTTCGAGCGAGAACCAGGTGTACTGGACGCCGCCGGAAGAGAGCGTTGATCGCGTGCCGAAACTATCGGGGTGCATGAACCAATCCTTGTGTGAACGCAGCCGGCGAGGCCGGCGCAGGCGTGAGGATAGCGTCCGAACTCACAAAGTTGGTGTTGAATGGGGCGGAATGAATCCCATGTCCCAAGTCCTCCTTCCACATCCGTGGGGGTACTTGGGCCCTTTCCCGGGGCATACTGCCCGGGAGAACCGCCTCGCCAGGATCCGCGACTTCCCCGGTAACCGGGGACCGTTGGGCCCGGACCTGACATCGTTCGGGACGGTTCTGCCTGAGTATAGCACCCAAATGAACGCGATCGTGCCCAAAATATCGACAATTCTTGGTGACAATCCGATCGCTCACATGTACTCTGATCACAGGTACCCGCGTTCCAATCGGCCTCACGGAGAGGCAAGGTCATTCTGTCGGCGCTCGATAGGCCGTAGGTTCCAGCAAAATTCTCAGGTTTGGTTAAGTCCAGGAGGTCCATCGGGTGTCTTACACCGACAAGACGCTCGTCTGCAGCGATTGCAGCGAGTCGTTCGTGTTCACAGCGGGTGAACAAGAGTTCCACGCATCAAAAGGCTTCACGCGAGAGCCACGGCGTTGTCCCAACTGCCGTCGGCTGAAGAAGCAACAGAATGGTGAAGGCGGCGGCGGCGGTGGCTTCGGCGCTGATCGACGACCCCCACGCCAGCTCTACGACGCGATCTGCGCCTCCTGCGGCAAAGAAGCAAAAGTCCCCTTCGAACCCCGTGGCGATCGCCCGGTCTACTGCAGTGACTGCTTCCAGCCACAGCCTCGCACGCTTTCCAGCGGCGGCGGCGGTGGATTTGGCGGCGGTGGCGGCGGCGGCTTCGGCGCTCCCCGTCCCAGCGGCGGCGGTTTCGGCGGCGGTGGTGGTGGCGGCCAGCGCAGCTTCGGCGGCGGTGGTGGCGGCGGCGGCTACCGTGATAGCGGCGGTGGCGGTGGCGGCGGCCGAGACAGCGGCGGCGGCGGCGGTGGCTTCGGCGGCGGCAGCTTCGAAGGCGGCCGTGGCGGCCCCAGCGGAGGCCGTGGCGGCTGGAACGATCGAAACCGCGAACGCGGCGGCGGCAAAGGCCGGCGCTGGTAAACCAGACCCAATAATTGGATTGAGTGTGAGGCCGGGAGCAATCCCGGCCTTGCTGTTTCCCTGCGGTTCGCCCGCATCTCCGACGAGAAGGACTCTCCTGGTGGCGTTACCACCGCTAGACTGCCGAGCGACACGCGCTCCCTTGACCGGAAAGCCGGGCTTAGCTGCTGCCGGATGGATTGAACAATGAGCCACGACTTCGAACACCGCATCGCAACTCGCGAGGACATTCCCCGTCTCTCCGATCTAGTCGATTCCGCGATCGGGGAAAACCAGCGCGGCTTCCTCGACGCGGACCAAATCCAGTCGAGTCGGGCCATCATGGGCCTGGATTCGCAACTCATCGAAGACGGCACGTACTTCGTCATCGAGCAGGCTGGCCAGGTAGCTGGATGCGGGGGCTGGAGCCGTCGCGCCACCATGTACGGCGGCGACCACACACCCGGGCGCGATGCCGAACTGCTAAACCCTCAGACCGATGCTGCCCGGGTCCGAGCGATGTACACCCATCCGAACTTCGTCCGGCGAGGAATCGGACGGCTTATTCTGGGTCTGTGTGAGGCTGCCGCGCGAGCGGAAGGATTCCAGCGGCTCGAGTTAGTCGCCACCCGTTCCGGCGAACCGCTCTACCTTTCGGCCGGTTACGCGCCGATCGAGGCGATGAGTGATGCGACCGGCGGCGCCGCCGTCCCGCTCCTGCTGATGGGCAAGACCATCTAGGCGGATTTGCGGAGGGCCACCGACCATCGGTCACAGTTGCAGGCGAATCTCGTGCAGGCGAACCAGTATCGCCGCGAAATGGCCGTTTTCGATCACGGCTGCGAGGTGGCCCTCGATGAATCGGTTGGCCCTGACGTGAGTCGTGATCAGCTTCTGGATGGTGCTGAGGTCGGCCGCTTCGAGCAGGCCTGGCTCATCGACATACGACCGTGCCGTTACCGACCAGGCGTTCCAATTGAACCCTGGCGTAACCCAGCCGTGTGTCGCACATGCACGCACAAATTCGAGAACCGGCGCACTGAGATCGAAATAGGGGCTGGTGAACGAACCATCGGCGCGCTTCTCGCCGCCCTGCCATGTA
>JBDTNM010000244.1:0-5243 GCA_039933735.1 bacterium | reverse complement strand
GTCAGTCCGCCGCCCGCCGAATCCCCCGAAATCGCGATGTGTTCCGGCTTGTAGCCCTGCGCGAGCAGCCACCGGTATGCGTTCGTCGCGTCGGTTACGGCCGCGGGGTGGGGGTGCTCAGGCGCGAGCCGGTAATCGACACTGAGTGCGCGGCAGCCCGTGGCTTTCGCCATGTGCCCAACGAGCCGCTCATGGGTCCTGGGCGAACCACCCATGTACCCACCGCCATGGAAATAGAGGATGACACGGTCGGTCGCTGCCCCGGCTGGGTCCTGCCAATAAGCGCGGCAGCCCCCGGCGTAGGTCTCTGTGACCGTAACCCCTTCGGGCAAGGTCGCCAGTTCGATGACGAAATCCAGCCCAGCCCGCTGCTGTTCCAGCGTCGGCGACAGCCCGACGCCCAGGGCCGTTTCATCGAGCAGCTTCAGTTCCGCGGTTGCTGGCTCTGCTTGCGGGGTTGCCATGTGGGACTGCCTTTCAGGTACCGAAAATGGCACCGTGAACGTTTCGAGCGGGAGTCTAGTCCTCGGCCGGAGCCGATACAAACCGCTCGACTTCGGTCCCGACGGCCCCCGCTGCTTCGCCGGCCTCCGCGGACGCGTGCCGCGCCAACGGATACATTGCGAACCCTATGACGACCGCCATCAAGTGACCGGCATCTGTGAACTTCCCGTCGATGCGCAGAACCACGAACAGGGTCGCGAACAACGCGAACGCAGAAGCCCACCGCCATACGTACGGCAGCCGGTACACCTCAAGCGCGAGGACGCCCAGGAAGCCGTAACTCAGCCCTACGTCGATCACATGCCGAACTTCGACGGGCTGGTGTCCGGTCTTGACCGCGATCCACAACCGCAGGGCGGTGACGATCGTCGCCCCAACGTGGGCCAATGCGAACGCGATGATCCAGCGATGAGTGCCCAGCCACCGTTCCGCTGGAATCAGCACAAGCAGGAAGAGCACAGCCCACACGGCCAGCTGTTCCAGGAACCCGTTGCCCTCAAGCCAGAACGCGCTCGCGATGAGGACCGGCCAGCGCAAGGCAAGCAGGTTCGCAAGATTGCTGCTGACATGTTCCGTGACCCGCTCTGCTGCTTCACGGCCAATGACCGACTGGACCAGCGAAGTGACCACAACCACGCAGTACAACACCACGGAGGCAGGCGACCGGCGCAGCACTGCCTCGGCCGTGGATCTCATGCCCTTGTCCAGGTGATCAGCATCTCCCGGGTCGGCGGCACCCACCTTGGTACGAACTCCTCAGCCGGTTGGCCGAAAAGTTCATCGGCACATGCGTCAACCTTTGCCGCGGCGCCCGGCACATCCCCCGCGTCGCCGCGATGGATCGCGAAACCGCTCGCTTCCTCACGCGTCGGAAGTCGCTCCCCCGCTCGACGGGACCGGTCAGGCAACACCTTCACCCATGCCGCAGTCCCACTACACCGGCAGCAACTCCGGGTACGACGGCGCTTGCGGCTCGCCATGTAGGACGACCTTCCACGCATCCGCGCGCAGCCGATGCTTCCGAGTGTCCGCGAGTCTATGCCGCGGTCTCGGCGTGTCGCAAGCTCATTTCGAGCGCGGGCAACGGTCGCCGAGACCGGACGAGGCCTCCCGGAACGAGGTTCAGGAAACTTCGATGACGGCCATCATGCCCGCATCCTCGTGATCGAGGATGTGGCAATGGAAGACGGTTTTTCCTGTGATTTCCAGGAACGGAATGCGCAGGCGAACGGAGCCGTTGGCCGGCACATTCACCACGTCCTTCCACGCTCGCATTGGGGTTCCGGCCGCCGACTGCTCGATTACCTGGAAGGGCCAAACGTGCAGGTGGAACGGATGATCCATCGGGGAGGTGTTCCGAATGACCCAGTCTTCCGTGGTTCCACGGGCAACCTTCACATCCACCCGGCTCGAATCGAACTCCTTGCCGTCGATGAGGAACCTCGCGCCGCCCATCTGTCCCTGCATCGAAAACACCACCTGTCGCGTCATCAGCGGGACCACGGTTGAAAGATCCGAGAATGCGGCCACGGTCGCTGGAAGCGGCGGCGCACTTCCGCCCTCCGATACGTTGAAGGTCGCGAGCTTGCTCTCCGGGTTCGTCCCCATCGATCCCCGGCTGACCGGCAGTGACTTCAGCGCGAATGACCCGCCGCGTTCGTGCTGAACGAGGACCTCTACCCTTTCGCCCGGTACGAGCGTCAGGGTTTCGACCCGGGCGGGCTCTGCCAGCCGGTTCGCATCGGTGGCGATAACGAAGAACGCATGACCATCGAGGGAGAGCCGATAAAACCGGGAGGCGCTTGCGTTCAAAACTCGCCAACGTTCGAGGCGATCGCTGCGGGCTTCGAAAGCCGGTTCCCTAAGCCCATTGACGAGTACGTCGCCTTCCCGGCCGTCGCGTTGGGCCATCGGAGTGGTGCTCATCACGGCCGATTCGGTGGCGCCGATTCGGGTGTCGTGGAGGATAAGCGTGCGTTGCACTGCCCCGGCCACCGCTGGCAACGCGTCGACAGCGTCCTCGACAACGATTAGCCCAAAGAATCCCGCGAACAGCTGCTCCGCCACATGGTGGTGAAAGTGGGGGTGATACCAGAATGTGCCCCCGGGATGTCGTTTAGGGATGTCGATCTCGTAGACGTATGCCGTCCCGTTCGGAATCTCGATGAACGGATTATCGGCTTTCCCCGTCGGCGAAACCTGGAGGCCATGGGTGTGCAGGTTCGTCGAGTGGCCGGACTGGTTATCCAGGGTTATCGAGAGGTGGTCGCCCGGCGCTGCGAAAAGTGTCGGCCCAGGAGTCTGACCATTCACGGTCAGGGCCCAGCGCACTCCTGTTCCGAAGGCGACCATTCCGGGAGCGATGCGTAGGTTCGCCTGCAAGAGTCCGTTCTTACTCCGCAGTTCCGCTGAGGGTTGGCCGACTGAGGGCGAAGCGACCGGAGAACCTTCGGGAGTGACCGTGGCGTCGTCGCTCATCCGGCTGGAGCAGGCGGGCAAAGAGGCAAGGATTGCGCCGGCGCCCACCCCTCCGAGTCCGCGAAGCAGCGACCGGCGGTTCACGTTGTTCTCGAAAAGCGGCAGCCTGGAAAAAGCCATTCCCAAACAGTGAGGGCGGGCCTGCGGATCAGTGAGGTCTGTGCGACCCGAAAACGACGGGCCATGTGGACCCATTCCATGCCCGCTTTCAGCTTGTCTTAATCGCTACGTAGTTATAGAGTAGTGTTTATGCCGGAACTCGTACCCCCGCAACTGCTCGAACATGTGGCCGCACGCTTTCGCGTCCTTGGCGATGCGCGAAGGCTCGCCATCCTGCGTGAACTCATGCAAGGGGAGGAAATGAGCGTGGGTGAACTCGTCGCCCGCCTCGATTCCACCCAGGCGAACATCTCCAAGCACCTCGGAGTGCTCCTCAATGCTGGCATCGTCGCCCGCCGGCCGGTGGGGACCGCTGCCTATTACTCCGTGACCGACCCGTCGCTCAAGGTCCTTTGTGACCTCGTGTGTAACCGCCTCCGCGATCAGGCCGTTGAGGAAGCTCGGCTACTGACCACAATCTGACCGAACTTCGCCCCGGGAAGCCCATGCGCTTGCCACAACCATCACTACATAGACATGGAGTCATAGATAAATGCACAATCCGCCGCTCGCCCGCCTCGGTTCCTGGGCGCATGCCCATCGGCTCGGTGTCATCCTCACATGGGCAGTGCTCGCCGTCGGTCTGGGCTTGTTCGCTCCCAGGCTCGAAAGCGCTCTTTCCGGGGCCATGTGGGAAGTCAATGGGAGCGACTCCCTGGCGGCGCGACAGGTCATCGACCGTGAGTTCGGAGGTCTGTCGTCCCAGTCAGCGGCCGTGGTCGTGCACAGCGATTCCGTCGCCATCACCGACCCGGCGTTTCAGGCACGGGTCTCGTCCTCTCTCGCCGCCCTGGCTTCCGAACCGGCCTTTGGCCCCGCCGTAATTCAGCCGGGACCCGACGGCCACACAGTCCTGATCCAGGCCGGAGCGCTCGTGGATCCGACCGAAGCGGTGCGCGCCGCCGAACGCCTGAATGGCCCCATCGGAGAACTCACTGACCGCCAAATCAGCGTGGTCCTCACCGGCTCGCCTGCGTTCTGGGGAGACTTCAACGCCGTCAACAAGGACGGGATGATGAAGGCGGAATTACTTACCTGGCCGGTAACCGCGGTCATCCTCGTGCTCGCCTTCGGCACCCTGGCGGCAGCCGGGCTGCCCCTGCTGCTCGCCGGTGCGGGGCTTATCTCTGCCATGGGAGTGCTCTACGGCATCACCCGCTTCACCGACCTCAGTATCTGGACGCTGAACTTCGCCATGATGTTCGCAATCGCCCTCGGGATCGACTACGCGTTGTTCATCGTGACGAGGTACAGGGGCGCAATTCACGCGGACCCTGGAGACCCCGCCCACGCGGCCGGCGTAACGATGGATACCGCGGGCAAGGCCGTGCTCTTCAGCGGATTAACCGTGCTCGTGAGCCTCTCGGCCGTCCTCCTCGTCCCCATCCCGGCCTTTCGTTCGATGGCCGCGGGGATGATGCTTGCAGTCGGGTTCGTGTTGCTGGCCGCGATGACGTTGTTGCCGGCCATGCTCGGCCCGTGGATTAACCGGCTGGCCCTGCCCTGGCACAACGCCGGTGAACACCGCAGCCCGGCATGGGAGCGGTTCGGCGCCCGCATCCAGCCGCGTGCCCTTTTGCTGGCCATCGGCGTCACCGCCGGACTTCTGCTCCTCTCCGCGCCGCTGCTGAACCTCGAGACCGGGATGCCCGGCATCAACGTGCTGCCGAAATCCAAGCAGGCACGCCAGGGCTACGAACAGCTCGCGCAGGCCTTCGGGCCTGGAGGACCCGGTCCGATTCAGATCGTTATCCCGGCCGGCGAAAACGCAGCCGCGATTGCGGAGACCGTCGCAGCCACCGATGGAGTAGCAATGGTCTTTCCGCCGCAAACGGGCGCAGCCGGCGCGAGCCTCGTGCAGGCCATCGCAACCACCGATCCGTCCAGCAAGGCCTCGTTCGAACTCGTCAGTACACTCCGCGAAAAACTCCCGTCCACGGCCCTCGTCGGTGGGCCGGTCGCTGAAAACCATGACCTCGATAAGACACTCCACGATCGCGCGCCGTTAGTCATCGGAGTAGTCCTCCTCCTCGGATTCCTTCTCCTCCTCTTCGCCCTCCAGGCTGTGTTCATCGCGGTCGCGGGCGTGGTCTTCAATCTGC
>JBDTNM010000243.1:0-5278 GCA_039933735.1 bacterium | reverse complement strand
GGGCTCGCCGGTTTTTAGGGCGCGGCCCCAGCTATCGGCGCACGCGGATTCGCCGACGACACTCCATTCGAACTTCTTGTAGCCGCTGAACTGAAGGCCGTTGATCAGAATCATCATCTGGCCGGGCGTCGCGTAGATGAGGCAGATGTCTGGCGGGTCGAGGCGGCCACTGGTGAGTGGCGAGACAGCCATGGCTTCGTACTGCCCGAACTCGACGAGGTCCATGGCTGCCTGGTGTTGGGCGGAGTCTTCGAGCGTTTCGAACCAGACCCCGGCCATGTTCTTGCCGGAAAGCCACCGATCATCACGCGGGCTGAGACCGATGACTGCGCTGCACTGGGCGCCAACGAGGTCTTCGGCTGTGATGCCAACGGTCCACCCAAGCCGCGTCGCCTGCGCCACGATCTGATCGGTGGTGTGAATGTCTGCCGGGCGGCGGATGCGGGGGACGGCCTCCATTTCGGCTTTCGTCGCGAACATCTTCATGCCCACGGGAGTGGTTCGAAGACGCAACAGGCGGTTGAGGTCGCCCACCAGCTTCTCCCAGTCGTACACGGCCGGGTCTTCGAGTGCGATGTCGTCGGTGGAGATGATGGACATGGATGGCCTCCAAACTGGAGAGCACATCCTAGCGAGTCAGCCAGCCCACGGGTACGCCCGTCAGTTGCTTCGGCGCGGTTCCGCCTTCGGTTCCCAGAGCCCACAGGTGGTTTCGGTGTCATCGAGGAATGGGCCAACACATTCGGATCCGTCGCGGACGATGTGCCGGCAGATGTTGATCAGGCCCTGGCCGAGGCGGTGGCTGCCCATGGTCATCTGCAGGTAGGCGCATTTCGCGGCGAACCGGGTTGGAACATGGTCGTCGAACACCGAGGAATCCACGTGAGTCACTCTACGAGATGGCGTTCCTAGCTTCTCGTCATGTCCGATAGGTTGGCCTCCGAGTGCGTGATTGCGCGTTCGCGGCCGGGGATTCCTAATTTGCGGCATGACGATTACAAGCGGAGCTCCGGGGGCGGCGGCGACCTACACGACGGGCGTACTGGTGGTTGGCGGAGGGATAGCGGGACTCTCCACCGCGATCTCGGCCCGGGAAGCCGGGGCCGAAGTCATCCTCATCGAAAAGGCGCCTCGCGAAGGGCGCGGAGGAAACACGCGCTTCGCTGATGCCCAGATGCGGTTCCCCCACGAGGCGGACGAATTCGGGACGCGCGACTACTCGGTGGACGACATGTTCGAAGATCTGATGCGGATTTCGCGCGGACGAGCTAACCCGGATCTGATTCGCACGCTCTGCGAGAACGCCCGCGAGACGGCCGAGTGGCTGACGGCGATGGGCCTGGAATGGGAGGCCGGCTATCCGCACACCGCCGGCTACCGTCGCAGCCCGAAGTCAGGTGGACAGGGTCTCGTGGACTTGCTCTACCGCCGGCTCGACGGACTGGGCGGAGTCGTGGCCTACGAAACTGGCGCTGTCGACCTGATTGTGGACGCAGATGGCACGGTCGCCGGGGTGCGGGCGCGGGGTCCGGAGGGGATCACGGACATTTACGCCTCAGGCGGTGTGGTGCTCGCCTGCGGCGGGTTCCAGGCGAACGTGGAGATGCGCGTCCGCTACCTGGGGCGGTTCGCCGACTCGCTTATCTTGCGGGGCAGCCGGTACAACACGGGAGAAGGGCTGCGCATGGCCATCGAAGCGGGCGCACAACCAGCGGGCCAGTGGGGGGACTACCACTCGGCCGTACTCGATGCGCGATCACCGAAGATCGAGTGCGGCGTGACAGCGCTCTACAACTACCAGATGGGCATCTTCGTCGACCGCACCGGCCATCGATTCCTCGACGAGGGTGAGGACTTCCGAGACCACACCTACGTGAAGTTCTCGAAGTTCATCGTGGAGCAGGCGGGCGGCGAAGCGTGGTGCCTGTTCGACCAGAAGGCCTACCAGCGGGAGGAGTTCGCACGGGCGTGGCGCCCGGTGGGGCCACCACTTGAGGCGGCGACGCTGAAAGACCTCGCGGACCAGATGGACATGCCGGCAGAAAACCTGATGGAGACCGTCGGCAACTTCAACGCGGCGATTCAGCCGGGCGACTATGACCTCGACCGCCTGGATGGAAAGCGGACAGTCGGAATAACGCCCGCGAAGAGCAACTGGGCGTTGCCTCTCGATTCGCCGCCGTACATCGCGGTGCCGGTGACGGGAGGGATTACGTTCACCTTCGGGGGAATCCGCTGCGACACGTCGGCGCGGGTCTTCGATAGCCGCGGACAGGTGATGGCCGGGTTGTACGCCGCCGGCGAGCCGATGGGCGAGATCTTCTACTACAACTACCCGGGCGCGAGTTCGGTGATTCGCGGCGCTGTGTTTGGAAAGATCGCCGGGGCACATGCCGCCGCCCGCGCCTGAGGCGGCAAGCGATCGGATATGATTTTCGCATGGCAGTTTCCGCGGCAACGTACGAGCAGGTCGCGCTCGAAGATGGCGACACCACGTGGGAGTACGTCTGCGGTCAGCTTCGTGAGAAACCGTCGATGACTCAAGCGCACAACTCAGTAGGTACGCTTCTCGGATTTTTCATTCAGACGCAGTTGGGCCTCGATGATTTCCGAGTCCGGATTAACTCTGGCCGGTTGCGTACGGCTGCGGGGAACGCTTACGTGCCGGATGTCGCTGTATTGCCGAGCGGCCTTTTGTCGGTCCCGCAAGGCATCGAAACGCTTGAAACCTACGACGAGCCGCTGCCCTTCGTGGCCGAAGTCTGGTCACCTTCGACCGGCGACTATGACGTCGAGGCGAAATTTCCCGACTACCGCGAACGCGGCGACGAAGTCATCTGGCGAGTCCATCCTTACGACCGCACTGTTGACAGCTGGGTGAGGCAGACGGATGGCAGCTACCGCGAGGCGCACTTCGACTCCGGCGTTGTGGGGATTCCCTCGCTGCCGGGTGTGGCGATCGACCTTGAGCAGCTCTTTCGTTGATCTCTGTCGCCGGGCGGTAAGCCTGCCGATACCTGAAGTATGGCAGTGAAATTCTGGCTCTGGGGAGTGCGCAACGTGTGCGTTGCGCTCGCGGGCCTGGTGGCCCTCGCCGGGTACCAGGGCATTGCTGATTGGTCGATTACGTTCGTCGTCATGCTCGGGTTGGGATTGGTGGCCGAAGTTGGCAATCGTATCGGACGGCGGGCGCTCAATCGCCAACGGCGCAAAGCTGCGGCGCAAGAAGCGATCCGTTCGGCAACCGAGATGCGCGACCGCTTCCGCACGCATGATCAGCGCCGCGCGGCCTGATCTTTCCTCAGACGGTTTCACTTCGGTAGCAGTTCACTCTGAGCACGACCCGGGTTACGATTGGTGCCCCGAACGCCTCGATAGCTCAGTTGGTAGAGCGAGCGATTCGTAATCGCTAGGTCCACGGTTCGAATCCGTGTCGAGGCTCCAACCCTGCCGCTTCTCGCTTCTGTATTGGCGTTCTAACTCGAATCTCGTTCACTGCACGCGTACTACCGGACGGTAGACCGAGGTGAACAGCGTGGATGACGGGTCGTGAAATTCCCTTGTTCCCACCCCGCCAGATGCTCGCCGCCGGTTGACACTGGATTCCCGGGCAAGTACATATCACCGGGAAGGCTATACCTATGTATAGCGAAGATAGGCCAATCCTATCGCCCGTGCGGCGACGTATCGTCGTCAGCACAAGAAAAGCAGGGGGAATTCATGGCAGATAATTACTGGGACAGCTACTGGCGGGAACGCCGAAGCCGCCGCCGATTTCTCGGTGGTGCGGTAGCCGCTGGCGCGGGCGCCAGCGCCCTCGCCCTCGTTGGTTGCGGCGACGATGACGACTCCAGCGGCGGCGGACAACTCGCGACGCCGACGGCCGGCGCGAACGCGTCGCCGACACCGAGTGACCCGCTGGCGAGCGCCAAAAAGGGCGGAACACTCAAGATGTACCAGACGGGGGATCCGCCAACCCTGGATCCCTACGGAAACATCAGCTTCCTGACGAAGGGCAACTCTTCCTACTTCTACAGTCGGCTCTTCATGTACAAGGCTGGCCCTGGCATTGCCTACGGCTCGGTTCGCCCGACTCCGGATGCGGCCGCTTCGGCTGAAGCCAGCCCTGATGGTCTGAAGTGGACCGTCAAGCTCAAGCCCAACGTCAAATTCGCCAATATCGCTCCCGTGAACGGCCGAGTAATGACGACAGAAGACCTGAAGGCCAGCTGGGACCGCGCTTCCTCGAAGGAATCGACCAACAAGCCTCAGTCCTCGATGCCGGTCGACAAGGTCGAGTATCCAGACGCCTCCACCATGGTCTTCACGATGGCGAAGCCGGCCGCGACGTTCCTGGACGTGCTCGCCGACTCAAGCGTGTTCTGGATCATGCCAAAGGAAGCCTTCAATGGCGGCTTCGACCCGGCGAAGATCTCGATCGGCAGCGGCCCGTGGGTCTACAAGGACTACCAGCCCTCGGTCAAGCACGTGATGACCCGGAACCCGGAATGGCACATGGGCGGCGCTCATGGCGCTCCATTCTTTGATGGCATCGAGACCGCCATCATCCCGGAATACGCCAACCGGCTCGCTCAGTTCCTCGCCGGGAACCTGGACCTCGTCGACGTCAACGCAGACGACCTCCCGAGCCTCATCAAGCAGGTCAGCGGCGCCAAGATCAACGGCACCACCGGCCCGACGCTGAGCTTCACCTACCTTTCGCCAGATGCCTACACCACCTGGGCGAAAGACCCTCGTGTGCGCCAGGCCATCTCGATGTCGCTCAACCGCGACGACCTGATGGAACTGGGCTACAACGTGAAGAAGCTCCGGGACGCTGGCCTGAAGGTTGAGACCCCATGGCACAACCTGCTGCCAGCGGGCGAAACAGCCTGGTGGATCGACCCGACCGGCACAAAAATGGGCGACGCCGGCAAGTTCTTCAAGTACAACCCGACGGATGCCAAGGCGCTGCTCAGCGCTGCTGGTTACCCCAACGGAGTCGACGCCGGTACCTACCAGTACACCGCCAACCGCTACGGCAAGCTCTTCAACGACATTGCCGAAGCGAACGCGAGCTACATGGCCGCCGTTGGCATCAAGACTGCGACGGAAGTCCAGGACTACAGCTCGAAGTACATCACCCAGACGTTCATCGGCAACTTCAGCGGAGTCGCGTTCGGTTACGAAACGCCATTCCCGGAGGCCGGTTCGTATCTGTCGCGGTTCTTCACGGATAACCCGCAGAACCACAGCCAGATCAAGGATGCTGACCTCA
>JBDTNM010000242.1:0-5280 GCA_039933735.1 bacterium | reverse complement strand
CGCGAGGCTTACTTCATCTTCGGGAGCGGGCAGAGCACGGGGCGCGACCGTCCGGGCGCGCCTCTGACGCACCATGGGAGTAGGCTCCGTTTTCATGAAAGCTGCCGTCTACAGGCACTACGGTTCCCCGAGCGTCCTCCAAGTCCGCGATGTGCCGAGGCCGGAGCCCGGCGCCAATGAGGTGCTAATTCGCGTCCACGCGACCTCCGTCAGCCGCACCGACTGCGGATACCTCCGGGCGCACCCCTTCTTCATTCGCCTAATGACCGGTCTCCGTCGCCCAAAACGCACCGTCCTGGGCATGGACTTCGCTGGAGAAGTGGAAGCGCTCGGGGCCGGCGTAACGTCGTTCGCTGCGGGAGATCGCGTCTTCGGGATCGCGCCGGGCGATCGCGGCGCGCACGCCGAGTACATCTGTGTCCCGGAGGGCGGGGCCGTGGCGGTCATCCCTCCGGGGTTGAACTTTGATGCGGCCGTCGCATGCGAGGGCGCGCTCTACGCGGATTCGTGCCTCAGATCGATCGGCTTGAGGGCCGGCCAGAGCATCCTTATCTACGGCGCTTCAGGAGCGATAGGGACCGCAGCCGTCCAACTCGCCAAGTCGTATGGTGCCCAAGTTACGGCGGTGGTTGCTACTCGCCATATTGAACTCGCAACATCCCTTGGTGCCGACAAGGTCATCGACTACACGAAGGAAGACTTCACGGAGAGGGGACAAACGTTCGACTTCGTTCTGGACGCCGTAGGCAAAACCACCTACCACCACTGTCGCAAGTTGTTGAACAGCCGCGGAGTCTTCGCTGCAACCGATCTCGGGCCGTGGGGCCAAACCGTTTTTCTCTCATGGTGGTTCGCAATCCTGAAGAGCCGGCGGGTGGTTATTCCGTTCCCGAGGGACCGTAAAGCATTCGTCGACTTCCTCGCAGACGAGATGAAGCAGGACAAGTTTCGCGCCGTTATCGACCGGCATTACCCCATTGAGTCGATTGCCGATGCATACCGCTACGTCGAGCGAGGCGAGAAGACTGGCATCGTCGTCATCAACGTGGTCAGCCCGATCTGAGTTCGCCACGGTGGGCCGTTGGGCAGGCCCGCCCTTTCCCATCTCTCGCCCTTTGGCCGCGTACCGTGAAGGGTACGTCCCCAATGGAGCCGCGCTGATGAACGAGTACCAGAGCTATCTCATCCAGGAATTCGCCGACGAGTTCCAGGAAGGCCACATGAGCCGCCGGCAGCTGTTGCGGCGGGCCGTGTTGATCATGGGCAGTGTGCCCGCGGGGCTTTCGGCGTTGGCCATGTTCGGGTGCGGCGATGACGACGATGTGCAGGAGGCGACGAAGGCCGCGAATACGCCCGAACCAGCGCTGACCCTCGCGCCGACCGCCGGAGTATCGGTCGCTGCCGGCTCACCGACGGTCGCAGGGGGGACGGTCCAGACCAGCGATGTGAAGTTCAAGGGGCCGGGATCGGACCTGCTTGGCTACCTTGCCCGGCCGCCCGGTGCGGGGCCGTTTCCGGGCATCGTCATCATCCACGAGAACCGTGGGCTCAACGACCACACGAAGGACATCGCCCGCCGTTATGCGGCCGAGGGGTTCGCGGGGCTGGCGGTCGACCTCGTTTCGCGGGCGGGTGGTTCGAAGCCGGATGCGTCGGCGAACACGGGCATCCTCGGGAGCGCCAACATCGCCGACTTCGTCGCCGATATGGTCGCTTATGTCGATTACACGGCGGGGCTCGATTTCGTGAAGAAGGGCGGCGTCGGCGTCACGGGGTTCTGCTTCGGCGGCGGCTACTGCTTCGATACGGCGGTCGAATCGAGCAAGGTGAAAGCTGCCATCCCGTACTACGGCACCTGCCGCCAGAAAGACAAACTGGCGACCACCCAGGCCGCCGTGCTCGCGTTCTACGGCGCGCTCGATACACGCATCACGGGGGAAGCCGAGGCGGTCAAGGCCAGCCTCGCCAAGAACGGGCGACCTTCCGAAATAAAGATTTACGACGGCGCGAACCATGCGTTCTTCAACGACACGGGCGCGAGCTACAACGAAACGGCGGCGAAGGATTCGTGGGCGAAGGCGTTGGCGTGGTTCCGCCAGTACGTGTGAGGAAGAGAAAAGAGAAAAGAGAGAAGCACTGCATTGCGGGTGAGTAGGTCGCATAAAATGGCGGTCACAGATTGAGGAGGCCGCTGATGTTGACTTCGGGCAGAGTGGTGGCGTTCGCGCCATCGGCGGACCTGGATGGGGCGGTGGCCTTCTACCGGGACAAGCTCGGGCTGGAGCTCTCGCATCGCGATGGGTACGCGGCAGTGTTCAAATCCGGTGATGACACGATTCGGGTTGCGTTGGTCGGTCCGTTCGAACCACAGCGCGGCACAGTCGTCGGCTGGGAAGTGGCGGACGTGCACGCCACTGCACGGTGGCTGGTCGAACGGGGCGTGGAACTGATGGAGGTGCCGGGCCTCGGACAGGACGAACTCCGGGTCTGGAGCCCACCGGGAGGCGGGGCAGTCGCCTGGTTCAAGGACCCGGGCGGAAACACGCTTTCCATTTCGAGCCCGGGCTGAGATTCGGGTTCACCACTGAGACGCTGAGGTTTCTGATGTGGGATTGGTTCGTCGCCGGCGCACGGCTGCGCAGGGCAAGCCCGGCTAGGGATTGAGGAAGAGCGTGACTGCGATGCCTTCGAACCTCAGGAAGTCGCGGTCCGCGGTGAGGATGCGGTCGACGCCGTGCTGCTTCATGAGAGCGACAATTTCGGCGTCGTGGATAAGTTTGCCGGTGGCGTCGGGCGGCATCGCCACGGATGCGAGGTCTTCCACAAAGCTCTCGAGCGGCGAGCCGAAGTTCACCTCAGGCTGCTGAAGGAGCTGCCGAATCTTCATAAAGGCTTCGTGAAGAGAAAGCGGGCGACGACTGAGCCGAGGGTGCGTCATCACCCGCAAAATCGCGACGATAGTCGGCGGGAAGAGCCAAACGGGTTCACCGCTTTGCATCGCGAGGGTGAGAGCGCGAGCAGCGGAGTTGTGCTGATGAGCGTCCTCGTTCATGGAGTAGATGAGAACATTCGCGTCGATCGTGACGCTCACGAAACGAGGCCAGACTCGCGGTCAAAGAACTCCAAAAGTGCCTCTTTGTCGTCCAGGTCGACAGCAAATTCTCCCATGGAATGAACTACCCAGCCTTCCGGAGGCCAGTTCCTTTGGACCCGCTCGACCTTGAACTTTTCAGCCAGTTCTTCGGAGGCGATATCTCCGAGCGGCCGATTGTGTTTCTTCGCGCGCCGTTTCAGCTCGCTGAGCACGGACGGATCGAGGTTCAACGTTGTGCGCACCATGATGCTTGATGTTACGCATCACGCATCAACGGGGTCAACGGCCGAAGTAGTAGCGGAAGCCGGTGGAGCTGGGTTCGAAGCCGAGGTGGCGGTAGAAGCCGTGGGCGTCGTTCTCGGCGGTGGCGCGGTGGTTGCCGCTCTGGAGTTGGACCTTGTAACAGTTGGCTTCACGGGCGATACGCAGGCACTCGTCGATCAGGGCTCGGCCCGCGCCTGAGCCACGGACGGTGGCGTCGGTGACCATGTTTTCGACCTGTGCCCAGGGCTGCGCGTTGTGGGTCAGGTTCGGGACGATAACGAGCGTGACGGTGCCGACGACCTGTTCGGTTTCGGCGACCAGGAGGCTCATGTTCGGGTTGGCGAGGATCTCGCGGAGGGCGGGGACGGCACGTGCCCGATCGGCGCCGGCGTCCCCGGGGTGGAGCTGTTCGTAGAGGCTGAGGAGGGCCGAGAGGTCAGCCGGAATAGCGCGGCGGACTGTGAGCCGCGCGGCTTCACGGCCCTCTGCGCTTCGCTGGAGGGGCCGGGGCCGGTCGCTCACGCTTGCGGTTCCATCGCGTCCTAGTGGGCGCCGGCAGCGGCGACGGCTTTGGAGGCGGCTTCGCTGAGGCCGTTGGCGCGGATCAGTGGCAGGCCACTCTCCTCGACCAGCTTCTCGCCCTCCGCGAGGTTCGTGCCGATCAGCCGCATGACCACCGGGACGTCGATTTTCATCTGCTGGTGAGCGTTGATGACGCCCTGGGCGATGATGTCGACGCGGGCCATGCCGCCGAAGATGTTGACCAGGATCGCCTTCACCGAGGGGTCATCGAGGATGACCGAGAGGGCGCTGACGACGCGCTGAGGGTCGTTCACGGTGCCGATGTCGAGGAAGTTGGCTGGTTCGCCACCGGCGAGCTTGATCGCGTCCATGGTGGCCATCGCGAGGCCAGCGCCGTTGACGACGCAGCCGATATTGCCTTCGAGCTTGATGAAGTTGGCGACGCCGAGTTCCTGGGCTTTGATTTCGAGCGGGTCTTCTTCGTCCTTGTCGCGCAGGGCTTCGAGGTCCTTGTGGCGGTAGAGGGCGTTGTCATCGATGGTCAGCTTCGCGTCGACAGCGACCACGCGGCCGTCGGTGGTGACGGCGAGCGGGTTGATCTCGACGAGGCTGGCGTCGGTGGCGACGAGCGTCTTGTAAAGCCCTTCGACGACCTTCGCGAACTGGTCGGCCTGGTCGCCGCTGAAGCCGAGGCGGGCGGCGAGCGTGCGGCCAACGTAGGGTTCGTAGCCGGAGGCGGGGTTCACGGGGATTCGGACGATCGCTTCGGGGTTCGTGTGGGCGACGACCTCAATCTCCTGACCGCCTTCGGCGGAGGCCATGATCAGGGGCGAGCCCTGCATGCCATCGATGATGGCCGCGAGGTAGTACTCCTTGGCGATATCGGTCTGCTCGGCGATGAGAACGTTCTTGACGAGCTTGCCTTCGGCGCCAGTCTGAATCGAAACCAGGTACTTGCCGAGGATGGCGGCGGCGGCGGCTTCCGCTTCATCGGCGCTGTCGGCCAGGCGGACGCCGCCAACGCGGTCGCCCTTCACTTTGCCGGAATTGTTATCCGGGTCGGTGGTGAGTTTGTGGAACATTTCGGCGGTCTCGGATTGCGAGACGAGGCGGCCCTTGCCGCGGCCGCCTGCGTGGATTTGAGCCTTGACGACGACCTTGCCGCCGAGCTCCTGGGCGATCGCGCGGGCGTCGGAGGGAGTGGAGGCAACACGGCCGCGGGTGGTGGCGACGCCGTTCTGGGCCAACAAATCTCGGGCCTGGTATTCGTGCAGTTTCATGCGGTGCTCCGGGGATATATGCGCCCGGCACTGTACCGCGACGCCGCCTTAGCAGGTAGCGAAAGTGGCGGAGAGGGGGAGATTCGAACTCCCGGTGACTTTCGCCACGGCCGTTTTCAA
>JBDTNM010000241.1:0-5287 GCA_039933735.1 bacterium | reverse complement strand
TGTTGACTCCGGCGCTGGCTCTGTTTTCGACCCTCACCGGCATCGCCTTCTCGGCCAGGGCGAAAGACATCCGGGTTGCGGAGCACCTGAGCGGCCTGGTCCTGCTACCCGCCATGCTCCCAATCATGCTCGTCGTAACGCGGACCATCGAACCCAGCATTCTCACCTGGAGCGTGTTCGTCGCCCTGGTAGCCGCCCTCGATTTCGGCCTCTGGCGTGTCGCTCTTCGGGCGTTCGACCGTGAGCGCGCCATCTCGACGAGCTGACCCGCGCGGGACCGAGCCAAGTTCTGGCGACTAATGTCGAGACATGGTTCGCTCCCTGACATGAACGGTCGTGCTGGCCCGTCCACTCCTGTCCCCTCTGAAGGCTTCGCCGCCGGCGTCCGGGCGTCGCTGCCGCTCTGCATAGCTCTGGTCGCGTTCGGAGCTTCGTTTGGTGTGCTCGCGCGCGCCAACGGGTTCGGCGTCGCTGCGCCTATCGTCATGTCGCTGACCACCTTCACCGGCGCTTCTCAGTTCGCGGTGGTGTCGATTCTGGGAGGCGGCGGAGGGCTGGGGGCCGCCGTTGTCGCCGCCGTGCTGCTCGCCTCGCGATACGGCCCTATCGGGCTATCGGTGGCGCCTGCTATCACAGGCTCCATACCGGAACGGTTCGCGCAGTCGCAATTAGTCATCGATGAATCCTGGGCTGTTGCCAACCGCGGCGATGGGACGGTCAACCGCGGCACGCTGATGGGGGCCGGAGTCGCCCTCTACGTCGCCTGGCAAGTGGGCACCGTCATCGGCGTGGTCGGCGGAGATTTCCTCGGAAACCCCGAGAAGCTGGGCCTCGATGCGGCATTCCCGGCGTTGTTCCTCGGCCTCCTTGCGCCCCGTCTGAAGTCGCGCGAAGCGCTGGCAGCGGCTATCGGTGGTGCTGCCATCGCATTCGTGCTCGTTCCGTTCTCCCGCGCGGGGATTCCGGTCGTGGCAGCCTCGTCCGCATGCCTCGCGGGCTGGTGGCGACGTAAGTGACCGAAATCTGGCTGGCCGTGATCCTGGTCGGTGCCGCCTCCATGGCGATCAAAGCGGCAGGGCCGGTGGTGGTGGGCGGCCGCCAATTGCCCGAACGGGCGATGCTGCTCATCGCTGCCCTGGCGCCGGCCCTTCTCGCTGCGTTCGTCGTCACCAACACGTTTGGGAGTGGGCGATCTCTCGTCCTTGATGAACGCGCGATCGGCCTGGCTGCGGCCGCTATTTGCGTCTGGTGTAAGGCGCCTCTGCTCGTCTCGATCATCGCCGCCGCTTCGGCCACGGCGATTGCACGAGCGATGTAAGCGACTTTCACTTTCGTCTTTGCGCTATCCGTTACACTGTGGCTATGCCCAAACTCGGATTTATCAGCCGCATCCTCGGAGACTCCAACGAGAAGGAGCTCAAGCGGCTTTCTTCAATCGTCGATGAAATCAACGAATACGGCGACGAAACGGCGGCCCTCAGCGATGAAGAGCTGGCAGCCAAGACAGCCGAATTCAAGCAAATCCTGGCGGAGGGCGAAACGCTCGAGGACATCCTCCCCGAAGCGTTCGCGGTAGCCCGCGAAATGGCATCACGACGTGTGGGCGAGCGCCCGTACGATGTGCAGCTCATGGGCGGCGTCACCCTTCACGAAGGCAAAATCGCCGAAATGCGCACGGGCGAAGGCAAGACCCTCACCGGCGTTTCGCCCGTGTACCTCAATGCGCTTGCCGGCCGCGGTGTCCACGTCATCACGGTGAACGACTACCTCGCCCGGCGCGACGCGCTCTGGTACGGCCCCGTCTACGAGGCCCTGGGCATGCGGGTCGGCGTCATTCAGAACAACGGCGTTTCCTACATGTACGAGCCGGGCTACCGGCCGGGGCAGGAAGACGGTACCGGCGGCCTCGACGAGCTTCGCCCGTGTACGCGCCGCGATGTCTACCAGGCAGACATAACATATGGGACGAACAACGAGTTCGGGTTCGATTACCTGCGCGACAACATGGTCCGAGAGTGGGAAGAAAAGGCCCAGCGCCCGCTCTACTACGCGATCATCGACGAGGTCGACAACATCCTCATCGATGAGGCGCGCACACCGTTGATCATCAGCGGGAATGCCGAAGAGGCGAGCAGCACCTATCTCAAGTTCGCCCGTGCCGTGAAGAACCTTGAAGAAGAGCACGACTTCCAGATCGACCATAAGTCCAAGCACATCGCGCTCACCGAAGGCGGCATCAGCCGCGTCGAACGGGCACTGGGCATCGACAATCTCTTCGGCGGCGAATCGAAGCTTGCCCGGCATCTTGAAGCTTCCCTCGACGCCGAATATCTCAAGCGTGTTGACCGCGATTACGTCGTTAAGGACGGCGAAATCATTATTGTCGACGAGTTCACGGGGCGCCTCATGCCCGGCCGGCGCTGGAGTCATGGCATCCACCAGGCCGTGGAAGCCAAGGAAGGCCTCCAGGTTCAGCGTGAATCGATCACTTATGCCACGATCACGTTCCAGAACCTCTTCCGCCTCTACGAAAAGCTGGCAGGCATGACCGGTACGGCCGAAACCGAAGCGGAAGAGTTCTCGAAAATCTACTCACTCGACGTCATCGTCATCCCCACCCATCGGCCGATGGTCCGTGACGACCAGTCGGATGTCGTGTACATCAACGAGCGCGCGAAGTTCAACGCCGTCGTCGGTGAGATCGAAGAGATGAACCAGGCTGGCCGGCCGGTGCTGGTCGGAACTACCTCGATTGAAAAGTCGGAATACCTTGCGAACCTCCTCATGAAGAAGGGCATCGCCCACGAAGTCCTGAACGCCAAGCAGCACGAGCGTGAAGCTCTGATCATCAAAGATGCAGGGCAGAAGGCTTCCGTGACCATTGCTACGAACATGGCTGGCCGCGGCACAGACATCAAGCTCGGAGAAGGTGTCGCGGACGTGGGCGGTCTTCACGTAATTGGTACCGAGCGTCACGAATCCCGGCGAATCGATAACCAGCTTCGTGGACGCGCCGGCCGCCAGGGAGACACCGGCTCGTCCCGGTTCTTCGTCTCTTTCGGTGACGACATCATGAAACGATTCGCGCCGGAGTGGGTCCCCGGGATGATGGCGAAGCTCGGCATGACCGAGGACATGCCCCTCGAATCGCGCATGGTTACGCGAGCCATCGAACAGGCCCAGACCAAGGTGGAAGGCCACAACTTCGACATCCGGAAGCGGCTGGTCGAATTCGACGACGTCATCAACGAACACCGCAAGCAAATCTACGAGCAGCGCGACATGATCCTGAAGGGCGTCGACACGCGCGCGAACGTCATTGACCACATGCTCTTGCCTGAAATCGAAAAGCTGCTCGACAACACCTCGGTTCACAACCTGGAATCCCTCGAGCTAGCCCAGGCCGAGCTCCGCGAGATTTTCCCTCCAGAAGACCTGCCCTCGATCGAAGAGATGCAGGAACTCCGTGATGAGCTGCGCGATGAAATGCTCGACCGGGCCGAGGATCGCTACGAGCAGATGGAAGAAGCGGTCGGCGAAGAGAACATGCGCAAGGTCGAGCATTGGCTCCTGCTCGAAGCCATCGACACGCACTGGCGCGAACACCTGACCGCCATCGAAGAGCTTCGCCAGAGCATCGGCCTCCAGGCGTACGCCCAGATCGATCCACTGGTCGCCTTCAAGCGCGAAGGCCATGACATGTACCAGCAGTTGGTTCAGAACATCCAGCGCCAGGTGGCCCGCACGCTGTTTAAGGTCCGCATCGTTCAGCAGGACAATGCCGCTCCGCTGGCGCTGCCGGTTGAGCCGTCCCCGGGCGATCTCCTTGCCGCTCAGGCGAACGGCAACGGTAACGGGAGTTCGAACGGTGCTGAGCCAACCTCCCGCAAGAAGAATGCGGCTCCGGTGCTGGCCAAATCGAGCGGCCCAACCGGTGACCAGATTCGTACTCTGGGAAGCAATGGCCAGAACGCCGCCAAGGGCAAAGGCAGCAGCGCGGCCAAGCGCCGAAAGATGATCCGGTAGGCTTCCCTTAGAGGTGGAACAGCCACTTTCCGAACTGCTCGCGGCGCAGGAATACGCGCGCAATTCAACGGGCTGGGACCTTTCGTTTGTGGACTCAAGGCTGCTCGGGGCGCCGATTCCGTGGGATTACGAGCAGCTCGCCGCCGAAGCCCTCCAGCGCAGCAACTCCTCAGTCGACCTCGGCACGGGCGGCGGCGAAGTGTTGCTCCGAATCGCCGAGAAGGTTTCGTTTTCCGGCCTGCGGGCTACCGAGCAGTGGGCGCCGAATGCCCGCCTCGCATACGAACGGCTCGCGCCAACAGGCATCCCGGTGGTCTGGTGCGAGAGCGAGAAGCAGCGGCTGCCGTTTCGGTTCGGCATCTTCGAGCTCGTGCTCGACCGCCACGAGGCGCTCGATCCAGCCGAGGTGGACCGGATACTCGCACCCGGCGGGATGCTGCTTACGCAGCAGTGCACCCCTGACACCTGGCCGGAACTACATCGCTATTTCGACCGCGCTGAGAGATTTCCAGACCACTACCACAAGTACGCCGAAGCCTTCCGCTCCCGCGGGTACGACGTCGAGGTCCAGCGGCACGACTTCGACACCCAGTTCGCGTCACTCTCGGAGCTGGTCCAGATGTTGATCGTCGCTCCCTGGTACGTGCCAGACCTCGACGTCGAAAAGGACATCGAGGCGCTCCGTGACCTCGAAAAGGACCTCTGGAAGCCTGGTGGAATCGTCCTCCGCGAAGGCCGCTACCTTCTCCGAGCCACAAAGGCATCTTGAGCTGGAACTTCTGCAAGACGCCCGTCGTTGGGATCCGAAAGGGCTCGGTCACCATGGTCTTGTCTTCGCCGCACCGCGCTTGCGGTTGGGTCTTGCCTCGCGCTCGTTAGGTCGAACGCCGGTAAGTTCACGTTTATGGGCGTCTTCAGCGAACTCGGATTGCACGCACCCGACGGCCCGATCATGTGCGTCGCCGCCCCGGACTCAGTCCTGGCTGAAGCCAGCCTCATGAAGCCGCGACCGTCCTTCGCATCGACGCTGCTCACCGCTGAACCAACGGCCCGGCTCGTTTGGTGGCCCGAAGTCGTCCACCTCGAAGACCGGTTCATGGCGCGCCTACAGTGGCTGCTCGCGACGTCCGGCGGGAAAGCATGGCTCGTTATCGATCCGCGAGACGAGGACGCACCGCTGAGTTCGGCACTCGTCGAGGCTCTGCAGCGCAGCGGGCTCGTGGTTGGTGACGCTGTGACGATCAACAGCGGCGAGTCGGCA
>JBDTNM010000240.1:0-5348 GCA_039933735.1 bacterium | reverse complement strand
CGGGTTCCCTGTATTATCCCGCCCATGCCCAACGAACCTGTCGGGGTCCTCATCATCGGAGCCGGAGCCTCTGGCGGCGCTTTCGCATGGAGCATCGCTGACCTTGGCACCAGCGTGCTTTGCCTCGAACAGGGCCCCTGGATGCACCAGCGCGACTATCCCACCAACTTCATCGATTGGGAGTCGCGCTCGCTCGGTCCTTTCGCCACGAACCCCAACGTGCGGCGCCTTGCCCAGGACTATCCGGTCAACGATTCGGACTCTCCCATCCAGCCGCTCATGTTTAACGCGGTAGGCGGCAGCACCATCCTCTGGGCAGCCCATTTCCCTCGCTTCACCCCAGGCGATTTCCGCGTTCGGACGGACGACGGTGTCGCCGACGACTGGCCGATTTCCTACGAGACCCTCGAACCGTTCTACGCTACCAACGACCGAATGATGGGCGTCTCTGGCCTCGCCGGTGACCCTGCCTACCCGTACCACGAACCACCCCTGCCTCCTCTCCCCCTCGGGGCCACCGGAAACGCTGTCGCGCGTGGCTTCGAACGGCTTGGCTGGCACTGGTGGCCCTCCGACAGCGCGATCGCTTCGCAGGAGTACGAAGGAAGGTCGGCCTGTATCAACCTTGGCTCCTGCGGCAGCGGCTGCACCCAGGGCGCGAAGGCCAGCACCGACATCACCTACTGGCCGCTCGCGCAGCGAAAAGGTGTCCAACTGCGCACGAACTGCCGCGTCAAGGAAATCACCGTGCGACCGGACGGTATGGCTGATGGCGTCCTCTACTACGATGCCGCTGGCATCCTTCAGGAGCAGAAGGCGGAAGTCGTCGTCCTGGCCTGTAACGGGATCGGGACGCCTCGCCTCCTGCTCAATTCGAAGAGCGAAAGGCACCCGGACGGGCTCGCCAACAGCAGCGGGCTCGTCGGGAAGAACCTTATGTTCCACCCCTACGCGCTCATCCGCGGGACTTTCGAAGAGGAACTCAACGGGCGGCGCGGGCCGGGCGGTTGTACGTTTTGGAGCCACCAGTTCTACAAGACGGACCGTTCGCGCGGCTTCGTCCGCGGCTATTCGTATGAAGGCACCCGCGGCAGCGGCCCGGCAACGACCGCCCTCTGGGGCATGGCGACGGGCCGGCTTCCGTGGGGCGAAGCTCACCACGAGTCCTTCGCAAAGGTAAACGGACACGTGGCCGGGATGGTCGCCATCACCGAAGACCTCCCGGACGAAGCCAACACCGTCACCCTGGACCCTGTGCTCACGGACAGCGACGGAATCCCGGCGCCAAAGGTCAGCTACACACTCAGCGAGAACAGCCGCCGTCAGCTGGCCCACGCGGTGGACCGGGGGACCGAGGCGCTCAGAGCTGCCGGTGCGATCGACGTGTACTCAGAGCCGCTGCTCCGCACAGCCGGCTGGCACCTGATGGGCACCGCCCGGATGGGCGCCGATCCCCGGCGTTCAGTCGTCAACGAATGGGGGCGCGCCCACGATGTGAAAAACCTGTTCGTCATCGATGGGAGCATCTTCGTGACCTCGGCCGGCGTGAACCCAACGTCGACCATCCAGGCCCTCGCCCTCTATGTCGCCGCGTCGATCAAGAAGAATGTGGCGGAACTCTTCGGATGAGCCACTCGACGCCCCCGCTCCACGACGCCTCGTTTTTGAGTGCGCTGCTCGACACACTCATTCCGCCCGGCAGCGCCGGCAAGCCCATGCCGGGGGCCGGCACGATTGGCATCGAGTCGGTTGTGGCTCAAACCCTCGCCGCTGACGCGCAGTCGGGACCGGACGTCGTTGCGGCGCTCGAGGTGCTCCGCCAGCGAACGCCTGGCTTCGCCAGCCTCCCTGCGGCGGAACGGGCATCAGCCATCGAGACGCAGTCCGCGTCCGATCCTGCCTGGCTGCGAGCGCTGCTCCGTCACGTCTACCTCGCCTATTACCAGCACCCCACGGTCCTGGCCGCCCTCGGCGAGCCGCCGCGCCCGCCCTTCCCGGAAGGCTTCGAGCTTGAACCGACCGACCCCGAACTCCTCGCTGCGCTGGAGAGCCGGAAGGGCCGCAGCTAGAGCTTGCCCGTCTGGCGCGCGCGTTCAAGCGTGACTTCGTACAGCCGCGCCGTAGCTGCGTCGATCATGACGCCGCCCGAGTTCGCGGCACCCGCACCCGCAGCCTCCGACTCTCGCACTGCGGCGATGATGCGCTGTGCCCGCGCGATTTCCGCGTCGGTCGGCGAGTACACGTCGTTGGCGATCGGCACCTGCGAGGGGTGGATCGCCCACTTGCCGACAGCGCCGAGGGCCGAAGCCCAGGTCGCCTCGCGGCGGTAGCCTTCGTCGTCCTTGAAATCCCCGAACGGGCCGTCTATTGCGTCCAGGCCGTTGGCCCGCGCCGCCACGATCATGCGGTTGCGGTGGTAGCTCCACGGGTCGCCGGGGTACTTGCCCTCGCCCTTGCCGTGCAGGCTGAGCCGCATCCCCTGGCTCGCCGAAAAGTCCCCGAACCCCAGGATCAGCGCCTCCAGCCGCGGACAGCAGGCCGCGATCTCTTCTACCCGGGCGAGCGCCTCCGTCTCTTCGATTAAGAGCTCCAGCCCGATCTTCCCGGTCTCCAGACCGTTCTGTTCCTCAAGCTGCGTCAGGAGGGTATCGACGAACCACACGTCCCGCGGCGACTTTGGCTTCGGCACGATAATCACGTCGATGTTCTTGCCGGCCCCGCTCACCACTTCGACGAGATCTTCGTAGCACCAGTGCGTGTGCGTCCCGTTGATCCGGACGGCCCGAGTCTTGGTCCCCCAATCGAGAGTGTTCAGGCCCTCGATGATGAACTTCCGCGAAGGCACCTTCTCGTTCGGCGAAACCGCGTCCTCAAGGTCGAGAAACACGAGATCGGCGTTTCCGGCCGCAGCCTTCGCAATCATGGTCGGGCTTGAGCCAGGCGTGGACAGTTCGGAACGTCGAAGGCGCGTCGGGCGAGTCATGGGGTCTCCTGATTTTCGATTTCCGCGAACACTTCGTCGTTGTGTTCGCCAAGCTTCGGTGGCCGCCGATAGATGCCGGAGGGCGTTGCGGTCAGGTGGATCGGGCTATTGGGAAGCACGACTGGCCTCGGGCTGCCCGGGTGGTCAACCGCTACCAGCATGTTGCGGGCGTGCAGGTGCGGGTCCTGGAAGAGCGCGCGGGCGTCATTCACCGGCCCCACGGGCACCGCTCCGCCGAGGATTTCGATAACTTCTGCCGTGGGCCGGGCACGCGTCCACGATTCCACAACGTCCTTCACGAACGGCGCATTGATCACGCGGTCCTTGTTCGAAACGGTGCGTTCGTCGTGGATGAGGTCTGGCCGATCGATGTATGCGCAGAGCAACGCCCAGTGGTTCTGCGTCGGTGCGGCAATCGCGCAAAAGCCATCGGCGGTTTGATACACATCGAAGGGGTTGAGCTGCGGGTGGCTGTTCCCGGTCGGCTTCGTGTTGATCCCGGCGTAGGTGTAACGGTAGACAGCTGCCTCACAGAGCGCCGTGACCGCATCGACCATGCCGACGTCGAGGAACTGGCCTTCGCCGGTGAGCTTCGCATGCAGCAGTGCGCTGACGATTCCGAGCGCCGCGACGGTGCCAGGATAGAGGTCTCCCACGCTCGCGCCGACCTTCAGCACCTGCCCATCGGCCGTCCCGGTCATGCTGACGATGCCGCCCATCGCCTGGGCGACCACATCGTAAGAAGGCCATTCTGCGTACGGGCTCGCACCGGTGCGCGGGTCGCCGAATCCCCGTATCGCCGCATAGACCAGCGCTGGATTTCGAGCGTGCAACGTTTCGAAGCCAAATCCCAGTTTTTCCATCACACCGACGCGGAAGTTCTCCACTACGCAGTCGGCGGAGTCCACCAGGGAATGGACCTTCTCGAGTTCGTTCGGGTCCTTGAGGTCGACCATGATTCCGCGCTTGTTGCGGTTGATACTGGCGAAGTAGCCGCCGAAGGCCTTCTCCGTGTCGCCTTCCGGGAACGGCTCGGAAAAGCGGCTGAAGTCGCCTTCCGGTGGCTCGACTTTGATCACGTCGGCGCCCAGGTCGGCCAGCAGCATCGTGCAGAACGGCCCCGCCAGTGCCCGCGTGAAATCGATGATGCGGATTCCCTTGAGCGGCCCCGTGGGTCCGGCCGCCATCGGCGCGGCGCGTTCGTGCGCACTCAGGTGGGGACTTTCTTCGGTCACTTCTCCGCCCAGTGCGAGCGCCGCTTGATGAGCACGGTGCGTTCGCCTTCGAACACCACCTTGCCCTCCTGGTTCAGCCCCTTATGGGCGAAACGCACGATCCCGGCATCGGGCTGGTCGCTGTCGCGCGTCTCCAGGACTTCGCTGAAGGCGTAGAGCGTGTCGCCGTGGTGGACCGAGACGCGGAAACGGATGCCGTGCATCCCCAGTTCGGCGAGTGCCTGCTCGCCGGTGTCCTGCATCGCCAGGCCGATCACCATCGAAGCCGTGACGCCGCCGAAGACTATGCGCTGACCCATCGGGCCTTTCGACATCTGGTCTTCGTTGAAGTGGCCCTGGGCGGTGTTCATCACCATGTTCGTGATCAGCACGCCGTCCATCTCGGTGACGGTCTTGCCGCGCGCGTGTTCGTATTTCGCTCCGACCGCGAAGTCCTCGAAGTAGTTGTCCTTGCCGGTGAGGGAGGAGATGGGACCGGGCATGAGCGGCGCCTCCGGGAGTGCCCGCCGATTCTAGCAAGGAACGGCTGACCGCGATTACTCGAAAAGTGCGCAGCCCGCACCTGCGGCAGCTGCTCGAAGACGCCGATCGAGGGTGGCAAGCGGCAGCGATTCTCGCATTGCAATATGAAGGTACGAGGCGTCGTAGACCGTAAGGTTGTGTGCCAGCGCCAGCACGGCCACCGGGCCCAGGAGTTCGTCGAGCGATAGGTCCACCACTCTCGCTCCAACACCCGAAAGCAGCCCAAGCAAGTACGGGAATTCGTCAACTTCAATCCGGCTACGCCTCTGTCCGCTCACGAGCCCATTTCCAACCTCGGAGGCCCAGACCGGCGGAACAACAACTTCATCGGCGACCGCCCGCTCGAGGACTCGGTCGGCATAATCACTCTCCTCGTCGTCGAAACACCAGACGAGCGTCACCGACGCGTCAATAACAAGGGGCATCAGTATTTTCGGCCTTCTTCGATGAGTTCCTTCACGTCGAGGTCTCCGAGTGGGTGCTTCGCCCGGAAGTCGCGGAACGCCGCAATGAGTTCCTCGGGAGACCGCCGGCGAGGTGATTCGACCGCCCGCAGAGTCGCGATCGGCTTCCCGTGCCGTGTAATGGTCACGCACTCGCCACGCTCG
>JBDTNM010000239.1:0-5358 GCA_039933735.1 bacterium | reverse complement strand
GCGATCTCGTATCCGTCGTAAGAGGGCAACATAACGTCCAGGAGGATGACGTCGTATTCCCCGTTTTCGGCGCGGTGGAGCCCATCTGCGCCGTCAGAGGCCCAGTCTGTGGCATAGCCTTCGTCGTCCAGGACACGCCGAACGGCTGTCGCCAGCCGTGCTTCATCTTCAACCAGCAAAATCTTCATCGTTGCCATTCATCGGAGCATAACCAGATGAGAACTGCATGAGAGCTTTCCAATGTTCGCCCAATAGTCCACCGCTCGGCTAGCGACGGTGACTCGAATGCCAATGGGCGGCGGCCATCAGTGCTATTCCTGCCCCCAAGAGCCCCGCATGACCAAAGGTGAACTCGTGGCGCAGCAAGGCGGCGACGATGGTCCCGGCGAGCACGGGAGGCCCAACCCGGGCCGCGAATTCCCACCAGAAACCCGGATCATCCACGCCGGCAGTAAGGCGCTCACTCGTGGAGACGTCACCGGACTGAATAGCCCGCTAGAGCCTCAGCCCCAAGAGCTCGCGAGTGACTTCGCCGTCTTTCACACTCACATTCACCCAGGTAATGCGGAGCTTCGTGGGCTTGCCCTTGGCTTCGACGCAGACCTCATCGCCCTTCTCCCAGCGATAGTCCGAATCGAGGTCGCAGAGGCGCTCCCCTTTGCTGCCGCTGAACGCGTCGGCCTCATAGAACGAAGTTTCATCGAGGTTGGAGTGTAGCGGCAGGCTTGAGTCACGTCGCCGTAGACTGCGCGGATGATTGACCGAATCGACCACCTCGTTTGCGTTGTACCCGACCTGGCGGCGGCCGCCGTTCAGTACGAAAAGCTCGGGCTCGTGCTCACCCCAGAGACGCGGCACGCGGAGACCGGCGCCGCCAACCGTGCCTGTTTTGTGGGTACCAATGCCGATAGCGCCTCCTACCTTGAGTTGCTCACCGTGGTCGACGAGGAACGAGCGCGATCGTCGGGCCGCGCGCATTACGTGGACGCCTCCTCGCGGGGGGGCGGAGCGGTCGGGCTGGCCTTCGGCGTCAGCGACATTTCCGGGACTGCGGCGAAGCTGACAGCTGCCGGATACGCCGCTGCCGTGGAAACAGTCCATCGCCCGGACGGCACCACGGTCTGCGATGTCGCCCCGATGGATGTGGCCGGGGCCATGCCCTTTGCGATCTCTCTGATTCAGTATCCGGAGACATGGAATGCTCGCTACGCCCGCTCGGTCGATGCAGGGCGATTCGGACACGACTTCCCGCTCCGCAGGCTGGATCACCTCGCTGCGATCACCCCTGACTTTGAGCCCGCGCGAGCCTTTTGGACGGACGTGCTCGGAATTCCAGTCTTTGGCGAAATCCGCACTCCGCAGATGACGATCCTCCAGATGAAGGTCGGAGACGCCATTTTCGAATTGCTCGGCCCGAGCGGGCCCGATAGTCCGATGGCTGGCCGCCCGGCATCGTTGGCGAACATGGCCGCATGGGAGGTTTCGGTGCCGCTCAATGAGGCCGTCGAATTAGCGCGTGAGCGAGGCTTCACCTGCTCAGACCCCGAAACGGGAGTGATTCCTGGTACTCGCCGGGCGAGTATCCCGGCCGCGGAACTTGGCGGCGTGGGAATGCAACTCCTGGAATACGTCTGAACGCGACTGCTCCTGTCCCTTCACCGGGCGGTCACGAATCTGCTCCCCTAGGGGAAACCCCTTAGATCCGACATCCAAGGAGACAACTCGCCGTAGATGCTTCTAAAGAGGCGGCGGCGGAAAAGGGGTCCCTCGGACGTGGACACTCGGCCGATCAGCGCTGTGCTGGCGATCGCTTCGTATCAGATCCCGATTGCGCACGACTACACGAGTGCCACCGACGCGAACGCGTACCTGCCGCGGCAGGCCCCGGACACGGTTGAGATCAGCAGTGAAGCCCGCGGCCAAGCACAGGCCGCCGCAGAAGCCATCCACCTCTGGGGAGAAGTCCGATACGACCCTCCGCATACGGATGATCCCGACCTGCCCTGGGAGGCTGCCCACCAGGAGTGGGTAGACCTGATGCGTAAAGTCTTGGGCGAGCAGCCAGAGGGCTGAACCCGGCCTACGTGCCTGTGGGACGTTCGCGCGGTGGATCGCGGTGCACGATGACGGAACCGTCGCGGCGGATCGTGAGTTCCCCTGGGTTCGCGCCGACATATTCAGCGACGGCTTCCATGGCCTCGCGAAACGTAGCGAAAATGATCCCGCGTTGCCCCGCCGAACGGACTTCCCAGCCCGAATCGGTCCTGTCCATCAGCAGATTGAGTGCCTGGAACACCCCAACCCCTCCACCGCAAAAGAAACCTCTCCTTAGTGTATGCGCGCCGAGGGGCCGCCGGGAGATTCTGCAGCAACTTCTGCGGAATCAGTCACCTTTGAGCGCCCTGACGACCGGAGCCAGGGCTTCCATCGCCGGTCGGAAGACGGTGAAGTAGGAAATCCCGAACCGGTCCCGGTACCGAAGGAGCTTGTCCTGAAGTTCTTCCGGGCTTCCGAAAAGCGTAAACGGGGACTCGAGCACCTCTTCGGCGGTCAATGGCACATTCTTTGACCACGCTTCGGCGGTCTCACGCGGCGTTAGCGTGTCGACACCCTGGACGAGGACGTTGATTTCGAGGTCTGCGAAACGTTCGCCCGCCGCCTCTCGGACGATATCGATGCGGCTCCCGACCGCTTCGGCAGCGAAGTTCGGGAAGGACTTTGCCCGGCCGTCTTCGCCGGGAAGGAATCCTGTCAGGCCGACGATGTCCGCGGTGCGCCCGGCCAATTCCAACAATCGTCGACCGTTCCCGCCGATGAGGATCGGTATGTGTCCTTGTCCGGGTCGCGGGAATGAGCTGTGTCGGTTGACCCGGTAATGGTCACCCGCGTACGTGACGGTTTCCTCAGACCACATCCCTCGCATGATTTCCACCGACTCGCCTAGCCGATCGATTCGGACATTCGGGGCATCGAACGCAATGCCAGCCTCGCGGTACTCATCACCGGAATGGCCCGCGCCGATGCCGAGTTCGAAGCGGCCGTCACTCAAGAGGTCCAGCGTCGCAGCCTCTCGCGCCAGCAACACCGGATTGCGAAAGTCGTTGTTGATAACGAACGTCCCGAGTCTGATCCGCTTCGTCGCCTCGGCCGCGAACGCCAGGGCCACCATCGGCTGGAAGCTCGCGCGGATGTGGTCCGCAACGAGGAAGGTGTCATACCCGAGGTCTTCGGCCTGCTGTGCGAGCGAGCGCCATTCCTCGCCGGAAGTGGCACTGTTGATTGATACGCCAAAACGGAACGGCCGCGCCATCTGGTTCAGCCCACGCCGAAGAACTTGAACAGTTCCGGGTACTTGTTCAGGCTCGCGCCGCCGTCGATGTACAGCGTCTGGCCCGTCATGAGTGTCGATTCGTCAGAGCCGAGGTAGACCAGCAGTTTCGCGATGTCCTCGGGTTCACCCGCCCGGCCGATGGGTGCTTCGTGGATGAAGGCACCTTCCAGTCCCGGAATTGCGAGCATCCCGGCGGTGGCCGGCGTGTGAATCAGGCCCGGCCCGATCGCGTTGACCCGAATCTTGTGGCGGCCGAGTTCGAGAGCGCTGACCTTCGTGAGCATTGCCACGCCCGCTTTCGCCGCGCAATACGCCGCGAACCCTTCGGTCGCCTGGACCGCGTTGAGGCTGGCGATGTTGATGATGCTCCCGCCGCTACGCTGGGCGATGAGTTGCTTCGCCTCGTGCTTAATGCTCAGGAACGTCCCCGTCAGCGAGATGCCAATCACCCGGTCCCAGTCCTCAATGGCGTAGTCCTGAACAGGTGAGAACCCACCGACACCCGCGTTGTTGACCGCGATATCGAGCCGCCCGAAACGTCGGACCGCCTGCGCGACCATGCGCTGCACCGCCGCTTCGTCGCGGACATCGACTTCGGCGCCATCGACATAGTTGTGCCCCAACTGCCCAATGAGCGCGCCGATAGCGTCGTTGTTCGTGTCGCCGACGATGACGCGCGCGCCTTCCGCCACGAACAGTTCGACCGCGCCCTTCCCGATCCCAGAGGCGCCGCCGGTGACGACCGCAACCTTGCCATCAAGTCTGCCCATGCGAGTGTTCCTTCCTCCGTTCACCGCGAACGCGATCGCACGCGCTCCGGCCGAACCACGTGAGTCCCGGTACTGGTTGACTTAGAGGTGCTTCCCGTAAAACGCGAGCGTCTTCTCCCACGCGTCTCTGGCGGCGCCGGGGTTGAACTGCGGCTCAGGGTGTTCGTCGTTGAAGAACGCGTGTTGCGTGCCCGGATAGGTAATGAATTCGTGGGCGACGTTGTGCTTGCTGAGCTGTTCTTCGTACGTCGGAATGTTGGGGTTCACGAAGTCATCGTGTTCCGCCCAGATGCCGAGCACAGGAGCCGTGAGCGTGTCCCAGTTGTACTTCACGGCGGGGTGGCCTCCGTAGAAATCGACGCAGGCGCCGACATCGCCGTTGCTGTTGCAGGCGGCGAACAGCGAAAGCGCGCCTCCCATACAGAAGCCGATCGTCCCTACAGGTCCGCCTGACAGTCCCTTCAGGTAACTGACTGCCCCCTTCAGGTCTTTTTCGGCCTGGCCGATGTTCAGCGCCATCAAGAGCTTGCCGGCTTCGTCCGGCTCGGCCGTGACGACACCGTGATACATGTCAGGTGCGAGGGCGATGAACCCTTCGCTTGCAAATCGGTCGGCGATGCCCTTGATGTTCTCGTTCAGCCCCCACCACTCCTGGATGACAATGACACCCTTGCCCGACCCGCTGGCTGGCTTCGCGAGGTAGCCGCTGGCGGTGCCGCCATTTGACGCGAACGTGACGTTTTCTCCCATGGTTGTGCCTCCAAAATGCCTCATATCGTGGCATGTTCCGCCGTGCTGTAGCCTACGCGCCGAAGGCTGGCCCGTCAGCCGCAGTGGTCCACACAGGAGAGCCGAGGCGCAAAGTGAACACACCCGACGTCCTCGCTACCGGGCTCATACTCGGCGAATCGCCGCGCTGGCACGACGGTGCGTTCTGGGTTTCGGATTGGGTCGCCGGCCACATACTTCGTTTTGGGGCCGATGGCGCGCGGCATGTGGTTCACGAAGGCCTCGGAATGCCGTTCTCCTTCGATTGGGACCGATCCGGCCGAATGCTCGTGATCGCGGGCGAGCGAAAGGCACTGCTGCGAGAAGGCCCGGGTGGCCGCCTCGAACCCTTCGTCGACCTCTCGGACATCTGCGACAAGCCCTGGAACGAAATCGTCGTGGACGGGCGCGGAAATGCCTACCTCAACAGCATCGGGTTCGACATGATGGCAGGGGAAGAACGGGAGCCCGGTGTCATTGCGCTGGTGA
>JBDTNM010000238.1:0-5386 GCA_039933735.1 bacterium | reverse complement strand
TCCTCGGCGGTTACTCCGGGCCAGAGCTTCGCCAGCAGCATCAACGTTGTTGCTGCATCCGAGGCACCGCCACCAAGGCCGCCAGCCGCCGGAATGTGTTTTTCCAGTTCGATCGTCACTGGACTGGCTTGCACGCGTTCTCCCAGGAGCCTGGCCGCTTTCAAGGCGAGGTTTGTGTCATCGGCTGGAACACCATGGGATCGGGGTCCGGTTGCTGTCACAGCCCATTGTTCGGACGCGGCAACAGTAACGACATCGGTCAATTCCACTTCCTGGAGGACGGTGTCTATCTCGTGGTAGCCGTCAGGTCGCAGTCCAAGCACCTCAAGAACGAGGTTCACTTTGGCGTGTGCGAGACCAGTGACTGAGTCAGGCACGGGCACGCACTTCAACGCAGGCGTCCAGCAGGCGCATCCAGTCAGCAACATCGAGCGTTTCCGGCCGGCGCATCGGATCGATCTCCGCCAGCGCCAGCGCAGTGCGCGCACCATCTGGCGGAAGCCACACGCCGCGGCTGAGCGAGTTGTGGATCTGCTTTCGTGGATTCCGGAACGTCTTAGAGACGAATTCGAAGAATTCAGCGTTGCGTTCCTGCGGCACGAGCGGCTCTGGCCGGACTTTGAGGCTCACGACGGAGCTGACGACTGCCGGGGGCGGATCGAACGCCTCCGGTGGAACATCGAACAGCAACCGCGGCTCGGAGTAGACCTGGACCGAGATCGTGAGAAGCGACCAGTCGCCAGCGGGCGCGGCCAGCTCCCGTGCCACTTCGCGTTGGACCATGATTACCAGTTCCGTCGGCCTCGGGTCGGATTCGAGCAGATGGCGAATGATCGGATTCGCCGCGAAGTAAGGCAGGTTGCCGACGGCTAGGTACGGGACGCCCGGCGGAATCACGCGGTCGAGCAGGATCGTGCGCGCGTCGCCGGGGACGATGCGCAAGCGGCTTTCGTCACGGAATCGATGCTCCAGGTGACGGATCAGGCGCTCTTCGATCTCTAGCGCAATGACGGTGTTTCCCGCGTTGAGCAAGAACTCCGTAAGTTGCCCTGTCCCCGCGCCGATTTCGAGTACGACTCCGCCGTCGGGGGAGTGGACGTTCTCGACGATGTCGCGGAGAACGCCCGTGTCGCGCAAGAAATGTTGGCCCAGGGCCTTGCGAGGGCGCGGGCCGGAAGTTCGGGGGGGCATGAGCTACCGCGCGTGTGAAAAGTAATCCGCCGGGCGGAATGAAGAGAGGAATATGGCCGTGCACCTGCTGTCGAACCTGGAACCGAGCTTGTCCTTTACCATCTAACTCAGACCCGGTGCACCTGCGGCACCCGAAGCGGGCTCCTTATGGCTGCTTCCTTCCGGACCTGACCAGGTTCGAAGTGCTTCGCCGCGCAGGACCAGGTCGTCAACGTCATTTGGCAGGGACAGTCCCCAGCGCCTCAGCCCTCGAGCAGGGATTCAACCCCGCTAAAGCGGATTGCGGGTACAGGGCACCGCTAGCTCCCCGTCTAGCACAGCCATTGGCTACCGTACCCACCGCCCCATCCGAGGGTCAAGCCGGTTCTGCCGTCAGGTGGTTGGTGTGAGTTCGAGCGCGACCAAGAGCTGGCCCGCAGTCACGCGCTGACCGGCGGCTACAGGGACCTGTTCAACCGTCCCGGCGGCGGGCGAACGAAGCTCGTTGTTCATCTTCATGGACTCGATAACCAGGAGGACGTCACCAGCCTGGACAACATCGCCGGGCGCGCAGCGCACTTCCACAATCGAACCGGTCATCGGAGCGACAACCTTCCGCGGGCCGGTGGCTTCCTTTCGGCCATGGCTGCCCTCAGCCTGTGCACGCCAGCGTTCGACGTCGTAGTCGAAGGCATGCCGTCCGATCGTGGCGTGCGCTCCGCCGCGGCGGCGCTGCAGGAAGAGCTCGACCGGATGGCTATCGATCATGAGGAGATACAGCTGGGTTTCTCCGACTTGTTGCAGTTCGACTGCCTTCCACGCCTCGGATCCGACCTGCCGAACGCGTATCCCGGACTCATCCCGGTCCAGCTCATACGCCGTCTCGTTATCTCCATCGCGGACTAGATACTTTTCGGCCATCGTCCCATCGCCTTCGTTGATTCGAGGCCTGCCATTCGAGCACGCCATCCGTTGCGGCCATGTCGGGTGCCGGCCGTGCTGGCGCCATTGAGCACGTCCGCGAATTCGCCCTCGCCGCCGGTGACGAGCAGGAGCGACGCGATTTCCGCGATTTCTCGTTGCTCGGCCAGCGGCTCTGAGGCGAACACCTGGTTCCGGTCGAGGAATCCAGTATCGACCGCGCCCATGATGAAATCCGGGTGGTCGAGGATTTGTTGGAGGTATGGGATGTTGGTGGCGACGCCAACCACCCGGAACTCGGCGAGCGCCCGCTTCATTCGCGTGCGCGCACCCTCACGATTGCGTCCCCAGGCCGTCACCTTGGCAAGGAGGGAGTCGTAGTACGGCGTCACCTCAACCCCGTCGTAGAGCGCGCTCTCGACCCGGATGCCCGGGCCCGCAGGTTCCCGTGCCAGCACCACTCGTCCGACCGACGGCAAGAAGTTGTTAAACGGGTCCTCGGCGACGATCCGGCACTCGATCGCCCAGCCGCGGGTGAGCAAGTCCGCTTCATCGTAGGGAAGTTCCTGGCCAGCCGCGACGAGGATCTGGTCCTTCACGAGGTCCGTACCTGTGACGATTTCGGTCACCGGATGTTCGACCTGGAGGCGCGTATTCATTTCGAGGAAGTAGTACTCGCCAGATTCGGTGAGCAAGAACTCGACGGTGCCAACGTTGTGATAGTTCGCGGCGCGGGCAATCCTGACTGCGGCGCGAGTCAGCGAGCGTCGCAGTTCCGGTGATACCGCGATGCTGGGGCATTCTTCGATCAGCTTCTGGTGGCGGCGCTGAATTGAGCACTCGCGTTCGCCAACAGGAACCGTATTGCCGAACTGGTCAGCGATGACCTGAACCTCGATGTGGCGGACGCGCTGGAGGTTCTTCTCGACGTAGATGGCCGGATTGCCGAACGCGGCCTGCGCCTCCTGCATCGCGCGCGCGGCCGCATCCCTGAACTCCTCTGGAGAGTTAATCAGGCGGATGCCGCGTCCTCCGCCGCCGGCAGCGGCCTTCACCATCACCGGGTAGCCGATCTTGTTCGCGAAGGCGAGTGCCTCGTCGATGGAGTCGACTTCGCCGCTGCCGGGTAACACCGGTATTCCGCACTCTTCGGCGATCCGGCGCGCCTGGATCTTGTCGCCGAGTAGTCTGATCGACTCTGGGGAAGGTCCGATGAAGGTCAAACCGGCGGCGATGCAGGCTTCTGCGAAGTCGGCGTTTTCGGCGAGGAAGCCGTATCCGGGATGGATCGCTTCGGCGCCGCAGGCCTTCGCCACGGCGATGATCTTGTCGCCGTTGAGGTAGCTGTCCTTCGCGTTGGCCGCGCCAATCGGATGCGCTTCGTCCGCGTAGCGAACGTGCTGGGAGAGGCTATCGACCTCGGAGTAGACGGCCACGGACTTGATGCCGAGGTCGCGAAGTCCCCGCACGATGCGGAGCGCAATTTCGCCGCGATTGGCCACCAGAACCTTGGAAAACATTCAGGATTCCTGTACTTCTCTAGGGAGCGTCGATGGCAAAGCATACCGGCGGACCCTTTCAGAGGCGAGCATGCTGGTTCCCCCTTCCAACCCGTTCTACGCTTGATTTGTGGATGACCATACCCTCCGGGTACTCGAGTTCCAGAAGGTCTTGAACCTGCTGGCGGACGAAGCTGCCTTCAGCATCGGACGCGAGCTGGCTGTGGCCGTGCGCCCGGAGACCGACTACGCCGCAGCTTTCGAACTGCAGGCGCAGACGGCCGAGATGCGGCTCCTCGACCAACTTGGAATTGATGTCCCGTTCGCCGGCGCGCACGACATTCGGCCACATGTGCACGCAGCTTCCATCGGCCAGGTGCTGGAACCGAGCGACCTCCTCGAGGCCGCCCAGACACTGCGGACCGCGCGGAAAGCGCATGGAGTCGTCGAAAAAGTCCGAGACCGCGTCCCTCGGCTTGGCTTGATCGCTGATGACTGCGGCGACTTCCGCCGATTCACTGACGAAGTCGATCAGGCAATCAGCCCACGCGGCGAGGTTGCCGATTCGGCCAGCGAACAACTCGCCAATACGCGAAGAGAGCTCAGGACCGCCGAGTCGCGCCTCGAACAGCGCGCCCAGGCGGCACTCATGGACGCGATTCGGCGGGGAGTCGCACAGGAAGGGCTGCTGACCGAGCGCAACGGGCGCAAAGTCATCCCGATCAAATCTGACTACCGCGGGCAGGTGCAGGGCATCGTTCACGATGTTTCGTCGAGCGGAGCAACCGTCTTCATCGAGCCGATGGGCGTAGTCGACGCCGGCAACCAGGTCCGCGAATTGCAACTTGCCGAGCAGCGCGAAGTGCGCCGCGTGCTTCAACGGCTGTCGGCGATCCTCGGAGACATGTCTGAGGCGGCGCATCGCTCGGCAATGGCACTGGGGATGCTCGACGTCATCACAGCGAAAGCCAAGCTCGGCCGAAAGATGAAAGCCGGCCTTCCACCCCCGGGCGAAGTCGACACATGGTTCAAGCATTCGGGCGCGACCAATATTCTGCGCGGGCGTCATCCGCTCCTGCGTGGAGCAGTCGTCCCGACGAGTATCGAAGTCGGCGGCGACTACGCTGCGGTCGTCATCACCGGCCCGAACACCGGTGGAAAGACTGTTGCCCTGAAAACCATGGGTTTGCTGACCCTCATGGCCCAGGCTGGCCTCGCGGTGCCATGCGACGAAGGTAGCCGCTTCGCCTGCTACCCCAGGATCTTCGCGGATATCGGCGACGAGCAATCGATCGAACAGTCCCTTTCCACGTTCTCGTCGCACATGCGCAACATCATCGCGATCCTCGCGAAAGCGGAACCCGGGACGCTCGTGCTGCTCGATGAACTCGGGGCGGGGACTGACCCGGCAGAAGGGGCGGCACTCGCTCGTTCGATCCTCGAAACGCTTCTCGATCGCGGATGCACACTCGTTGCGACCACGCACCACGGTGAACTCAAGGTATTCGCACACAACGACGCCCGCCTCCGCAACGCTTCCGTCGAGTTCAACATCGAAACGTTGAGCCCCACCTACCACCTGACGGTTGGGCTGCCAGGACAGTCAAACGCCCTCGCGATTGCGCGGCGCCTCGGTCTCCCGGAAGGAGTCCTTGAACGAGCAAGCGCGCAACTGGCGCCCGAACACTTCGAGTTCGAAAACTTGCTCGGCGAAATTCGTTCGGAACGGGCGGCCGCAACAGACGCGCGCCAGCGCGAGGAAGCCGCCCACCAGGAGGCCGAGGACCTGCGCCTGG
>JBDTNM010000237.1:0-5397 GCA_039933735.1 bacterium | reverse complement strand
ACAAAGAGTTTCTCGAGACCGTCGTCGAGAGCCTCCGCGAGCAGCGCCTGCGGGCAGAGGCGGCGGGAGCGTAGATTCGCCCCGACCTCGGGTTCACCACATGGCGGGGGCGATCGCTTCGATGGTGCCATCCCGGTGGTAGAGCCGCGGGAGGCGCGCCTGGAGCGACGCGAGCACATCCCAACTGATGGTTTCCGATAGTTCGGCGACTTCCGTGGCCGAAATCGCTCCCTGGCCGTCGATACCGATGAGCGTGGCGATCGCACTTTCTTCCACCTCCGCCAGGTCGGTGACATCGACGAGGAACTGATCCATGCAGACTCGCCCAACCATCGGGCAGCGCTGCCCGCGAATGAGGACGGCGCCTGCGTTGCCGAGATTGCGTTTCCAGCCGTCGGCGTACCCAACCGGGATGAGGGCGACGCGGGACGGACGGGCGGCGCGCCAGGTCAGCCCGTAGCTGACGCCTTCGCCCTCACTCACTTCGCTCACCCGGGCGACGCGCGCTCGAAGCGAGAGGATTGGCTGGAGGGCTGGACCGGACGTGTTCGCGGGAAAGACTCCATGCAGGGCGAGGCCCACGCGGACGCCGGAGTAGCGCAATTCGGTGCGGCGCAACGCGGTGGCGGAGTTGGCGGTGTGGCGATAGGGAATCCAGGGGAGTCGTTCGGCCGCCTGGCGGAAGAGGTCGTGCTGGGATTCGGCGAACGAGTCGTCGGTCTCGTCGGCGTTCGCCATGTGCGTCGTCAGGCCTTCGACTTCGAGATTCGGGAGATGGCGCAGCTGTTCGGCGAGGGCAACGGCCGCATCCAGTTCGAGGCCGAAGCGGTGGAGCCCGGTATCGACTTTTACGTGGACGCGGGCAGTGACCCCTGCGGCGCCCGCCGCAACGGAGATCGATTGTCCCAGTTCGAGCGAGTTGCAAGTGAGCGTGAGACCGGAGCGGACGGCTGGTACGGCATCGGCGGGGAAGGCATGGCCGAGGACGAGAATGGGGCGGGTGACGCCAGCCTGTCGCAGCATGTAGCCCTCGTGTGGCCACACGACCGCGAAACGATCGACCCCGGCGAGTTCGAGGGCTGGCCCAAGGACGGCTGCGCCTGCACCGTACGCATTCGCTTTGACGACGGCGATGAGTTCGACCGGGCCGAGGACTGTTTTCAGGGCGGCGACATTGGCTGCGGCGGCCGAGAGGTTGATTTCGAGCCAGGCGTTCTGGTTTTCGGTAGCTTCGCGGAGGGAGCTGTGGGAGATGGCGGTCTGCGTCACTGAGTGGCCTTCTTTCCCCACGGCGAACCGGGCTTTGCCTTGCGCCGCCCTGAAACCTAGCATCGGAGAGGTGATGAGAGCGCGCAATGGCGGAATGCGAGGCGGGCGGGTCTGGCTGCTGCTTGCGCTTGGTGCTTTTGGCCTGCCCGGATGCGTCTTCGGCGGCGATGGTGATTCGAACCCTCCAACCCCGACCGCCGAAGCGACGGCGTCAGAGACGCGGACGGTGCCAGCTGGCGCCACGTCCGCTCCGACTCAGGTGCCGACGTCCAGCTCTCAGGACCTTGCCGCGGCTCAGAACCTGTTTCGCGAAGGGAAATATGGTGAGGCCCGGGATGCATTCCGCACAGTTGCGGGTAAGTCGTCTCTCCAGGCGGACCGCGCCGACGCACTGGTCGGAGCCGCGACGGCGGCGATCCAGCTCCGTGACACCAACGGGGCGGTCGAATCACTCCAGGGCGCGGTGACGGCGGCTCCGGGGCCGAGTTCGGGACGTGTTCGTGCCGTCTACCTTTTGCTGAAGACGCTAAACGATGCGGACAGAGGCGCGGAAGGGGTGCCGATCTACGAAGGAGAGCCGGAGATTTCCGCGGGTTCGGCGCTTGCGCCCTACTACCTGTTCGAGGCAGCCCGAGCCTATGGCCAGCTGGGGGACTTCGGCCGCGCGCGGCCGTTGCTCGTGCGGGTACTGGGAATGGCGAACGCGAGCACGGCGCTCAGAGAGCAGGTGCTGGTTGAACAGCGACGTGTGGGGACGGCATCGGACGACCAGTTCGCCGTGGTGGCCGCCCTGGACGCGTTGATCGCGCTGAATGGTGGCCCGGCCTACCGGTTCCAACGGGCGCAGTTGGCACTCGGTGACGGTGATATCGACGGATACGCCCGGCGGATGCGGGACTTGATTGCGGCCTCCCCTACTTCGGATTGGTCGTACCAGGCGTTGCTGGAGCTGACTGATAAGGGCATTGCGGTCGGCCCGGGAGACGCGGGGCTCGTGTACTACCGCCGAGGGATGTATTTCAAGGCGATCGATGTACTGGCGGCCGGGGTCGACGCGGCTCCCGGCCCGGACGAACTGGCCTTTCGGGCGTTTTACCTCGGTGCCAGCTACGAGGATTCGGGCCAGGCGGCGCAGGCGGTGCACTACTACGACGTGGCGGCCACCTCCGGGGGCAGTGCAACCTACGTCCACCGCGCGAAGTACTGGGCAGCGCGGGTGACTGAAGGCGAAGACGATGCCGACGAGGCAAGTCGCCGGTACGTGGCGCTGGTGAAGGACGGGCCGAAGGGCGAGTTCAGCGAGGAGGCCGCGTTCCGATCCGGGTACGTGCTGTACAAGGCGAACAAGACCTCAGCTGCAATCGCGACCTGGGAAGCGATGTCCGGGACGACTTCCGCGCGGCTGGAGTACTGGGAAGGGCGCGCTTACGCCCTCGGCGGCGACAACGCGGCGGCGACGGCAGCCTATCGGCGAGCGGTAGCGTTGGGACCGTACGATCTGCACGGCCTCGAGGCGGCCCGAGAACTCGGACAAGGGATCTCGCTGGACACACGGTATAAGGACCGCGATCTCGGAAAGCCGGTCGACTGGGGAATCATCGAGTCGTGGCTTCGAGGGCGAATTGGAGGCGGACCCGTGACGCGGCAGCCAACGCCCGCGTGCGAATTGGTGTCGGTCGGTTTGCGTGAGGAGGCAGCGGCGGAATTGCTCGCTGCAGACGCTGTCGCGACGTCCTGGGGTTCTTTCGCCTTGATGAAAGAGGCCTACGGCTGCGGTTTGACGAACGTAGTCGCGCAAATGGCAGTGAACCTGCGCGTGGATGCCGGCGCTTCTTCGGAAGAACCTCCCACGGACCTCCTACGGCTTTCGTATCCGATCGACTATTCGGCCACCTTGAAGAGGGAGGCGAAAGCCGCCGACGTGGACCCGCTCTTCTTCGCAGCCCTCGTGCGGCAGGAGAGTTTTTGGGACCCGAGTGCGGGTTCGGTAGCGGGCGCCCTGGGATTGACGCAGGTGATCCCCGAGACGGGAGAGGCGATCGCGAACGCGCTGGGCGTCGAGGATTTCGAACCTTCGGATTTGTTTCGGCCGGCCGTGAGCCTGGAGTTCGGCGCGTACTACCTCGGGGGCGAACTCCGCTCGTACGGGAACCCGCTGTTGGCGTTGGCGGCATACAACGCAGGACCTGGGCCTGCACGACGTTGGGGAGCGGAGAACGCGCGGACCCCGGCGGACCTCGTGGAGACGATCGACTACGCTGAAACTAAGGCTTATGTCACGTACATCTACGAGGCCTACGCTCACTACCTGCTGGCCTGGGGCGGATAAGGCGGCGGGTTCGACCGGTATTCTGCTCTCGTGTTATGGTGATGGTTCGCGTTTGACGAGCTACCTGGAGGTGCCGAGATGGCAACGAAGCGAACTTACCAGCCACACACGATCCCGCGCAGGCGTGTCCATGGCTTCATGAACCGAATGTCTTCCCGCGCCGGCCGCCTCGTGTTGAAGTCGCGGCGCAACAAGGGCCGCAAGCGCCTGACCGTCGTTTAGGGTTCGGCGAACGACGTGGCCGGCAACTCTCTTGGGAGGTTGCGGAAAGGCCGCGAGTTCGATTCCGTTTATGCAGAGGGGACCGTCATTGGCGGTCCTCTTTTCGTGCTCCGGGTGCGAGCCAATGGGCTGGACTCCAGCCGCTGGGGTTTCGCGGTGGGAAAGAAGCTCGCGCCGCATGCGGTGGTGCGTAACCGGTGGCGGCGTCGCTTGCGAGAAGTAGTGCGTTCAGAAACTGTACCCACTGGATACGACTGTATCCTGACGGCTCGCCCGCGCCTGCTCGAAGCGTTGAACGCTGAAGTGAGGCGGGAGTTCGCGCGGTCGCTTCGGAAGTTCCCGGTTGGTGGCGCGCGATGATCGCGAAAGGCCTGATGTTGTTGGTCCGCGGCTACCAGGTGAGCTTCGGGTCCGTGATGCCTCCGGTTTGTCGTTTTCAGCCGACCTGTTCGAACTATTCGATGGAGGCGCTCCAGAAACACGGCGCCTTTCGCGGGACCTGGCTCACGATTTGGCGTCTTTGCCGGTGCAACCCCTGGGGCGGGATGGGATACGACCCGGTGCCCGACTAGGCAACGAGCGAGCAGTACCTTGACAGGCGGGGAGCCGGCGGTTGGTTGTCGCCGTAAGTAGGACAGGCCCGGACAGCTGGTTGAGATTCATCTGCACGGCGTTGCGAAGCGAGGAAAAGGATCTTCGGATGGATGCTGAGCCGGCGGAGTGTTTTCGCTGAGAATGAAATGCAGACCGGGTTGCCGAAGTGTTTCGCGAGCGGAAGATGTCGCGAAGTCCAATCATTGAGGCCGCTACACGGTGCATCCACGGCGCGGGTGCCTAATCGGGTCCTCCTCGCTCACGGTCGGATCTAGGATTGCGGCAGCAATCGCCGTCGGCGACGCCATCCGCCACCAGGCTGCCAGCGCGCCTTCTACGGCACTCCGTCATCGCTCGTTTCCGTAGGTCCATGCTGGCGCTTGGGGCAGGACACATTCTTCGGTCTGGTTCGTCGTTCGTCGGACGATTGCGGTGCGGTTCTTCGGGCTGGTTGCCTTAGTTGCGGACGATCCAACCGTAAGGCGTTCTGCGAGAGTTCGCGTTCGGAGCCAGAGCATGTCTCCCATGAGTGGCCGAGAGTGCGATGCGCATCTGCTTAGTTCGATTGCAGACTTGCAGCGAATGGGCGTGGGCGGGCAATGCAATGGCCGGAGGTACGCGACTGGAGTCTTCGGGCCACGGTTGCCCCCCGGGCGGGCTACTTCAGGTTGGGCGTAGGGGGCGATGGGCGGAGGTCCGAGCGACGCGAGTGGCGGCCCGGTTGGTGCCGCGTGTGCGCGAGTGTTCGGACAGTCTTCTTGTCTTCGCGCTGGCTCGCGCGCCTGGAGGGGAGTCGGATTACCGTCGGTTCCGCCATGCGTCCAACGGTGAGTTGGCAGCCCTCATCGGCGTGGGGGACCCACTGGGTCGGCGCGGTGTTCCACGTGAAACATTTCCCAAGAGTCCCTCCGACGGTTTCGGATGAGACGGTTCTCCGCGTCTAGGGTTGCATTCAATGTTTCACGTGAAACATTTGCTCGCCG
>JBDTNM010000236.1:0-5412 GCA_039933735.1 bacterium | reverse complement strand
ACAAATCACTCAGTCCTCAGTCCTTTCCAACTTCAACTCTCCAAAGGAGACCCTCCCCATGATGCGACAAGACCGTTTCACCGAGCAGGCCCAGCAGGTCCTCTCGAACTCCCAGGACATCGTCCGCCAGAAGCGCAATTCCCAGTGGGGCGTAGCGCACGTGCTCGCCGCCCTGGTGACGCTTGACGGTGGCCTCGCCGAGCAGGTGCTAAAGAAGCTGAACGTCGATATGAGCCGGTTGCGCCAGCGCGTCGGCAAGATGGTCGATGACCTGCCGACGCTCGCCTACGACGTCGTCCAGATTTACACCACGCCCGAAGTCGTGCGCATGCTCGAAGTGGCGAACGCCGAGGCCGAGCGGCTCAAGGACGAGTACGTCGGCGTCGAGCATTTGCTGATCGCTATCGCTGACAACGAAGAGAGCGGCTCAACTCGCCTGCTCAACGAGTTCGGCGTCAACAAAGAAACGATCTACCGCGTCCTCCAGGATGTCCGCGGGAAGCAGCGCGTGACCAGCCAGAACCAGGAGAGCCGCTACCAGTCGCTCGAGAAATATTCGACCGACCTGACGGAGCTCGCGAAGAACGGAAAGCTCGACCCCGTCATCGGCCGTGACGTCGAAGTGCGGCGCGTCATGCAGATCCTCAACCGGCGCACGAAGAACAACCCGGTGATCATCGGCGAAGCCGGCGTTGGCAAGACCGCAATCGTCGAGGGGCTCGCCCAGAGAATGGTTGCGGGCGACGTGCCCGACAACCTGCAGGACAAGCGCATCCTGTCGCTCGACATGGGCGCGCTTGTCGCCGGGTCGAAGTTCCGCGGCGAGTTCGAAGAGCGCCTCAAGGCCGTCATGGACGAAGTCAAACAGTCCGAAGGCGAGATCATCCTCTTCATCGACGAGCTTCACATCGTGATGGGCGCCGGCGGGGCCGAGGGCGCGATCGACGCTTCGAACCTGATGAAGCCCGCGCTCGCCCGCGGCGAACTCCACGCGATCGGCGCGACCACCCTCGATGAATACCGCAAGCACATCGAAAAGGACCCGGCCCTCGAGCGGCGGTTCGCCCCGGTCTACGTCGATGAGCCGACGGTCGAAGACACGATTGCCATCCTCAAGGGGCTGAAGCCCCGCTACGAGGCCCACCACAAGGTGGAGATCACGGACGCCGCGATCGAGGCGGCCGCCCGGCTTTCCAGCCGCTACGTCACCGAGCGCCACCTGCCGGACAAGGCCATCGACCTCATCGACGAGGCCGCCAGCAAGCACGTCATCGACGCCCAGTCGATGCCGGACAACATCCGCGACCTCCAGGTCCGCCTCGAAAAGCTCGCTGACGAGACCGAGGCAGCGATCCAAAAAGAGGACTACGAAGGCGCGGCCCGCATCAAGCAGGAGATCATCGGCCTTCAGGACGAATACAACGAACGCAAGGCCGAATGGGTGAAAGAGCACCCCGAGGTCGACAACACGATCACGGCCGAAGACATCGCCCGCCTGATCGGCCAGATGACCGGCATCCCGGTCTCACGGCTGGAAGAAACCGAGCAGGACAAGCTCCTGAAGATGGAGGACTACCTCCACGAGCGCGTCATTGGCCAGGACCGAGCGATTGTCGCGGTCTCGGATGCCATCCGCCGCGCCCGCGCCGGCCTCAAGGACCCGACGCGGCCCATCGGTTCGTTCATCTTCCTCGGGCCTACCGGCGTCGGTAAGACCGAGCTCGCCAAGACGCTTGCCGAATACCTCTTCGATGACGAAGACGCGATGGTCCGCATCGACATGTCCGAGTACCAGGAGCGGCACACGGTCAGCCGCCTCATCGGGGCGCCTCCGGGATACGTCGGCTACGACGAAGGAGGCAGCCTGACCGAGGCCGTCCGCCGCCGCCCCTACCGCGTCATCCTCTTCGACGAAATCGAAAAAGCCCACCCGGACGTCTTCAACACGCTCCTCCAGGTGCTCGACGATGGCCGCCTGACCGACGGCCAGGGGCGCACGGTCGACTTCCGCAACACCGTCATCATCATGACCAGCAACCTGGGCACCGGCGCCCAGGAGCGGGCAACCTTCGGGTTCACTCAGCGGGCAGACGGCACGCCCGACCATGAGAACCTGCAGGGCTCCATCGAGAAGGCCCTGCGCGAATTCTTCCGGCCGGAGTTCCTCAACCGGATCGACGAGATCGTCATCTTCGAACCGCTGACCATGGCCGAACTCGGCAAGATCATCGACATCCTCGTCGCCGAAGTCCGCGACCGAATGGCCGAACGCAAGATCGACTTCGACCTCACGCCCGCGGCAAAGGCCGAAGTCGTCCGCGAGGGTTACGACCCCGCCTTCGGCGCCCGGCCTTTGCGCCGCACGGTCCAGCGGCGCATCGAAAACGAACTCGCGAAACGCGTCCTCGGCGGCGAATTCGAGGCCGGCGACAAGGTCACTGTCGACTTCGTGGAAGGCAGCTTCGTTTTCCGCAGCGAAGCCGGCGCCTCCACCGCGGAGCTTCCTGACGGGGGAGACGTCGTCGAAGGCGAAGTCGTCGGCGTCGGCTAAGCACCGCCAACCAGTAGCAGAGCCCGTCCCATTTCGGAGCGGGCTCTAGATCCTGTTCGTGGAGACTACTGAGGTGGTGGAGGTGGAAGCAGCCCTGTCTCAGCCTCAGCGGCGAGGGCGCATTCACGGTACGTCACGATGTCCCAGCTTCCAGCCGTAAGCGTGGGCGCTCCCCGGTACGTCCCAAACGCGCCGAGTCCCGCCGCCAGCGCGGGGCGATCGGGCGGGGAACCTCCGTCGCTCAGGCATTGTTCAAGCGTTCCATACAGGCCGGCAAGCGCTGCCTCGGATGGATCGCCAACCTGCTCGGCCCATCTCGCGGTGACCGCCGCGGCCTCGGAGTCGTCACACTGCCGTCCGGCCGTGTGAACCTCGGCGAAGGCCGCATCGGAAGGGGCTGCGCCGGAGGCGGGGAACTTCGCCGAGAAACGTGTCGGCCGAAGACCTCGTCCGGGCGAGACGGATACCGTCGCGCCGGCGGCTTCGAGGCAGGAGATCTCACGTTGCACGGATGCTTCGACCTCTTCGATCGTGACCTGGCCGTCAGCCAGCTCGGCGCGCTGAGCTTCCGACGCGTTGGGCGGCAATCGAGAAGGTTCGTCGCCCCGCGCTGAGGCGCCGATATAGGCAAAAAGCGCGATGGACAGCGAAGCGATTCCGGCGACTAGCAAGCCAGTTCGAGATAAAGACTCATGGAAAAGCATGATTGACCCTTCGTTTCAATTTGCGATCGAGCTCGTTGCGTACGGCCAGTTAATCCAAAGGCCGGCGTGGTCGGAGGTCACCCAGGACGTTGGTGTCGTCCAATTGTAGACCGCGATAGCCGTGCCGCTGCCCGATACGCCACCGAATTGCACATACGCGCTGCCGTCCCAGGCCCAATGCACCACGCTAATCGAGTTACAGTCGGGAGTGTTCTCCCAGGTTGAGCCAGAGGAATACGGGCCTGATCCGAACTGGCTCGCCCCGCCCCAGCGGCATGCGCCGTTGACGCCGTTCGGAGCAGATCCCGGATTATAGGCGATGGCTGGAGTGACTTCGGCGGCCATGAAGGAGATTGCGACTAGCAATACTGAGCTGGCGATTCGTTCGCGCACGTTCATCTTGCGACCTCCGTGGGCAAAGTCACCGCTCATCACTGGCTACTCAACCAACGATCTGTAAACGCACGGTCAATTTCCAGTGACGGGGCTATCCCGGACCCCTGGAACAGTCTCGCTGGGAGTGAGTGTTACGTCAGGTTCGCTATTCTGGGAGGACAACTTCAGTCCTGACGGAGTCACCCCAAATGGCAGTCCTTTCCTATTTCCCCATCAGCCTCCCCGAACCAGCTCGCGAGGGCTTCGAAAAGTCATGGAAGACCCGCGTCGGCGCGGTCGATACCTTCCCCGGTTTCATCTCCACGGAGCTCGTCGCGCTCCCGGACCGTGGCGAATACGTCGTGCTCACACGCTTTACCGATGAGAAGTCGTTCGAAGCATGGATCACGTCCGACAACTTCACCCAGGGGCACCGCGGCGAAAGCTACGCCAGCTACAAGGACAACCCGTTCCTCGCCAGCCACAAGCTGTACGAAGTCCTCGAGTAACCGATCCTTTTGTAATCTCTTCGTCTTTTCGCCAATTGTGAGGGAACTTTTGGCGCTGGCCGCGCGTTTGTAATGGCAGGAGTGTTGCGGACACAGCGATGGCTATTCGCCTGCGGCGGCCACTTGCCCTGGCAAGCGTGGTTACGGCCACGCTTGCGGGTGCGGTGGTGCTCCGAAGCCTGACTTCCGGCGGCGGCGATCCAGCTCCCCCTGCCTCCCTGACTGCAGCGGCCTCTCCGTCCCTTACGGTTTCTTCGACAACCAACCCCGCGCAGGCACCGGCCCTCACCGAAGTCGCCCCGGTGCTTACGAAGCGTGTCTTCGCCGCCGGGGAGCAGGTCACGGTGAAAGACGGTATCGGTTTCCTCAGCGCCGCCGATGGCTCACTCGAAACCTGGTCGTTCCCCGGCTCAGAGAACTCGTACTACAGCCTTCAGTCTTCACCTGATGGCGCCCTCCTTGTCTTCAACCAGGGGAAGGAAGGCAGTTTCAACGTCGTCGTGGACCGCTCAAGCGGGCGCTCGTGGCAACTGAGTCGCGGCCTCGGCGTCCAATCCGGGGCCGGGCATGGGGCGCTCTTCGTGGCCACGTTCTCCGAACCAGGCGCCGCCCCGGCCTACTTCGTTGCCAGCGCGGCCGATGGCTCGCTCAGGCCCCTGCCCATCACTGGCGAAACGGGAGCCTTCGGCCTCACGTCGCCCGATGGCCGGAAAGTCGCGCTCTGGGCCGGTGACGGGCTCTACCTCGTAGACCTCGCGGCCGCGAGCGCCACAAAACTCAGCGCTGGCATCGACCGGAACTCCGCTTCGGCCGGGACGTTGCCGGGCGCGCTCGGATTCACACTCTCCCAGAACGGTGCGCCAGTCCGCCGCTGGTTCACCTGGGAAGGCGCCGAAACGCCGGGTGGTCTCGCACCGGGCGCCGTCTCCCCGAACGGGCGCTACCTCGCGGCCGAATGGTCAGCAGGGCCGATCAAATCCGGCGGCGAAGGCGGATACCCCGCGATCGGAGCGGTCTCGATTATCGACCGAACTCCGAACATCCAGGTCGCACGCTACCTCGGCGCGAGCACCGTCGGCTCTCGTTTCGGCGATGCCGCGTGGACCAGTTCGAGCGATTCGCTGGTCATCGAAGTCGCCGCCGGCTACAAGCTGGTTTCACCTTCGGGCCAGGTGCTTTCCTCCATCGATGACGCGATCCACGTGCTGAACCCGCGGCCATCGCCGGCCATCGCCGGCCTCCTGGGCACCAACCGGGGGACCATCATTAACAC
>JBDTNM010000235.1:0-5414 GCA_039933735.1 bacterium | reverse complement strand
CATGGCGCCGCGCGGGCACGAGGCCCGCAACTACGTTGGGCCCCACACACCCCGTAGTCGCGGAGCTCCGTCTCCGCTGGGCCCGAGAGGGCCACCCTGCCGTCGCGCGAAGAGCTAAACTGCCCACCCGTGAAGTTCCCGAACAAGATCCGACTCCCACGCGAGTCTTACGCGGATCGCTCTAACGCCTTCCACTTGACCATCGCAGCTCACCCGGAAGTACGAATCCTCGGAGTGCCGGTGAGGGACGCGGTATGGCAGTCAGTGCTGGAACAACGCACGTCGGAACGAGTCGAGCTGCTCGCAGCGTGCCTCATGCCCGACCACCTGCACCTTCTGGCGAAGCCGGGAGAGGTGGACCTTATCACCTGGATGCAGCGCTGGAAGTCGTGGTCGACGCGACTTGCCTGGAACGCTGGGCATCGCGGGCCGCTGTGGCAGCCCAGCACGTGGGATCGATCGCTGCGAAGCGACGAAGATCTCTTCGTGGTCGCTCGGTACATATTCGACAATCCCGAGTCTGCCGGGCTCATAGCACCTGGAAACCAGTGGAACTGGCGATGGGGTTTCTGGCTGGACTGACGCCGGTTAGAGACTCCGAAGCGGAGCAGACTACTGGCCCTCCCGGGCCCAGCGGAGACGGAGCTCCGCGACTACGAATCGGAACGGAGTTCAGCCGCCGAGGCGCTGGTGGCGCTTCTGCGTTTCCTGCTGCTCTTCGGATCCGGTCTTCAACGCGGTTTCGTTCGGGCGCTGCTGACGAATGATTTCCGCCTGTTCGTCGCGCTCTTTGCGCCAGTCATCCAGTGAGTTGTCGCGCCAGGTGGGCGCTTCTGGCTTCGTGGTGTCCTTCTTGGTCGAGCGCCAGACGGCCACGCCGCTGACGATCATTGCGACGGGCATCCCAAGGGCGAAGAGAATCTGAGCGTTCATACCGCTCTAGTGTCGCCCTTCCGTGCGGCGCGCGAAAGATGGCCCCGGAAACGCGCCTTTCAGCTCTTCGCCGGTCGCATCGCCCACCAGGTACCCACTGCAGCGAGTGCGAGCACTATTCCCGCGAGCCGGAAGCCAGTTTCGTAGGCGGCCTCGCTGGTGCCGATCGCCCCGATGATGATTGGGCCGAGTGCGCGGGCGGCCGCCACGAAGAGCGCCTGCAGGCCAATGATCCGGCCGAAGTACGGCCCGGCGAATTGTTCCGAAGTGACCAGCGCGCGCAGCGGATAGACGGCCCCGAAGACGGCCCCGAAGACGGCGATGTACACCCAGACCTGCCACCACTCCCCCGAGACACTCGCGAGCCACGCTGCGACCCCGAGCAGGGCCATGCAAACGGCGAGCAGGACGACGCTCGGGGCGCGGCCTGACATCATCGGCAGAAGCAGCCGAGCCGGCAGACTGACGATGCCGGTGAGCGCGATTGCATTCGCGACCGAGGCTTCATCGAACCCACGCGATTCGAGTTGCGCGATCATGTGGAACGAGAACCCACTGATAGCGCAGGTGGCGACGAAAAACATGCAGGTGAACAGCCAGAAGCGGCGGTCGGCGTGGGCCAGGCCCTCGCGAGCTTCGCGGACGAACCGCCCGGGCGTGAGACGTTCGCCGCTGGTGCGGCGCTCCATCGGTTCTTCGAGCACGGCGGGCACGAGTAATCCCACTGCGAGGAGGATGACGCCGAGCACGACCACTGCCTCCCGCCAGCCGAGTTCCGAAACGAGCCAGCGAGTCAGCGGTGTGTAGATCGTTATCGAGAAGCCACTGAGAAGCGTGAGAATGCCATACGCCCTTGGCCGCGCGTTGGCTTCGAACCAACGGTTCATGAGCACATACACCGGCTCGTAAAAGGTTGCGGCCATTGCCGGACCGCAAACGAAGGCCATGACGATGAAGAACTGCCACGGTTCGCGTGTGGCTCCCACGAGAGCGAGGCCAACACACCCAACAACGGCGCCTGCTGCCATCAGACGTCGAGTGCCGATCAGGTCCGCGATGGTACCTGCGAAAATGCCCGCCACCCCGGAGACGAGGAGCGCGATCCCGAAGCCCAGCGAGACTGCGCCCGCGCCGTATTCCCCGCCTGGGCCGCTATCAGTGACGAGTACGGAGAAGGCATAGGAGAGGGTGCCGTAGCTCGTATTGATGAACATCGCGGCGGCGAAGACTTGCATCCAGCGACGGGAAAAAACGGTCCTCCAGCCATGCGAAAATGCAGCCTCGAGCGTCATTGGTTCAGGCCGGATCGGGTCTTGCTGGGAATATGACCATCCGCCATTAACCTTTCCTTCGGGCAACCGTTATCTCTAGTACACAAGGCACACCCGTGCTTATGGTGGAAAGGAGGACGTCGGCCTCAGAGATTCCGGCACGGCCCAGGGGGCTGGTTTGGGGAATAGTACGGTAGGCGAGCTCACGGCTGAATTCGACGAACAAGCAACCGTCGAAGCGGCCCAACGCGGCGATCAGGTAGCGCTCTCAGCGCTCTACGATCACTACTTTCCGCGTGTCTACCGCTACGTCGCCACCAGGCTCTCCAGCGCTGAAGACGCAGAAGATGTAACCACGGAGATCTTTCTCCGGATCATCGAAAACTTGCGATCCTTCACCTGGCGAGGTCTTCCCTTCGGTGCATGGGTCTTCCGCATCGCACGCAACGAGGTTGTCTCGCATGTGCGCCGCACGAAGGTCCGCTCCGCAACGGCCCAACTGACGGAATCGATCCAGGACCCATCGCCCGACCATGTGGACGAACTCGTGACGGCCTTCACCATCGCGACCGTCAGGGAAGCGACAGAACGCCTCCCCGAAGCACAACGGCAGGTGATCACTCTGCGCTTCAGCGCCGGCCTTACCGTCGCTGAAACAGCTCAGGCCCTGGGCAAGACCGAGAACAACGTGAAAGTCCTCCAACACAAAGCCATCGCAAAACTCCAGGGGATGGTGCGTCAGTAGTGATACGCCAGCTCTTCGAACGCAAAGCCGGATTCCAGGCCGAACTCCTCGCAGAAGCCCAGTCGCTCGTAGACGACGGACTTGAGGTGGATTTCGTCCTCGGCCTCTTCCCTGATGACGCCCCGTGGCTCGAAGGGATGCTCAGGCTCACCGACGACATCGCCGATGTTTGTGCCGGTGAACAGCCGAGCTACTACTTCGAAGCTTCGCTGAAGTCCCAGTTCTTGAACGCCGCCCGGACGCCGAAAGTCGTCGCGCCGGTAGTCATGCCGATGCCCACGTATTCGCCGGCGCGCACCGCCGTAGCGAGTATGTCGGTTGCCGGCGTCGCAGCCGCCGTTGGCGTGCTCGCGCTTGGTTTCGTCACGGCCGGCAATTCTGTCCCCGGCGATTGGAACTACACCTTCAAGCTGGCGAATGAACGGCTCGAATACACACTCTCGCGCGGCGATGGCCGGGTTGATATCCAACTCCACCAGGCTGAAAACCGCGTTTACGAGCTGCAGAAGCTGAATTCACGCGGCGATGTTTCGCCCGCCCAGATCGTGCGCATTCAGCGCGAAATCGATGACCTGAAGCAGACAGCACAGCAGAGTGACCTCGACGAAATGCAGAAGGCTCGCCTCGAAGGCATTGGCCGCCAGGGCAGATCAGTCGTGGCCGACATTAGCCAGAAGCAGCCCACGCTCCCGCAGGAGACCGTTGATGCGGCCGCAGCCTCGTTCGACGATGTTGTGACGCTCGGGACGGGCGGCCCGAAGGAGATCCCGACGCCTTCGCCGACGGTGGTGGCAACTACTCCCACGGTGGCCACCCCAGAAGCTACCGGGACCCCGGTACCTACCAGCACGAGCACTCCGGAACCCACGGCAACCCCGTCGCCTTCCGCGTCTCCATCGGCATCACCGACTGAGTCGGCAACGCCGGAGCCTACGGCTACCAGCACGACGTTGCCTTCGGAGTCGCAAACGTCGACGGCTACGACCACGCAGGCGCCCTGAACCGCTGATTAACCCGTTCGTTGCCCCCAACCGCGCTGCTGCCTACGCTCGAAGTCGCCCCCAAACCTCTGGAGTAACTATTTGATGCGACGATTCGCTCTTGCCGCCGTGCCCTTTGCGTTCCTGTTTGTTGCAGGCGCTTGCGGCGGCGGCTCTGGCAAAGACAGCCAGTCCAAAGAAACTGCCGTGCCCGATGCCGAGGCTACGCAGAATGTGAACGAGCAGCCGCAAGTGGCGGATAAGCCGCTGCCCACGCCTACCGCTGTGACCGACGACCTGGTGCCGGTGGTGCAGGTTGCCTTCGCAGGCAAGCTTTTCGCACCGACAAAGACAGAATTCGCGGCGCTCCCAAAGACGAAGATTTCGGCTGGCGGGAAAGACTACGAAGGCGTGGTGCTCAGCGCATTGGTCCAGAAGGCCGCCGCCGGGTCAGCCTCCGTCGTCACGATCCAGGGCACGCGGGTGGATAACCTGCGCCTCGGCGCCGTCCGCTTCCCACTCGCCGATGTCGGATCCACGACAGTGCTGGTGATGGACGACAGCGGGCACATCATCCTGGCCAGCTCCAGCATCCCCGCCGACCAGTGGCTCAAGGATGTCGTCGGAGTCTCGCTCAACTAACTCGCCGGCGTCGGTCGCATCAGCTTGCGGCCCATCGGCGAGGATGAACGGGTTCGGGCGCCAGCGTCGCAAGTCGCTGACGGTCTGAGGATCGAACCTCGCGGTGATGGCGGCCCACTCGGCCTCGTCACGCGGTGGAATGCCATGCAGGAGTGAACCGAAGGCGACCGCGTGGGCCGCTTCGGTTGTGCGGTCAACAGGCTCTTCGCCCAGTTTCAGGATTAACCTCGCCCAGGTCGCTGCGGTCGCGCCGCTCCGCTGGTCGCCCATGTTCGTGAGCGTTTCGAGCCAACTCCATCCCAGGGCGCGCAAGTCATGGTTCCGGAGCGCGGCTGCAACGGCGCCTGGCAGGGGGCCTTGCCCTGTCGACTTCGGGTCCTCGACTTCCGGTCCTATGGTTGACGCGTTACTACCATCTTCTTCCATGAACTCGAAGTTGGCTGCCGGTGCGGGACATGTCCAAGTCTCGGTTGCCATCCGCGGGAGATTCGTGAAGATTGCCGGCCAAGGCATGACGAGATTGGCGCCGGCGGCTTTCTGGCCTTGAGATCGATCTAGAACATGTGTTCTAATTCCTCCTCACAACGAACTGTGATCGGAGGCAATGGTGGTGGAACAGGTATTCGAAATCCCGGCCCGGAGCGACGCACTCCCTGAGTACGTCGATTACGCGGATTCCGGCTGCGACCTCTATCCGTCGTGTCTGAACTGCCCGCTGCCGCAATGCCGCTACGAAGTGAACGGAGGCGCAACGACGATGCTTCGAAACGGACGCGACGCCAGCATCATCGCCGCCGCCACGCGGTATGGCGCGACGATCGACGACCTGGCGCAGACATTCGG
>JBDTNM010000234.1:0-5421 GCA_039933735.1 bacterium | reverse complement strand
CGCGGGTGACGCAACGGTCACCCGAAAGTGTGGCCCCGGTTGCTCACCAGTGGTGACGTAAACCTCGCTGCCAAAGGGCACGATGGGATCAGCTTCCAAGGCGGTCCGGTCGTGATGAACTTCCTGCCTCAGTCCCCTTCCCTCGCGCTCAGCCTCGCCCAGTTCCGTGCGACGAGCCCGCGCCCGGACCGCCTTGTTTCGGTTTCTTCCTTCCGTACTTCCGGCAGCGAGGGCTTCACCGTCGCTCGCCGTTCTTCAGACGCTCCCTCCGGGTCCAGGGAGGCAGACCAGGCGGGAGTTGGGACTTCGCACGCTTCCGCTCGCAGGGCGTCGAGTCCTCCGCTCCAACAAGCACGGTAGATTTGCTCCTCCCCTACCGCGCCCCGCCGGGGCGGCCTCGCGCCGCCCCGGCGTTCCCATTTCCATCCATCTCCGTACCCCAGGAGATTCCTGTCGTTCCAACTCCGTGGTGAAACTCGGCCATCGAGACGTAAACTCAATCCCTCGAGGAAACCTATGCCCCTGACTGACCGCTACGGACTCACCCTCAGCACCACCTCTCCCCGCGCAGCCGAACTCTATTCGCGCGGGCTGGACCATGCCCTCGCAGCGGAAGCTCCCGGCGAAGCCTGCTTTCGCGAGGCCCGCGAAGAAGACCCCGGATTCGCGCTCGCGCACATCGCGGAAGCACGATTGCTCCAGTTTCGCGGCAAAATGGCCGAATCAGGCGCGGCCCTGAAGCTCGCCCAGGAGGCTGCCCGGAGCGCCACGGCCCGGGAGCAATCCCACGTTGCCTGCCTGGCCACGGCGATCTCCGGAGATTCGCCGGCGGCCCTCGCAGCCGTCCGCGCGCACGTCGCCGAATATCCCCGCGATGCCTTCATCCTCTCCCAGGCATGTGGCGTCTACGGTCTCATTGGCTTCAGCGGCCGCCTCGAACGCAACGACGAACAACTTGCGATCCTCGAACCGCACATCGCGGCCTATGGCGACGACTGGTGGTTCCTCTCCCAGCTCGCCTTCTCGTACAACGAACTCTTCCGCCATGAAGAAGCGAGAGTCGCGACGGAACGGTCCTTCGCCGGCTATGCCCGAAACGGACACGCATCCCACACCATGGCCCACATTCACTACGAAACGGGCGACGCCGCAGCCGGCGCCCGTTTCCTCGGCGATTGGTTGGTGGGCTACGACTCTGCCAACCAGCTCTACGTGCACAATTACTGGCACCTCGCCCTCTTCGAACTGGCGGCCGGCAACCTCGATCGCGTGATCGAACTCTACGACCGAGTGATTCGTCCCGAAGTCTCGACCGCCCCTGCCCTGGGCACTGTCGCCGATGCCGCCTCCCTGCTCTGGCGCTGCAACCTCACCGAGAGCATCGCGCCCGACCTCCCGTGGGAGCCTCTCGCCGACTGGTCCCGCGCAACGTTCAAGCAGCCGGGAATGACCTGGGCTGACGCCCACTGCATGTTGGCCTGGGCCGCCGTGAACGATCAGGCCCGGCTCGGTGTTCTGATCGACCAGCTCCGCGAACGCGTGGCTGGCGGCAAGGTCTACGCAGGCGACATGTTTCCGAAGCTGGGTGAGGCCTTCCAGGCCTTCGCCGCCGGAGACTGGGCACGCTCGGCCGACACCTTCGACAGCATCGCGGGCGAAGTCATCCGCCTCGGCGGCAGCCACGCCCAGCGCGACGTCTTCGAAGAAACACGTATCGAAGCCCACGCCCGTGCCGGCCGCCTGGATACCGCCCGGGCCATGCTCGAAGAGCGCCTGGACCGCCGTCCAAATGGCCGTGACACCCGTTGGCTCGACCGCATCAACCGCGACTACGCGGGTGACTCGGCGGCGGGATAACCGTGGACGCCGAATCAGCGGAGTTTCCGAAAGTCACTGCCGTTGCGGTCAATTGGAACTCCGCCGCGTTGACGATCACCCTTTTCGAATCCATCGCCGAGGCTTTCGGCCAGGGACTGAGGGCCGTCGTTGTCGACAACGGCTCCGCCGATGATTCGGTCGAAGTGCTGCGCACATTCATCGCCACGCGGGGCTACGAAACACAGATCACGCTCCTGCCGCTCGCTGAAAACCTTGGATTCACCGGAGGGGTCAACGCCGGCGCGGAGGCCGCTCTCGCCGCGACAGACCCGCCTGCCTTCATCTGGCTGCTGAATCCGGACGTCACCACCAACGTACGAACGCTGAATGAAATGGTAGCCGTAGCCCTCGAATCAAAAGCCGGGATTGTCGCCTGTGGCTCGGAATACTTGAAGGTGGATGCCTGGCCGAAACCGTTTTGGACGTGGCGCCGAAATGACCACTGGTCGGCGACAAAACAAGGGCGGTGGTGGCCGATTGGCGCCTATTTCGGGCACTGCGTGATCTTCGATGCCGCCCTGGTGAAATCGTTGATCGAAGCCGATGGGCACTTCCAGGATCCGGGGCTCTTCATGGATTGGGACGAGTGGGAATGCTCGCTTCGGGCGAAGAGGCTCGGCGCGAAGATCGTCATGGCGCGAGATACCGAGGTCGTTCATGACGGCGGCTTTCGCACCCTCGGCAAATCGCGGCGAGCCGAGTTGCGCCAGTACTACGCGGCCCGCAACGGCGTCTCCGTGAGCCGGCGCTTCATGCCCGCATGGCAGTTTTGGCTCCTCTTGCCCGTGCGCATCGCCCGCGACGCTTCCTGGTTCGCACGCGTCCGCCTCCGAGGCGAGACCCCGCATCCCGGCTGTTACCTGCTCGGCACCCTCGACGCCTTCCGGGGGCGTACTGGGAGATGGTCCCAGCATCCCGCCGATGCGCCTGTCGGCGCGGCACCGCGCTTGCTCCCGCAGCATGTTTCTCCTGACGCCAAACGCTGACGAGTTGCCAGCGGCCCATGGGCGATGGCGCCTGCGAGGCAGACGGTTGGGGCACTTCACCACTGGAGGCCCCGAAACATGGCTATCGCATTCGAACGCGCGGTTGCTTCTCCCCGACCGTGGCTGACCGCCACCCGCGTCCTTCTCCTCGTCACTACCGAACTTTTCGTCCACGGCATCGCCGGTCGAGGACGCCCGGCGCGCATCGTGCGGGCGACGGGAAGGGTGATCCGCGAATGAGCGAAGAGATCCCCATCGGACGCCTCGTCTCAATCATCGTCGCAGTCCTTGCCGCCACACTGCTGTTGTCGCTTGCTGGCCTCGTCCTCCTGGGCATCATGGGAGCCAGCCCCGATTCGGCCACAACCCTCACGCACGTCATCGAAACGGTCCTCGGCGTGTTCGTCGGGATTGCCGCAGGGACGCTCGCCAATCGCGAGTAGCAGGTGCAACAGTTCTGTTATGGCCGGGCGGCATCCTGAAGCGCCACCGTCACGTGGCGGCGAGCAAGATGCGAGCAACTCATTTTGGAGGTACCAGCAATGAGCAGTCCCCTTCCCAAAGTCCGTGAACCGATCATGGATACGCCGGTGTTCACCCTCGACGGCGAACAATTCGGCTACGTGAAAGAAATTCACGGTGGCTATTTCAAGATCGATGTCCCCATGGCCCGCGACTACTGGCTGAGCACCAGCTACATCGCCGATAGCACCCTCGACCGGGTCACGCTGACGCTCCGCAAAGACGAACTCGAAGAACATCGGCTCTCGAAGCCCGGCGTCGAAGTTGAAGCTTCAGAACGCCTGGCCCACGACGCCGTTATCTCCGACGCCGAAGCGCTTACCCAGCGCGAACGCATGGAGCGCGAACTCGAAGCCCAGAACGAACGGCTCCGCGCGGGCAACATCTAGTCCCGCCCCAACCCTGTATCCCCCAGCCAGGAGGCGGTCCCGTAAGGGGCCGCCTCTACCTTTAGGGACGGCTAAAGGTCGAGGGCGACTCGCAGTGCTTCGTCGATGCCCAGCATTGCCGCCGGCGAGAGCGTGCCCCACGATCGCCCAAGTCGCTCCTTCGAAACCGTCCGAAGTTGATCCGCGAGCGCCACCGAATCTGTCAGTAGACCTCCGTCACCCCGGCTAAGCGCTGCATGAAACGGAGCGCGCCTCGCCAGGTTCGACGTGACCGGCACCACCATGACTGTCCGGCGAATAGAGTTCATTGACGTTCGAGAAACGATCACTGCTGGCCGAATGCCACTCTGTTCCGATCCTTCTGTGGGGTCGAAACGGCAGCTGTAGACGTCTCCACGGTTCATCTCGTTGGCTCCGCACCGAACTCTTCATCGAGCATTGCCCATGCTTCTGCATCCGCGGCGGCGAACTCCTTTTCCAGTTGTTCGTCCAGCCGCTGGTATTCCGGGTCATTCGCCAGCGCGAGGATCTCCGCATCGATGGCGGCGTTGCGCAAGCGCTTCACCTCTCGCGCAATGGCGTCGCTGATGAGTTCCGTCCGGTTCACGGCAACGCCAGCCGCGACTTGTCCGTCGAGGGCCTCGACGAGATCTTCGCGTAGACCAATCGTGATCCGGCGCACTCGCCGTGAACTGCTCGAACTGATGCCCATCGTGATGCCTCTCGACGCATCATATCAGACATCACGTCCTTTCTCTTAGCCTCTGGCTAACGTTTCTTCGGCTCTCTATACTTCGCTCACGTTCTCGGGGCGGGGTGAAATTCCCCACCGGCGGTGACCATGCGAAAGCGTGGAAGCCCGCGAGCGCCCTTCCTCCAGGAAGGGGTCAGCAGATTCGGTGTGATTCCGAAGCCGACGGTACAGTCCGGACGGTAGAGAACCTGCAACCGCGCGAAGCACGAGAGTGTTCCGCGCGCGGTTCGCGTGTGGCGCCCCGCGTTCGAATTCGGAACCGAGGAGCCAGCTATGACCACTACCACCGGCGGCAAAATTGCGTTCATCCAGGCCGGATGGCACCGCGAAATCGTCGACCAGGCGCGCCTCTCGTTCATCGATGAGCTCGCCGCCAACGACTTCGATGCGTCGCGCGTCGAAGTGTTCGATGTGCCGGGCAGCCTCGAAATTCCGTTGCAGGCGAAACTGCTCGCTCAGAGCGGGCGCTACGATGCCATCGTCGGCTGCGGCTTCGTCATCAACGGCGGTATTTACCGGCACGATTTCGTCGCCTCGGCGGTCATCGATGGCATCGTCCGCGTTGGCCTCGAAACCGGCGTGCCGGTGCTCTCGGTCGTACTCACCCCGCTCAACTATCACGAACACGAAGAGCACCACGACTTCTTCATGCGCCACTTCGAAGTGAAGGGCCGCGAAGCCGCCCGCGCCTGCCTGGCAACGTTGAAGAACGTAGCCGCCGCCCGGGAACTGGTAACGGCGTAGGGGAACAATCAGAGGACCCGCAGTAATGCGGGTCAATGACTAACTGTGCGTTCGTCGGGAGGTCGGCCTCCCTCACGGTCGGGGCTATGAAATTACCGCTTGATTCCCGGCGTCTTCGCTTTGAACGGACCGTCGCGCCAGTCCAACG
>JBDTNM010000233.1:0-5432 GCA_039933735.1 bacterium | reverse complement strand
AGCTTGCGGCGGACCGGGCCCATGGCCTGGGCGACGATCGCCTGGGCGGCCTCGATCGCCTTCTCGCCTTCGGACTTGTCGGCGTGCTTCAACACCTGCAGTTCACGCGAACCGTCGCGGTAAATGGTGATGCCGTTGCAGCCCGTGCGGTAGGCGAGTTCGTAGGCGGTGCGGACGTCATCGACGGTGGCGGTGTTGGGGAAGTTGATGGTCTTGGAGACCGCGTTGTCGGTGAACTCCTGGAAGGCGGCCTGCATGCGGACATGCCATTCGGGAGCGATGTCGTGGGCGGTCACGAAGGTGTCCTTCACCCATTGCGGCACTTCGGCGCGCTCTTCGAGGTGGCCGCCTTCGGCGAGGAAGCGGATGAGCTCGTCGCTGTAGAAGCCTTCGGCCTTCGCGACGTGCTCGAACTGCTCGTTGACTTCGGCGAGTTCGGTCCGCTTGGTCGGGTCGTCCTTGTCCAGGTAGTGGGAACGGATGAAGGCGAGCGAGAACACCGGCTCGATGCCGCCAGAGCAGTTCGCGATGATGCTGAGCGTGCCGGTGGGTGCGATTGTGGTGCGGGTGGAGTTCCGCATCGGGCGCGGGCCTTCCTGGCCGCCGGGGCCGTAGATCGAATCGCCCCAGTCCGGGAAGTTGCCGCGCACCATCGCCAGCTGCTGCGAGGCTGCGTCGGATTCGCGCTGAATGTGCGACATCACTTCGCGGGCGAGCCCGAGGGCTTCTTCGGAGTCGTAGGCGACGCGCAGGTCGATGAGCATATCGGCCCAGCCCATCACGCCGAGGCCGATGCGCCGAATCGAGTTCGAGGTTTCGGAGATCTCTGGGATGGGGTAGTGGTTCATCTCGATAACGTTGTCGAGGAGGTGCACGGTGCGCCTCACGACAGTGCCGAGCGCCTCGTAATCGACCGTTTTGCTTCCCGGCGCGCCCTTGGTGAAGTGGCCGAGGTTGATCGATCCGAGGTTGCAGGAGTCGAACGGGTAGAGCGGCTGTTCGCCGCAGGGGTTGGTCGATTCGACCGGGCCACGCTTTGGCACCGGGTTGGCCCGGCCCTCGTTGATTCGGTCAATGAAGACAACGCCGGGGTCGCCGTTCTTCCAGGCGTTGGCGAACATGCGCTCCCAGAGTTCGCGCGCATCGCGCTGGCCAACCACCTGGCCATTGGTAGGGTTGATGACGTCGAACGTGCCGCCCGACTCCACGGCCTTCATGAACGGTTCGGTGATGGCCACGCTGATGTTGAAGTTCTGCAGCGTTGTCATATCGGACTTCATCGCGATGAACTCGTCGACGTCCGGGTGGTCGACGCGGAGGATGCCCATGTTTGCGCCGCGGCGGGTGCCGCCTTGCTTGATCGCTTCGGTCGCTGAATCAAAGACGCGCATGAATGAGACAGGGCCGCTGGCGACGCCCATGGTCGATTGCACGCGGTCGTTTGCCGGGCGCAGCCGGGAGAAGGCGAAGCCTGTGCCGCCGCCGGACTTGTGGATGATCGCGGTGTTCTTGATCGCTTCGAAGATGCCGTCGATGGAGTCCGGCACGGGGAGGACGAAGCATGCGGAAAGCTGCTGCAGTTCGCGGCCGGCATTCACCAGGGTGGGGGAGTTGGGCAGGAAGTCGAGCGAACTCATGAGCCGGTAGAAGGACTCTTCCGCGGCGGCCCGGTCGCCTTCCGTGCCCCCGAACTTCAGCTCGGCTTCGGAGAGGTTCTGGGCTACGCGGTGGAACACCTGGTCCGGGGTTTCGACGGCGTCGCCGGACTCATTCCGCCTGGCGACGCGGCGTTCGATAACGACTTTCGCGTTTTCGGAAAGCTCGCGTGGCTGGAAGTCTCCCGAACCGCCGGCGCCGCGAATGTCTGAAGAAGTGGTGACCATGGTGTTCCTCCCATTGAACTGCGAATGCTTCCCGCGGGGGCGGCGGGTTGATGACGATACGAACAAACGTTCTAGGTGTCTAGTGATCGCTCAGGTTGCGAACTCCCGGGCGGGGAGCCGCACTTCATCGCTGCGAAGCAGGATCGGGTCGCCGAGGCGCGACCGGCCCTTCACGAGCGCGCGGCCCAGATGGCCGGGTTCTGGAGATGCGTAGTAATTCATGAGTTCGGAGGCGGCGTTTTGGGGGCCGAGGTCGTCGATGAGGGCGAAGAGTTGGGCCGGGCGCATATCTCGGATGGCGAGGAGGTACGCGCGCTCGCTGAGGAGCATGCCGTCGATTTCACAGTGACCTTCGGCGGTGGTGCGAATGCGGCCGTCCGAATTCATCGCATGGACTTCCCAGATCTTCATAGCTAGCTCACCGACCCCGCGAAGTGACGGCTTTCGACGTCCTGGAGGAGCCGCGGCCCGCGAGGTTCGGGGTTTTCGGCGTCCGGGAACGAGAGTTGAAGGTCGCGTTCTTCGGGGGTTGGGATTCGGCCCGATTCGAGTGCTTCGACGGCTTCCTTGAGGGACTCAATGTCGGTGAAGGAGCGATAGACCGAGGCGAAGCGGATGTAGGCGATGTGATCGAGACGGCGGAGGGCGTCCATTGCCAGTTCTCCCAGGACTGGCGATGGGACTTCGGGTCTTCCGTCGGCGTTCACCTTTGATTCGATGTCAGAAACGATGCCTTCGAGTTGGGCCACGGAGATGTTGCGTTTGGCGCAGGCGCTGCGAAGGCCACGGAGGAGCTTCTCGCGCGAGAATTCTTCGCGGCGGCCGTCACGCTTCAGGATCTGGACGGTAGAGAACTGCACGGACTCGACGGTGCTGAAGCGTTCGCCACAGGCGATACATTGGCGGCGCCGCCGGATGCCGTCGTCGTTCGCCCGGCTATCGGTGACCTTGGAGTCGCGGAAGTGGCAGTGGGGGCATCGCACGGGCGGACATAAATCCTTGAAGAGTGTATACGCCTGATCAATTCCACAGGCCGCGAGCGGCAGTATGGATCAACATCTTGTGGCGAGTCAACAGTTTCGCCACTAGATATTGTAGCACTCTTATGAACAGTTCAGATGGTCGCGGTTACTTTGGGATGCCCGGGCATTGGAAGAGACCGGTGATTCGGCCCTGGTCGGGTGACGTTATCGTGGCCTCGATTTCGCCACCATCGCCCGGGTCAGCCACGAAGACGGTCGCGTGGCCCTTTTCCTTGCTATCGACTTCGATGGTCACTTCAGGGCCGCTCCCGGGCACGCCATCCCAGCTGTAGTCGCCAGGTCCCGTGTAGCCGTTGACCACGATCCGGAGAGAGTGACGCGCGCCACCGAAGAACCCCTGCAGCAGCACCTGGAGGCGCCCTTTTTCCGGTGACGAGCCGTGGAACCAGGCGCAACTGGCATCGGCATCCTCCAACGTTCCTTCGACAATTCCGACGAAGGTGAGCTGCTGGACGGCCGGACCGAGCACTGGCAGTCCGACCGGTTCGACGTCGCTGCGGTCGCTGGCGGGTGTTGGAGTTGGAGTTGGGGCTTGCGTCGGGCCGTCGCCGCAGGCGCCCAAAAGCAAGGCGAACGCTAGAGGAAGCGCAACGAACGAGCGGGCGATGGACTGTCTACGCATCGGTGACAAGGGTAGGTTGCTGCCGGCTTTGCCGCGACGGTAGGTGAAGCCGCCGTTAGCGGCGCTGGGCCGAACGGGTGCGCTCGAAGTATTCGCATGCGGGCGTATCGGTGAAGGGGTTCAGGATGCCACTGGCGATGTGCAGGCAGGTGCCACGGCCGAAATCGTGGTCTTCCACGAATTGGCGGCAGTTTCCGCACGTCTTGGGCAACTCAGCGCGCTGACCGCCGGCTTCGTAACGCTGCATGATGCCCATGAGGGAAACCGGCTCCGGAGTGAGGAACTCCTCTTCCGAAACCTGGGGCAAACGCATCCAGCGGTCAGTGCTCTGTTGCTCCTGGCGGCGTTCGCGTTTGCGGTTCTTCCGGCGTCCCATGTGCTCTTCAGGGTAGCGGTTCGCGGCTGATGCTGCCGCTCGGCCGGGAGCTTGCCGTATGCTTGGCGGCATCCGCTGAGGTGGTGTTGAGGGATGAAGCGTTTCCAACTGTTGACGGCGAAATCTGATGAGCACCTCCGGCGGAACGACCGCTCACGGAGCCAGACGAAGAACGCTGCGTCGACGCCCGTTGCGCGGTTGGCCGCAGCAGGAAATCGGGCCATCAGCCGGCGGATCGCCGAAGACGAGGCGTTGCCACGAGACTTGCGGTCCCGCATGGAAGGGCTTTCCGGCTACGCCCTGGGCGATGTCCGCGTACACCGGGGCTCGTCCGAACCCGCTCGCATGGACGCACTCGCGTTCACGCAGGGGTCGACGATTCACCTGGGGTCCGGGCAGGACGAGCACCTCGCGCACGAGGCCTGGCACGTGGTCCAGCAGAAGCAGGGGCGAGTCCCGACGACGGGAGAAGTGGACGGACGCCCACTGAACCACACGACAGCGCTGGAAGCCGAAGCCGATGCGATGGGCGAACGAGCGATGGCTTCTGAGACGAAAGGAACGGGTTCGTTGCAGAACGTGTCGGCGCCGTCGACGTCTCCAGTGCAACTGAAGTGCGGGAACTGCGGCGCCGGGAGCCACAGCACGAAGAAGTGCCCGAAGCTTGCAAAGCCCGCCGCGGCCGAAACGTCTTCCGGGGGTCGAGGCCTGACGAAGGCGGGGAAGAAAGAGAAGGGCCTCTTCGAACTGATCCTGCCGAAGCTCGATCATGAATCGATGTACGGAAAGGGCGCGAAGAGCCTGGTTGGTGGCTACAACGGAAAAAGCAATGGCCTGAAGGACAACAGCGTCCGCATCGACCGGCAGGGCCTGGGAAATGTCCAGTTCCAGATCGGCGACGACTCCTATGCATGTGCTGAGTTCGAGCAGGATGACGAGCCGGCGGCGATCATCGCCGCGTTGCGTAAATCGTTGGAATCGGGCGAGAACGAGACGGCGGAGTGAACCGAGGGCTAAACCAGCTTCGGTAGCACTTTCTCGGTGAAGAGCACGAACGACTCGTGGCTGAGGGGCGCAGCCAGCAGATAGTTCATCGGCAGATCGGCTTTGAGCTTCAGCAGTTTCTCCGTCACCGATTCGGGGCTGCCGTGAACCATCACTTCATTGACGTAACGTTCGATTGGGTCCACGCCGCCGTGAAGGTTCTTTGCGTACGAGCCGACGGTCCAGCGGGCTCCGTCGTAGGCGATCTGCCTCGCCTGCTCGTCGGTCGGCGCGATCGCGATGAGGCGAGCCATTGGGATATCGCGGCCGGCGATTGAGTGGCCGTGTGACTCAAGGGCCTGGCGGTAGAGTTCTCGCTTGTCGCGGATCTCGGTGTGCGTGGCGTGCGGGTCCATGAGAATGGTGTGGCCACGACCCGCGGCTCGCTGGATGGCTTCCGGTGAGGTTGCGGCGACCCATGTCGGTGGATGTGGCTTCTGGAAAGGCTTGGGCAGGACTTCGAC
>JBDTNM010000232.1:0-5453 GCA_039933735.1 bacterium | reverse complement strand
CCGTCCGTGCGGCCCTCCGAAACTTGAGCGAATGCGTCATCCGACGGCCGCGGGCTTTCTGCGAGTGCGTCTACGTAGCCGAGAAGAGCGCGCTCGTTCGGAGAGAACAAGGTGGCGCTCCGCCAGTCGCCGATGGCAATGATTTCCTGATCGGTGAGTCCCGCGTCGCGCGCGATTCGGACGTGTTGGTGCCACTCGTAGGTGCTTCGCTTTTGGAATGCGCTGCGGAGGATGACGAGTTCGCGGGCACGAGGTTCAAGCCCGCTGGCGCGCCAGACGCGGAAGGCGTTGAGGTCGATGCCGGGATTCGTGAGGAAGGCGCGCTGGATGTTCAGGACCCGGCCGGTGCGGCCCGCCTGGCGATCCCAGCGGTCGCGGGATTCGTCGTCGGGCAAGGATTCGCGGGTGGGCAGCTTGATTCGGGCCATGAGAAGGCCTCCACGAGGGGATGCCGGATAGTAGCAGCGTTCAGGCCAGGCGCGTCACCGGCTTGAGGAAGAGGACGGCAAGCAGGCCGATCGCCAGCGCACAGATTGCGCTGGTGATGACCGTGAATTGCGGCCCCCAGATGCTGGTTGTGATCCCTGCCTGGAGGTAACCCACCGGCGTCGAAGCCGTAAAAGCGAGGCCGTACATGCTCATCACGCGGCCCATCATCTGTCGGTCGGCGTTCTCCTGGAGGAGGGCCACAGCGAAGTTGATGAAGATCGCGGGGCCGACAATGCCGGAGACGAAAATCATGAGCATCGCCAGCGGCATGTTGGGGCTGAGGCCGTAGAAGAGCCAGAAGACTCCGCCCATGAACACCGAGGCGCACAAGAGCAGGCCGCGACGTTGCAAACGAATGACGCTCATCAACACCGAGCCGACGAGAATGCCTCCGCCCAGGCAGCCCCAGAAAAGTCCGACGAACTTGTCGGATGCATGGAACACGTCGCCGACGACGAGGACGACCGTGACTGCAAAGGGGCCGATCAGGAAGATGCCGGGGACGGCGCCGAGCACCAGAATACCGGCGAGAGATGGTTGGCTGCGGACGTAAGCGAGGCCTTGCTTAAGATCCTGAAAGACGCTCTTCCCGGTCGGGACGGGCCGATCGGTGGCGATCAGGCTGAAGAGGACTGCGGCGAGCGCGAGCATGACGACTTCGCAGGCGAAGGCCGACGTGAGGCCGAAGCCATCGGCGACAAGCCCGCCAATGGAGGGCCCGCCGAACTGGAGCGTCGCCATGAAGGCCATGGTGCCGAAAATCGCGCCGTTTTGAAGCTGAGACTGCTTGAGTATCTGGGGCATCATGCTCTGGCGGGCAGGGTTCGTGAATGCCCCGGCCCCACCGACCACCGCAGCAAGGATGTAGACCGGCCAGATGACGCGCACGTCTGCGCCGGACAGGGCCACGTAACAGAGCGAGACTGCCGCGGCGACGGCGTAGGTGCGGACGAGGATTCGGCGACGCTCGACGCGGTCGGCGACAACGCCGCCGAAGAGGGCGAGGGCAGCACCGGGTAGGTTCGTACAGATGAGCGCAACAGCGATCGCGATCGCCCGATGGTCGTGGGAAACCCGGTCGCGGATGAACAGAGGGACGGTAACCGACTGAATGCCCACGCCGGTTCCGGCGACAATTGAGGCCAGCCACCAGATACGGAAGCCTGCGACAGCGAACGGATTCCGGGACTCGCCTGAGGCGGCAGGGGAAGCTGGGAGCGGCAAGGCTTCGGGTGCGAATTCAGACATTCGCGGGAGTGTACGCGCGCGGCAGGTTGGTTGCATCAAGCAACCAGCACTCCATGCCCGTCGCGCCGATTGACACGGAGCGATCTCGGCCCGGATGCTTCCGAATCCCTCCCGTGGAAGCGTGACCGTGCCCGAATTCGCCGACCGAATCTTCCTGCGGGGCAGCATTCTGACCATGGCAGACGGCGACCGGGTTGAGGCGGTCGCGATCGGCGGGGGCCGGATCCTCGCGGCCGGGACGGAGCGCGACGTTCTGGAGATGCGGGGTCCAGGTACGGTCGTTACCGAACTCGGTGAGTCGGCGCTGTTGCCGGGCTTCATCGACGGCCACGGCCACCTGGCGAAGGTTGCGGCGAACCTCGGACAGGCGAACCTCGCCGGGCCACCGGTTGGCGGGGTCACGGACATCGAATCGCTGCTGTCCGAATTGCGCAGGTTCGCGGCGGAGCGTGAGAAGCAGCCGGGAGAATGGATCGTCGGGCGGGGTTACGACAACGCATTCCTGAAAGAGGGCCGCCACCCAACGCGGACCGACCTGGACCAAGTTTCGCAAGACCACCCCATCTACGTTGGCCATGTTTCGGGACATCTTTCGGCTGCGAATAGTCTCGCCCTCGCCATAGCCGGCGTTTCGGCGGACACAGATGACCCGCCAGGCGGAGTCATCCGCCGGCTCGCCGGGAGCAGAGAGCCGGATGGCGTGCTCGAAGAGGCTGCGATGGGGTTCTTCAATGCCATCATCCCGCAGCCGGATGCTGCCGCGGAACATGCGCAACTGGCGGAAGCGCAGCGCATTTACGCTTCGTTCGGGCTCACCACCGCCCAGGAAGGGGCGATGTTCCCGGCGGAACAGGCAATGTTCGAGAACGCCGCTAGGGACGGCCGACTCTACCTCGATGTGGTGGGCTACGCGTTCTGGGCGACGGCGCGGCCGATGCTGGCCGATCGGCGCACCGGCGTTTACGACCGCCGATTCAAGCTGGGCGGGATGAAACTGATGCTCGACGGGTCGCCGCAGGGCAAGACCGCGTGGCTGACGAGGCCCTACGAGGTCGTGCCCGAGGGACAGCCGCCAGACTATTGCGGGTACCCGGCGATGCCCGACGAGCAGGCACTGGGACTGACCGAGACCGCCTTCCGCGAAGGCTGGCAGGTGATTGCACATTGCAACGGAGACGCCGCCGCCGAGCAGTACCTCCGGGCAATTGACGCCGCTGCGGAGGCCCATCCGAAGCTCGACCGTCGGCCGGTAATGATTCACGCCCAGACCGTCCGCGAGGACCAACTGGACCGGATGGTTGGTCTCGGGATTCTGCCCTCGTTCTTCGCTTCCCACGTCTTCTATTGGGGTGACTACCACCGCGATTCTGTGCTCGGGGCCGAACGGGCGAGCCGCATCAGCCCGATGCGTTCGGCGGCGCGGCGAGGGATGCGCTTCAATCTGCACAACGACGCGCCAGTGGTCCCGCCCGACGTCATGCGCCTGGTCTGGAGCGCTGTCGAACGGAAGACGCGAAGCGGCCAGGTACTCGGCGGCGACCAGGCGCTGACGGTGATGGAGGCGCTTCGCGCCGTGACGATCGACGCTGCCTACGCCTACTTCGAGGAGGACCAAAAGGGTTCGATTGAAGTGGGGAAGCTGGCTGACCTGATCGTTCTCGAGGCCGACCCGACCCGGGTGGCTCCATCGGAGTTGGCGGGAATACGCGTGCGGGAGACGCTCAAAGAAGGAACTACGATCTTTGGCCGGGGTTAGCGCCAGGCCTTGCCGTTCGGGAATTCGAATTCGTCCAGCGAGGCGGGTTGCATGGTGATGCTGTAGCCGGGGGCGGTGGGCACGCGGTAATGGGCGTTTTCGACGACTACCGGGTCGATGAAATGTTCGTGGAGGTGGTCGGCGAATTCGGTCCAGCGGCCCTCGTGGCTGCCGCTGACGCAGATGTAGTCGATGAGGGAGATGTGCTGGACGTACTCGCAGAGGCCGACGCCGCCGGCGTGAGGACAAACGGGCACACCGAATTTCGCCGCCATCAAGAGGACGGCCAACACTTCGTTCAGGCCGCCGAGACGGCAACTGTCCACCTGGCAGAAATCGATCGCCTCAGCCTGGAGCAACTGCTTGAACATGATGCGGTTGGCGCAGTGTTCGCCAGTGGCCACGCCCATCGGCTTCAGTGCGCGACGAATGGCGGCGTGACCGAGCACGTCGTCGGGGTTCGTAGGCTCTTCGATCCAGGTCAGGTCGAACCGCTCGAGCTGGCGCATATGGTCGATCGCCTCGTTCACATCCCAGACCTGGTTCGCATCGACCATGAGGGTGCGGTGCGTGCCTATCTCCTCGCGCGCGATGGTGAGGCGGCGAATGTCGTCTTCAACGCTCGTACCCACCTTCACTTTGAAGTGGTTCCAGCCCTGGGCGATGGCTTCGCGGAAGAGCTTGCGCATCTTGTCTTCGGGGTAGCCGATCCAGCCGGCCGACGTGAGGTATGCCGGGTAGCCGTCGCGGCGCATCTCCGCCTCGCGGTCCGCTTTCGTCGCGGCGAGTCTTTCGAGCATGGCGTGGGCTTCGCCGGGCGAAATGGCGTCAGTTATGTAGCGGAAGTCGATGCAGCGGACGAACTCGGTGGGGGTCATGTCCGCGACGAGTTTCCAGATCGGTTTGCCTTCGACCTTCGCCCAGAGGTCCCAGACGGCGTTGACCACTGCCGCCGTCGCCATATGGATGACGCCCTTCTCGGGCCCAACCCAGCGGAGCTGGCTATCAGAGGTGATGTGCCGCCAGAAGGCTCCCATGTCTTCGGTGAAGGACTCCAGCGTGCGGCCGATAATCAGCGGCTTGAGGGCTTCGATGGCGGCGCAGCAGAGCTCGTTGCCGCGGCCAATCGTAAAGGTCATCCCATGGCCTTCGATGTGGTCGCCGGCATCGGTGGTGAGGACGACGTAGGCGGCGGAGTAGTCCGGGTCAGGGTTCATGGCATCGGAGCCGTCGAGGAAGCGGGAGGTGGGCATGCGGATGTCGCGGACGCGCATCCCGGTGATGGTTCTAGGCATGGCGCGAACTCTCGCCGGGGGGAGGTCGGCGGTCAAGCGAAGGGGTAGCGGTTTTCGACGACGATGCCGAGGTCGTACCAGCGCGCCGCGTTGCCGCCCATGATCCACTCGCGCGATTCCTGGGGCAGGTAGGCGAACTGCTTCTCGACGATTTCGACAACTTGCGGATAGGTCGCCGCGATTTCGCAGACAGGCCAGTCGGAGCCGAAGATCAATCGCTTTTCGCCAAAGGCATCGCCGACGACGTCGATGAATGGCGCGAGGTCCTGGTGTTTCCAGTCGACCGCTGCGTCGGTGACCATGCCGGAGAGCTTGCAGGCGACGTTCGGTTCGTGCGCCAGTTCGCGCACCTGGTGCATCCACGGCTCGAGTTCGCCGGTGGCGATCGGCGGTTTCGCCAGGTGGTCCACGATGAAGCGCACCGACGGGAACTGCCGCACCAGCTTCAGGGCGTAGGGCAGGTGCCGGGGGTAGACGAGCAGGTCGTACGAAAATCCGCAGTCGCGGACGACTTTCAGGCCGCGGGCGAAGTCCTCGCGGAGCATGTATTCGTCGTCGTCTTCGTCCTGGAGCATGGCGCGCACGCCAACGAGCTTGTTCGGCCACGGCAGCGCGTCGATCTGTTCTTCGAAGTCCGGGGCGCAGAGGTCGAACCAGCCGATGAC
>JBDTNM010000231.1:0-5462 GCA_039933735.1 bacterium | reverse complement strand
CGCTCGTTGCGCCTGGCCGTCTGAAGCGTCATTGGGACTTAGTGTAGATCAGACACGAAGTACCTGTGCAAGGACGCAAAACGGTGAGCCGCGATACACTATCGCGCGGCGCATCGGCGCCTTCACCCAGTCCCGGAGCTGCCCCTTGGCCATCATTCCCATTCGTCGCGCCGGCGATCCAGTCCTTCGCGAAAAGGCCCGCCGTGTCCGCATGATCGACAAATCGATCCACAAACTGATCGAGGACATGTGGGAAACCATGTACGACGCGCCGGGCGTTGGCCTGGCCGCACCGCAGATTGGGGTTTCGCTTCGGGTGGTGGTGATCGACGTCGGAGACGAAAACCCGATTGCGCTGGTGAATCCGGAAATCGTGAAGCGCAGTGGCGAGCGATCTTGCGACGAAGGCTGCCTCTCCGTCCCCGGCTATCGAGGCGAGATCATCCGCTCGACCAAGGTGCTCGCGCAGGGGACGGACCCCTACACCGGGAAAGAGGTGCGTGTGAAAGCCGAGAACAACCTTCTCGCCGAGGCGTTGGAGCACGAGATCGACCACGTCAACGGCATTCTCTATATCGACTACCTCGAGAGCCCGGATGCCCTCGTCCCACTGCACGATGCGCCGGAAGTTCGCGGCTAAGGAGCCCAAAGATGTTCATCGAATCAATCGCCGCTCGGGAAATCCTGGATTCGCGCGGAAACCCGACTGTCCATGTCACGGTGTTGCTCGACGATGGCGCAATGGGGACGGCGGCGGTGCCATCGGGCGCCTCAACGGGCGCGCACGAGGCTGTCGAACTGCGCGACGGTGGCAAGCGTTATGGCGGCAAAGGCGTGACAAAGGCCGTCCGCAACGTGAACGCGGAAATCGCCAAGGCCCTGGAAGGCTTCCCGGCTTCGGAGCAGCGCTCCGTAGACCGGCTGCTCTGCGAACTCGACGGCACGCCGAATAAGGGCCGACTCGGGGCGAACGCCATCCTCGGTGTCTCGCTGGCTGTGGCGCGAGCTGCCGCCGATTCGATTGGCCAGCCGCTCTACCGGTACCTCGGCGGCTCAGGAGCACACCGACTGCCGGTGCCCATGCTGAACATCCTCAACGGCGGCAAACACGCCCCCGATAGCACGGACTTCCAGGAATTCATGGTCATGCCGGTCGGCGCGGAATCGTTCAGTGAAGGCTTGCGCATGGGCGTGGAGATCTACAACGCACTCCGCGGCGTCCTCCACGACATGGGAGCGATCACCTCCGTCGGTGACGAAGGCGGGTTCGCGCCGTCGTTGCCGGGCAACGAAGAGGCCGTCCAGGTAGTGATGGAGGCCATCGAGAAAGCCGGCTACACGCCCGGCGTCGATGCGGTAATCGCCCTGGATCCGGCCGCTACGGAACTGTTCGCGGGCGGCAAATACGCGCTCGCTAAGGAAAAGCGCGTTCTGACCTCGGACCAGATGATCGACCACTGGGCCAAATGGGCCGAACGGTACCCGATCCGCTCGATCGAAGACGGACTCGCTGAAGACGACTGGGACGGCTGGAAGAAGCTCACCGCCCGGCTGGGCGAGAGCTGTCAGATTGTTGGCGACGACCTGCTGGTGACCAACCCCGAGCGGATTCGCCGCGGCATCGCCGAATCTTCGGCCAATAGCGTCCTCATCAAGCTCAACCAGATTGGCACGCTCACGGAGACGATCGAGGCGATTGAAACCGCCCACCGCGCGGGCTGGACGGCAATCATCAGCCACCGGTCGGGCGAGACCGAGGATACGTTCATCGCCGACCTGGTGGTTGCCACCGGCGCGGGCCAGATCAAAACCGGGGCGCCGGCACGCAGCGAACGCACGGCGAAGTACAACCGCCTGCTTGAAATCGAAGCGGAACTCGGGCCCGCGGCGGCGTACGCCGGGTGGGATTCGATTAAGCAACTTGGACCGCGGCCTGTTCGCGAGGCGCCCGCCCGTGCACGCGCGCCGCGAGGCGACCGCCGACCGCCGCGCGCCCGGCACTGAAATGACGCCAGAACTGCATGCGGTCTCGGACCGGTTCATCTACGAGCACGCGACGCTGAAGCACATCCTCGCGATAGCGCCGTCGGAGGCCCTCGGACGCCCGGTCGACGGGCACGAGTGGACAGTCGGCCAGATGCTTGCGCATCTCGCGGATTCTCTGGGTGAGTACGAACGCCTGATCCGGCGATGGCTTGAGGGCGAGGCGCCTCTGGAGGGCTGGGACCCGGATGCGATGAACGCCGCCACAGCGTCCCGTTACGCCGACGCTGGAGTGCCGGAAATCGCGGAACTTTTCGCGACCGGCATTAACGGCCTCGTGGCCGCGCTTGCGAGCATCCCCGATCAGCAGTTGGCGGAGCCGTTGGGGAGGGCTGACGCCCTCACAACGCTCAGGTTCCTGGGCGAGCACTGCCTCAATCACGCCATCCCGATTGTGGATGCTGTCCCCGAGATCCGGATGGACCCGCTGGTGCTTAACTGGCTGCTGGGCGCGGACTTCGAGGGCGACGCGGCGAATGAATGGCAGAACCGCCTCTTGCGCGACGCGAGAGAGTACATTGCCTCACTGCCCGATGAAGACGACGAGGAGGATGAATGACATCGACAGCAGTCCTGGAAGTCATTGATGAACTGGACCGACACCGTACGCAGTTCGAGGAATTTTGCCGGTCCCTGTCGCAGGAAGAACTGGACCGGCCGGTTCCAAAGAGTACGTGGGTGGTACGAGACTTTATTGCCCACCTCGCGACCATCGACGGCCCGGTGAGCGAAATGTTCAAGTCGATGCACGCCGGTGAAGATGCCGGTATTCGAGATGCCGACGGCGGAAAGTTCGATATCGACGACTGGAATGACAAGCAGGTGGAGCGCCGCCGCGTGCTCTCCGTGGACGACGTCCTTGCGGAGGCAGCCAAGTCCCGCGCCGAACTGAAGAGCCACATGCTCGTGCTGACCGATGAGGACCTCGCGCGCACGCTCAAGTTCGGCGGTGATTCGAAGCGCGCTGCTTCCGAAATCCCCTTCGGTGGTTACCTGCGAGGGTGGTGTAAACACGACCCGATGCACGCAATGGACATGTCTCGCGCCCTCCCGGAGCGGCAAGCCGCGCTCGCCCCGTGGTTCGATGACCCGATCATCCAGATGTACCAGAAATCGATGAATAGCTGATGCGCGTTTCGCCGCCGAAGGTGTTCCCGATCGCCACGGCCGCCACGAAGCCTCCCGCGGACGCGGCCGGGAGTGCTGACGCGTTCCGCCAGACCGGGTTCGTCCTCGGAGCGGATGTCGAAGCGGTAATGGAAGGACTAAACCTCGAAGGGGCCGCCGCCGAAGTGAGCAGTGGATCGAAGTTCCGGAGCCAGACCATGGCTTCGGCGCTTGGCCTCTGGTCACGGTCCTGGCTGTGCCGATTGGAGGCGCTCCACGCGGTGCAGTGGGGAAACTATTCGGCTGCGATCACACTGATTCGTGGGACGGCGGACTACCAGGCGTCGCAGCTCTACCTTCTCCGCACCTCGGCCGCGGAATGGACGGAGTGGCTCGATGCGGGAGGGATAGCGATTGCGGCGGAAGAGCACGCCACGGAATTCCGGCTGCATCCATTCCGGGCGGCGGAAATTCTCGCCGAACACCCGGTGCTGGGCCGGATCTATCGCACAGCGATGGACCTTTCGCTCTCGCATTTCGGTTCGACCATGTTGTTCGCTGGTTCTGGTTCAGCGCCCGATCACGTCGAGGTGACTTTCGGCGACCGTGACTTCCATTCCGGGCTGGCAGAACTTGAACTGGGATGGCTTCTGGAACTCGGTTCGGCCCAACTGGCGACTGTGGCCGAGTTCGAATCGGTGTTCGGGCCAGTTTCTGAGCGGTCGAAGGCGTGGACGGGTGCGGCGGAAAAGCTGACTTCACAGACTTCACGGTGCCGGATCGAAACCAAAGAGATCGGCGGCGAGCGACGCTACGTGGTCCAGAATTGGCGGCGGGAGCCTCGTTCGGCCGCCAAACGATTGCTGCTCTGAACTCCCACTAACCTCTCCAGCGTGTAGCATTCGCACCGATGCGACACTGGATTCTCCTGCTCCTTAGCCTACTCTCCGCGTTCGCCATGGTGATTTCAGCGTGCGGCGGAGACGACGATTCCCCGGCCGCCGGTGGCGGAAACGACACTGACTACTTGCGAGCGATCTGTGTGGGCACGAGCAACTTTTCGAATGCGCTGCTGAGCAAGACGAACCCGGACGACATCGCGAAGGTCATCAAAGACTTCATCGAAGAAATGAAGAAACTGAACCCTCCGAGCGACCTCGTGAAATACAACCAGGACTTCATCAAGTACCTCGAAGACGCTGTGGCCGACCCGACGTCGCTGGTAACGCGGACGCCGCCGCTGCCTTCGAAGGACGCGCAGCACCGGATCGCCGCGCTCGAACCGAGCATCTCCGAGTGCAAGGACGGGACGTTCTTCAGCCGGGCAGCGACCGCAACTCCCTGAACCCCGACGGTACGGGATTCGCCGGTATACTCGGCCCAACAGTTCTAGCGCCACCGAGGAGCATCATGCCCACACCGTACGCCTACTTCCAGGGCAACATCGTCCCGCTGAGCGAAGCCAAAATCGGCATCATGACTCACGCCTTCAACTACGGTACGGCCGTTTTCGAAGGCATCCGCGGCAACTGGAACGAAGAAGCTCAAACCACGTACCTCTTTCGCACGCGCGAGCACTTCGAGCGGCTGGCGCAGAGTTCGCACATCCTCGGGCTGCAGATGCGCGACTCGACTGACAAACTGGCCGAAATAGCGGTCGAGTTGGTTGAGCGCAGCGGGTTCACGGAAGACGTCTATCTCCGGCCGATGGTGTACCTGTCCGGAGAAGTGCTGGGCGTCCGCCTTCACAACGTCGAGAGCGACACGCTGATCTTCCTCTCGCCGTTCCCGGCATACCTCCCGGAGACGGCCCGCTGCCACACGAGCACGTGGCGCCGAGTGCAGGACACAGGCATTCCGCCTCGTGCGAAGGTCACAGGCATCTACGTGAATAGCGCGTTGGCCAAGACTGAAGCGAATGCGAACGGATTCGACGAAGCGATCATGCTCAACGAAAACGGCCACGTTTCCGAAGGCAGCGGCGAGAACATCTTCATGATTCGTCACGGCCAACTCATCACGCCGGGGCCAGCCGATAACGTCCTCGAAGGCATTACGGCGAAGAGCGTGATGGAAATGGCGAAGAACGACCTCGGCGTCGAAATCGTCCAGCGAGAAATCGACCGGACTGAGCTCTACATCGCGGACGAAGTCTTTATGACCGGCACTGCCGCGCACCTCACGCCGATTGTCGAAATTGACCGGCGCAAGGTTGGAACCGGGGAGCCCGGACCGATCACGAGCAAGCTCAGCGCCCTCTTCTACGACGCCATTCGCGGGAAAAGCGAGAAGTACAGCCAATGGTGCACGCC
>JBDTNM010000230.1:0-5463 GCA_039933735.1 bacterium | reverse complement strand
AGAGCGCTTGCCTCCGGAGCAAGAGGTCGTACGTTCGAATCGTATCGGGCGCACTGCAGTCGCATCGGTTCCACTTTTCGGCTCCTCCGCCCACGCGCCCCGTTCGGTCACTCCGAATGGGGCGCGTGGGCCGTGGACCTGCATGAACACCCCGCAGGCGCTGTCGCGAGTCAGCGCGCGGCCGACGCCAAACGGCGGGCCGCTCCCCGTTCGGCGTGTTCGAAGGCATCGGTGAACTGATCAAGCTCCGCCTCGGTCATGCCGAGGGCAGCGCCCTGCCGCCGCCAGCCGGTGACGGCGGCTTCCACCTGGCCGAGCAGCTCCGCACTCCGCGCTGGCGAAAGCCCGAAGTGGGCCGCGGCGGAGTACAGGGCTTCGATACTCGCCTGCGGGCCGGTCTCTTCGGTGATCCACGTTTTCAGCTCCCGGGCGCGATCGGGAAACGGATTGACGTCGAAGGCGGGTGCGAGGCGCCACCGGCCATCGCTGACGTGCAGCAACCCATGATTGTGCAGATGGTCGTCGACGTTGGTGATCAGAATGGAGAATGCGATCCGTCGCCACAGCTCTTCCATGTCCGCAACTGGCGTATCTCCGTAACGCCGCAGCATATCGACGATCTCCCGATAGGAATGCTCCGTCGCGTCGCTCCCCTCGGCTTGCAGCATCGTGGCGGCGGAACAGTAGAGCAGCCGACCACCCGGAACCCGGTCAAAGCGACGGATCACCGCGACCGGAACACCATCGCTGTGCACCAGCCTCGCCTGTGCCGCGTTGAGGCCCGCGGCCGCCGCGAGCTGAAGGGCCAGCACCTCGCCCTTGGTCACTGCCCGCGTGTCCTGCGCACTCGGGAACTTCCCGATGGCCAGTGTCCCATCGTCGTCCCGGATGGAACACTTCGGGCGCAATCCGCCCAGCGAAGTCCCGCGGCCACGCAGGTACGCCAGGTCAGCGGCTGTCTCGGTGTTCATTTCCACCGCGTGTGAGGCGGCGATCAGATGGGGCAGCTCGATCAGTGGGGGCGTGGTCCGACGATCGGAATCCGCCTGGCGGCGCAGGACGCCATGCTCATCGCGCAAGCGCAACGCTCCCACCCTCGCCTCATCGTCCACCTCCAGCAGAAAATCCACGGCGTCGATGACAGGTTCGGGCCCCGCGTGCGCGGCACCACGCGCGGCGTGGCGCCGCTTGGCGTGGTCGCGCAGGATGATCCGCCGGCCCCAGCCGTCCGGCTCGGTATCGGCGATGACGCCATGGAACACGGAGTCCTCCCGCCCGGGGCGTTTGCGGAACTGCCGGCCCGCGACGAGCGGGAGCGCCGGATCAATCGCGAAGCGGTCACGGGCCCGGAGCCATTCCGGATCGTATTCGAAGTTCGCGCTCTCGCGATTGCCCTCCCGGTTGTAGTACAGGACCCCAAGCGTCCGTGCCTCTTCCCCGAGGAGCACCTCGACCCGCCGGCTCATAGCGGCTTCGACTCACGCCGAACACGTACCCGCTTCGGCAGCCGCGCCGCCTCCAGCAGCAGACCCTGATCGTCCCTACCCGCATCCGCCAGGTCAGCGAACGGCGCATCCAGACCCAGAACGAAGAGGGCCAACGCATACAGCCCGATACCGGCCGCGGGATTGCCGCTCTCCAGCCGTCGGTAGGTGCTCAGCGACACGCCCAGCCGCTCGGCCATCATCGCCTCCGTCAGGCGGCGACGCCGGCGCGCCCACCCGATATCGGTACCGAGCTTTTCGAGCCCCCGCCGCACCGGTGGGGGCAAGGTTCTGTAGACGTTTGATTTCACTTTAATGACTCATATATAAGCTTTTATACCACACAAAGACTCATACATGATATACTAAATGGTCTGAAAACACCAGAAACCGCCGAGAGGAGGGTTGGGGGAGCAAGGCTGGATGAATACCGCCTCTCCTGGGGGCGGACCATGAATACACCGAGAGAGAGCGGCCCTGATCTAGCCCGCCCGATACTTCCTATTCTTCCCCCGCGTCACCTCCCCTGTCAGCGCCAGCGCCTCGAGGTGCCGTTCCACCAGCGGCTTGCTCGCTCCCGCAAAGGCGGCGGCGGCCTCTGCCACCGTGAGCGAACGAGTGGTGAGCAGCGCCTTGAGCGCACCGAGCTGCTCCATCACCGTCCTGGGCCAGGGGATCGGGGCGCCGGCTTCCTCGGATTCAACTTCATCGGTTTCCAGCTCCAGCTCCGCCGGCACCACGAGGTCTTTCCCGAAGCGCGGGATCTGATACTCCGGCCGGAGCCAGCGCACCTTGCCCGCCTTTTCCTCCGCCACCCGTTCATCGTGCAGTTTCACCAGCCGCTCCAGGATCTCTTCCTTTTCCATGGGCCAGGGCCAGCCGTAGGCCTCCGCCACAAGTGCGTCGAGTTCGTCATGGAGGTCCTTCAAGACACCGCAAGCGCCAAGCTCATGGATGGTCCGCTCAGGCGGAGTGAGCGCCTCACCGCTCCGGAGCTTCTCGACGACGTTGTACATCCTGGTCATCGTCACCCGCTGGTCGCGAGCGAGAGCGGACTTGCGATGAGCGTCCAGTGATTCGGCGATGGTGCCGATCTGCGTGCGCAGACCGGGCGAGGGGTCGGGGAACGGGAACGAGTCGAAGCAGACTCCCTTGTTGTACCGCGGTTTGTCCTCGAGCGCGCCTCCGGCCTCCAACGCCCACCGGACGTGAATCGCGCTTGACAAAACCCCCAGAACGAACGGCTCGCCCGTGGCGATCGCGATCAACATGTTGTCGGGCGTGACATCCGAACCAAGGAACTGAAAGAATCGCCGCTTTGCGGTCTCCACCGTTGCGATGTAGCGAGTCAATCCGTGCAACGCAGCCCGCAACTCGCGACGGGGCTCACCGAATCGCCACCAATAGCGACGGTACGACTCCCTGCTATTCGCATCTCGTTTTGGCTTTACCCGTGTCCTCACTACGTCGAAGGCCTGGCTTGCGGCACGGGCTTCGGCCTCGTCACAAAGACCAAAGTCGATCAGTCTGACCTCTCGTGGTCTGTCTGTGAGGTCCTTGCCGTTGCGATACTCACGCACGAACGATGCTTCAGAGGGTGAGCTTAAAAGGCGTGTCGCCTCCGCTTTTGATAGAATGAAGCCCGCGCCGTGCAGCTTGACTCCGGGGCTCGACAGCCCTTCGTTCGCCACCAATGGCTTTTCGGACGACGAAACGAGATCTGCATCCACCGAAAGGTCTGAATTCAGCCTCCTTGCGGTGCGCACTGCCAGGACTGCTGGGACAATTCCGCCTCTCACATATCGAACTTGGTCAACTTCCACCAATCGAGCAGCCGGCGGATCGAGTTCAAAGACCACCATCGCGACGCGCACTTCGGCGCCGGTCTGGCCGTCGCACCAAGCGTGATCCGGAATAGCCCATGAAGGCCGGACACCATCGACCTCGGCAAGTTTCAGCACCACCCTATTCTGTCGTTGAGTTAAAGATTGGGTAGTCACGAATCCCGCTCGGGCTGCCGTTCGCCGTTTCAGAGCGTCCGCAGCTTTGGCGACCCAATACATCACATAGTCGATCGAGTCAGGCAATGTCGAATACGTTGCGCGCAGCGCGTCGACATAGCCATCTCCGAATTCCTCCCGCTGCCTCGCCTGGCCCAGGTACGGCGGATTCCCCACAATGAAATCTGCCTTCGGCCACTGCGCCTGCCGAGGATGCAGGTACTGCATGTATTGAAGCTTGGCCTTGGGGTCAGGCACCAGCTCGCCGGTGATCTTTGAGGCGATGCGCGGCGTAGGGTCGGGCCGGTCCCGCGAAGGGTCGTGCCGGATCGCATCCCAGTCGAGCACGGCATCGCGGCACTCGATCGTCTTCGTGTCCTCGAGGATCGGCTCGGGGTACTGCACATGCTGGTACTGCTTCCAGAACTGGTGATAGCCGATCCACAGCGTCAGCTCGGCGATCTCCCGGGCCCACGGCTTCACCTCGATGCCGTGGAACTGGCGCGGATGCACCTCGAAGAGCCGGAAGTCGGCGTCGCCCCCTTTGCGGAGATCGTTCTCGAGGTTCTTCACCTCCAGTTCGATCCGCTTGAGCAGGTGCAGCGTCACATAAAGGAAATTCCCGGAACCGCAGGCGGGGTCGAGGATCTGCAGTCCGCAGAGCCATTCGTGATAGTCCTGCACCGCCTTGAGCGCCGTCTTGCGGTCCTTTTCCTTGCCACTCTCCTGCAGCTGCACCACCTCCGCCTGCACCAGGTTCCACCGCTCCCGCACCGGCTCTTCGACGGTGGGCCTCACCACCCGTTCGACGAATTCGCGCGGGGTGAACTCCGCTCCCAGCCGGTGCCGCTCCACCGGATCGAGGGCCCGCACCAGGAGCGTACCGAAGATGCTCGGCTCCACATCCTGCCATTCCGCATTCGCGGCGAGGAGGAGGAGCGCCTGATCGTCGAGGGTGAGCGGGAGGGCCTTCGAGTCGTGAAAGAAATGGCCGTTGAAGCGGGCCAGTTCACTCTTGCCGAATGGCTCACCCTTGTCCATCGCCTTCCACAGCCGTTCCATCGTCTTGGGCAGCTTGTCGAGCGGGACCTGCGCGATGAGATCGCGAAAGGTCTCGGCGGGCAGGAGGTCCACGTCCTCGGCGAACATCGTGAACACCACCCGAATGAGGAACCGTGCTACCGCCTCCTGCGGATGGCCCCGGGCCTCGAGCGAAGCGGCCAGTTGCGCCAGCCGCTCCGCGATCTGCTTCGTGACTTGGGCCGAGCGGGCGCTGGTGTCCCGGGCGGCGGGGTTCTCCCAGATATCGCGGAGGAGGGCGAGATCGTCGGGCCGGTCGCCGAGGGTGGGGAGGTCGATCCGGCGGGCGGCGTTGAAGCCGCCGTATTCCCCGCTCCAGCGGTCCCAGACCAGCAGCGTCTTGCCGATGTCGAGGACCAGGATGTACGGCGGGCGATCGCCGGGGAGCTTCTGGGCGTAATTCCACACCTGCACAAAGGCGCGGCGGAGGCGGCGGTCCTCGGAGTCTTCGCCGGCGAACGACTTCGCCTCCAGCGCGAAGTGGCCGGATTTGTAGCAGTCGATGAAGTTGGTGGTTTCCCTGAGCTCCGTCGGGTCAATCGCCTTCAGGGGGAAGTCGAAGCTGTAGTGCGGCGTCACCTCCGTGGCCGGCCGAGGCGGCTCGACGCCGAGGGCGGTGCAGAACTCGGTGATGTAGATGTGGGCGTTGGATCGCTCGGCCGGCCTGGCCTTGGCCCAGCGTGCGGCCAGGGCATGGAGCGGGGTAGCGGGAGGCATGGGAAGGGAAGCTACACGGGCCAGCGTAGAGCGTCAGGCCCGGGGGCCGACTGCCCAGTCGAACGTGGGCGGCTCCCTCGATTACGCGAACAGCCCCTCGATCGACAAATACCGCTCCCCGGTATCGTAGCAGAACGTCAGCACCCGGCTGCCCGCCTTCATCTCCGGGATCTTCTGCGCCA
>JBDTNM010000229.1:0-5483 GCA_039933735.1 bacterium | reverse complement strand
CGGGCGGCGAGGGCCAGGGCGACGTGATCGATGCCGTAGGGGCGCCGCATTTCGCCCATTGAGGACCGCACCCACTCGATGACATCCGCCACCAGTGCTTCGGTCGCCGGCTCCGCGTGGTCCTCAAGGGGCCACGTCGCTTCGCGCACACCAACGCCATGACGAATCAGTTGTTCGACCTTGCGATGTGTTGAGAAGCGAGCGAAGAGGGCCATCATTTGAACAATCGACTGCCCGGCCCAGATCTTGGTTGCAATTCGGTGGGAAAGAGGCCAGCCGGTGGCCGTGGCGGGGGGCAGCCCCTACACTCGGAGACGGTGGACAACGACTACAACGTAGACATGGAAGAGATCGCCTCCACGATCCGGGGCCACGATGTGGTGGTCTTGCGCTTCGTGACAGTCGGTCAGAGGCTCCTCCTGGACTTCCGTTGTAGCGACATCGATGGCCCGGCCGTCCGCCTTGTGGATCCGGTGAAGAGTGTGCAGGAACGGTACGCGAACCTCCGCAAGATCCGTCCGCGCTTCCGCGATCCGGAGAAGATTGTGATGGTCTATTGGCCACGCTTCACGCGTTCGCTCGGCGAGACCGACGCCTGGCGCGAGGTAAATGCCCGCATCGTTGACAGCGGACATGCCGAAAGTGTGCGCGAGGCCGAAGAAGCACTGCGCGAACTGGTGCGGCTTGAGAACGAGCATCAGCGCGCAGCTGTTCTCGGCGCCGAAGGCTTCAAGACGCTCTGGAGCCGGTCGCCGGCGCCGCGGTAGGCTGCCCTGGAACGCGCCGAATTTCGCAGCCTTGTACGAGAAGCCGTCGCACTGCTCCCGCCCGACCTGATGCGGAACGTCCACAACGTGGACATCGTCATCGAGGCGCGCCCGACCGCGCGTGACCGGAAGCTCGCCAGGACCGGCCCGGGAAGCCTCTTGCTCGGGCTGTATCACGGTATCCCATTAACGAAGCGGGGCGAGTTCTACAACCTCGTCGCGCCGGACAAGATCAGCATCTACCAGGAGCACATCGAGGCGATTTGCGAGACCGACGACGACGTCCGCGAGCAGGTACGGAAGACCGTCCTGCACGAGCTTGGGCACTACTTCGGCATCGACGACAACCGGCTGCACGAACTCGGAATGGGGTAATCCCGGGGTCAATTCAGGCTAACCGCAGAATTGACCGGGTGGGATGCTCTGCCTACGGTGACTAGATATGACGAGCGGTGGATACGCTGTACGGCGTGTGGGGACGCGTGGGGTTCGTGGGACGCCGTTAGCAAGCGGAAGTCAGCGTGCCCTCTTTGCGTTCGCCCTGCTGACCTTCTTTTTGGCCAGCTCGTACACCGGGATCGCCCTGCTATCGCATGTTACGCCCGCGCTTTTTCCGGGCCGTTCGCTGAAGAACGTCGGTGTCATTGCGGCGCTCGATCGGGTCGTGAGTGTCCCCGAAGCGTCGGCCTCGGGCAGCTTCGAGGACCCAATCCATATCTTGATCCTCGGCATCGATATCAGCGGCGGCAACAACACCGATGTCGTCATGGTCTCGTCAACAGACCCAATCACCAAAAAAACGACGCTCCTGAGCTTCCCGCGCGACATGCTGATCGACATCACGCCCAAAGTCGGCCGGCCGTACCAGGACCGCATTAATACGTCTTACGAAGTTGGCGTTCAGGCCGGAGGAAATTCGGGAGCAGGCATCGCTCAGGTGGAACGGGACCTCAAAGAGAACTTCAACATCAGTATCGACTACTCAGTGATCCTCGACTTCAAAGGCGTCGAGGGTCTCGTCGATGCTATCGGCGGTGTCACGGTCGATATCCCTCCGGGACTTTCGGTCGACACGTGGTACTACTCGGATGACAACAAAAACGCCCAGTACGTCGCCTTTCCGCCGGGCATCAACCAGCTCGACGGCTACCATGCTGTCGCGTTCGGCCGCCACCGCGAGCAGGACAGCGACCTCGAACGCGTGAAGCGCCAACAGCTCGTGGTCAAAGCCGCGCTTCAGAAGTCCTTCTCGGCCGGCATTATCGCTTCAAACCCCCTGGCACTCTGGGACGCCTACAACGGGCTCGTGAAGACAGACATTCCGCGCGCCCAGATTCTCCCGCTCGCTGACCTTCTGCGAATGACGAACGGCTCGATGCAGACCCTTTCGGTCGGCGACCCGGTCGACGATGTGCCAACGATGATCCCCTACACCACCGATGGCGGCGCCGCCGTCCTGAAGTGGGTGCCCGAAAACGTCCAGTATTGGCTCGCCCGGGCCTTCCCGGTGACGCGCTACGCCGACGCCTCGGTCGAGTTGGACAACGCCTACGGCGACCCGGACCTCGGCGGTTCGCGGACGGCCGCGCTGGGCCGCTACCTGGTCTATTCCAAGGGCCTGGTCACGGTCTTCTATGGCATCGACCAGCCTCGCCAGGCGCAAACAACCATCACGTTGAGCCGGGAGAGTCACCGCAAAGCGGCGGAGGACATCGCCAACTGGCTGGGACTGCCGAAAGACCGGGTCATCGCTCGCATCGTCGACGCGAGCGACACGTCGACGCCGGATATCACGGTGACCGTTGGCCAGGATTTCGTCATCCCTGGCTCGCATTAAGGCGTCGACAGGCTCGCCCAAGTAACGGCGACGTGAATACCGGCATTGACCCTGAGTTGAAAGCAACAGTAGGTTGAGCCCGTGGCGACGCGGATCGAAGAATCGACCGTTACCGTGCCGGTTTCCCGGTCGTCCTCCCGTCCCCGGGCCGCCGCGCGCAGGCGGGTCTCCGGGACGCACCGGCTGCTCTTCGTGTTCGCCCTCATCACGTTCGGTCTCGCCTCCACTTACACCAGCCTTGCGCTGCTCGCTCGCGTCACGCCGGCGTTGTTCCCGGGCAAGGACCTGACAAACCTCGGCATCATTCGGCCGCTCGCCTCGCTCGATAACCCGTTCGTCACGATCAAGGCGCCGAGCGACGACAGCGTGTTCAACAAGCGTATTAATCTGCTCATCCTGGGCGTCGATAAGCGCCCGAACTTCCAGTTCGAAGACAACGGAAACAGCGGCTACCTGACCGATACGATCATGGTCGCCACGATCGACCCGATCGGAAAACAGACGAGCGTCCTCAGCTTTCCTCGCGACATGCTCGTCGACATCCACACGAAGGACTTCACCTACGAGGACCGGATTAACACGTCCTTCGGGGTGGGCGTGCGAAACGGCAAGAACATCGGTTCCGGCATCGATCAGATGAAGCTCGACATGAAAGAGAACTTCGGGATCGACATCAACTACTACGTGATCCTCGATTTCAAGGGCGTTGAGAAACTGATCGACGCCCTCGGTGGCATCGATGTCGACATCCCGTACGACCTCTCCGTGCCGGAATGGTTCTACAGCGACGACGACATCAACGGAGTCTGGGTGAGTTTCCCCACCGGCATGAACAAGCTCGACGGCTACCATGCCGTGGCGTTCGGGCGGCACCGTGAGTACGACAGTGACCTGAAGCGTGTAAAACGCCAGCAGCTGGTGATGAAGACCGCCCTCCAGAAGGTCTTTTCGATGGCCCTGCTGAACAACCCGTTCGACCTCTGGGACGCCTATTCGAGCACGGTGAAGACCGATATCCCCCGAGCGCGCTTTCCCGGCTACGCCAGCCTGTTGAAGGACACCAACGGGCGGATGAACACCTTCTCCCTGGGCGACCCCGTGAACGACGTGCCGACGCTTGTGGGATACACCACCCCCGGCGGCGCGGCCGTACTCCAGTGGAACGCCGAAAACGTCCAGTACTGGCTGAGCCAGGTGTTCACCAAATCCCAGTACAGCGCTTCGGCCGTCGAAATCCAGAATGGCTACGGCGAAGACGGCGCGGTTCGAGCGACTGCCCTCGGCCGCTACCTGAAATACAGCAAGGGTCTGCCCACGGTCTCCATCGGGCCGGACCAACCGGTGCAACCGCATACGACGATCACGCTTTACGGCGGCGACAAGCGCGCCCTCGCGGAAGACATCGCCAAATGGATGAGCGTTCCGGAGAGTGAAATCATTACCTTGCCGAAGGAAGATTCGAGTCTGCCGGACATCGTGATCGTGGTCGGGAAAGACTTCAAACTCCCCGGAGGATAGTCGGCGAACGAGTCGGCGCTACTCGGCGGCGGTCACTGGGCCTGGCGGCTCATCGAGGGCGCTTCGAGCCAGCATTTCCAGGGCGCGATCCTCAAGCGGCGGGTTGTGGAGCGCCGCCCGCACATCGCGGTAGAACCGTTCGATGGGGCGCTTCTTCTGGAGGCTGACTCCGCCGACGACGCGCATCGCGAGATCGACCGCCTCGATGCAGTTGTTCAGCGTGTCGACTTTGGCTGCGGCCACGCGGTTCAGGGGCCGCATCCCGGCGGTTGTGCCGCCTTCCCACGCGCGGCAGGCGTCGTCCATCATCGCGCGGCTTCGCTGAAGCAAGAGGTCCATCCGCGCGATGCGCGTGCGGACGCCGGGGTAGTCCTTGATGGTGCGGTTCGAATTCGGCGTGCGTTCGCGGGCGTAGGCGACGGCGTAGTCACGGGCGGCCGTGGCCACGCCGATAGTCACCGCGCACAGCCCGAGAGCGAACCAGGCCATTCCTGCGCCGCCCCGCACATCACCGGCCCCGACTTTTCGCTCGTTCAGGAGCCGGTCGGGCGGGAGGAGAACGTTTTCGAACACCACATCGTGCGAGCCGGTGGATCGCATCGATAGGCTGTCCCACGTCTCATCGATACGCAGGCCCGGGTCGTCGCGGAGGACCATGAAGTTCGCCACCTGCGGAGCTTCATCGCCTGCCCCCGGGATCTGGGCGAGGACGATGAAGTAGTGCAGCGCCGGCGCGAGTGTAGTGAAGGTCTTGCGGCCATTCAGCCGCCAGTTCGGGCCATCGGAGGTGGCCAGGGTCTCGGGCATGCCGCCGCCAGCGGGCGAGCCGAGGCCCTCTTCGGTCGCGACCGTGTTCACCAGTTCTCCGCGCTCTACGGCGCCGGTTGCCATTCGTTCGAGCCACGGTCGTGGGTAGGCGGGTGACTCGCGTTCCTGGCCGAAGGTCTTCAAGTGCATCATGAAGGCGAGCGCGGTCGAGCCATCGCCATAGGCAATTGCTTCGAGGACACCCAGGTAGGTGTGCAGCGGTGCTTCGGCGCCCCCGAATTCTGCCGGCACGGTGAGGCCGAAGAACCCGGCGCCCCGCAGCTCTTCGAAGTTTTCGAAGGGAAACGAAGCTTCGCGGTCATGCAGGGCAGCGCGTTCGGCAAAGGCCCGGGAGAGTTCCCGGGCCTTTTCGATCCAGTCCATGGGTTGATTGTGGTGCTGCTCCGGCTGAAAGGCTATTTGCCTCCGCCGACGGAGCCTTCCGGCAGCCCGAGGTGATCCACTGGACTGTCGACGTTGATGTTCGGAAGCAACCGGTCGAGCCACTTCGGCATCCACCAGTTCGCATCCTTCAGGAGCTCCATCGTCGATGG
>JBDTNM010000228.1:0-5496 GCA_039933735.1 bacterium | reverse complement strand
GGAGAGGGGAGCTTGAGTGTTCGCAATTCCAAGACCTACGTGCGCAGCCGATGCATGAACTGGCGGCGACCGCGGGCCCTCACCCCCTTCCCCTCTCCCGACTCCTACGTCGCGGGAGAGGGGAGCTTGAGTGCTCGCATCTCCCACACTGGGTGGGCTGGCCATTGCGTAACCGTTCGTACCCGGCGATCGCGGCGACCGCGTGCCCTCACCCCCGGCCCCTCTCCCGACTCCTTCGTCGCGGGAGAGGGGAGCACGAAGAACGGCGTCCTCCCGAATGCCGCTCGCGCCCGAATGACGTACCCTTCCGTTCGCTAACGAGACTTTGTTACGGCCGGGGTGTTTCAGATGGAGCAGTGGGAGACCGATCTCATCGGGAAGGTGCGCGAGCTTTCACGCACCGGGTTCATCGAACGCTCGGCGGAGACTGACCGCGAGGGCAAGTTCCCTCGCCAGAACGTCGATGAGTTGCTGGCGCTGAAGGTGCCGGCGATGGCGCTGCCGAAGGATGTCGGGGGGCTCGATATCAGCGTCACGGCCCAGATGCGGATCATGGAAGAGATCGCCTATGGCGATGGTTCGACCGCGGTTGCGCTGAACATGCATGCGATCGTCGCGGGGTTCCTGGCGAGCATGCCACCCTTCCCGCGTCGCGATGCGGTGCTGGCCGATATGGGCCAAAACGGCGCGCTGATCTGCGGGCCGGGCTCGGTCCCCTCGGGTGGGCTCGACAACCGCCAGGCCGGCTACAAAATCCACGAGGACGGCGACTTCCTCGTTATTAATGGCAAGTCCGGCTTCGCCTCGATGAGCGAAGGGGCGAAGTACGCGCTCATCGGTGGTTCGGTCGACCGGGGCGAAGGCAACGAGGCCGACATCGCGCTGACCGTGCCCGAGCTTTCGACGCCCGGGATCACGAACATGCACAACTGGGACGCCATGGGTCTGCGCGGAACTGCCAGCCACGACATCGTGATCGAAAACGCGCGCATCCCGAAGAGCGAAGGCCTTGTGATCCCGGCCGCGATGATGCGGATGGTGCTGCAGGCACAATCACAGGTCATCGATGTGCAGACACAGTTGCGGGCGCGCGGGGCGCTGGGCATCCTGGCGATCTGGCTTGGCCTTTCGCAGGCGGCGTTCGACTTCACCCTCGATTACGTCAAGCAGCGCCACGGTTACCTGGCAGGACCAGCGGCGGCGCTGGGCAACTCGCCGGGCTTCCGTTCGGAACAGCCGTGGGCGCAGTTCGGGATCGGCAACATGGAGCACTGGCTCGAAACCGGGCGCATCGTGCTGTACGAGTGCGCGACCCGGCTCGAAACGCCGTTCGAAAGCCCGCAGGCGTTCACCCGCCACCTCGTGCGGACGGTCTACCATCTGCGCCGGATGAGCGAGGAAGTCTCGCAGGGCGCGATGCGCGTCTGCGGGGCTCACGCCTACGTGAAGAACCGCCCGCTTGAACGCATCTACCGCGACATGGTCGGCGGCAATGTGATGGCGTGGAAGACCGACGAACTGATGCACTCGCTGGGGCTGAGTGCGCTGGGGCAGCCGATCAGCTTTGTCGGGCCAGCAGGAACTTAGCGAGTCGAAAGGGAAAAGCGAAAAGGGAAAGGCGAGAGTGGCCGGCCGGCGCCGGCATTCGGATTGCCACGCACCCACTTTCGCCTTTCGCCTTTTCACTTTTGACTCAACCCGCGTAGCATCGCGGGCACTACGTCTCTAACTTCCGGGGTGCTCTGATGTCTGTTGAAGCGAAGGTTGTTTCGGTCCAGGGTGGGCAATTCGAGCCGCCGGTGTACCGGCTGGGTTCGGGCGCACCGCTGCTCTATCTGCACGCCGCAGGGGGCATTCGCAACGGCGTCACGCCCGAGATGGAAGCGCTGGCAAAGCATTACGACGTGATCGTGCCGACGCACCCGGGTTGGGATGACACCAAGGGCCTTGATGACATCGACGATATCCACGACATGGTTTCGTACTACCAGGATTTCGCCGACGCCATGGGGCTGACCTCGTTCTTCCTCGCCGGGCACAGCATTGGCGGGTTGTTCGCGGCCGAACTGGCGGCGGCGCGGCCCGACATGGTGAAGAAGCTCGTGCTCACCTGCCCCGTGGGCATGTGGATCCCCGAAACGCCGGTGACCGACATCTTCATCCTGATGCCGCAGGACTTGCCCGGCGTGCTGTTCGGCGACCTTTCCAACCCGGTGATCCCGACGCTGTTTAAGGCGCCGGCCAACGAAGACGAAATGGCCGAGAACTACTACTTCCAGCTGGCGAACTTCTCGGCGACGGGCAAGTTCATCTGGCCGATCCCGGACAAGGGCCTGAAGAAGCGCCTGCACCGGATTAAGGCGCCGACGCTCATCCTCTGGGGTGACCAGGACAAGCTGACACCGCCGGCCTACGGGCCGCTCTTCCAGAGCAAGATCGCGAAGTCGCAGCTCGCGACGATCCCGGGCGCAGGGCACATGCTGCCGCTCGAAAACACCGAGGCGTGGGCAAAAGAGATCGTCGACTTCCTGGGCTAGCGGGCTTTCCAGCCTGAGCGGCGCTGGGCTCACGGCCTCGCGATTCGATAACTGTTGGCTGGAGGGCGGGTAGGCTGCGGGGATGATACGGACGTCGGCGCTGGCTGTGGTGGTCGCGGTGCTGGCTGGCTGCGGGGGTGGTTCGCCCAGGGTGGACCATGTCCCGGACATCGTTGATGTGCGGTTGCTGGATGCGAAGCCAGGCAGCGCCTCGACGTACGCCGACCCGGCCTTCGAGGCGCTACCCCAAGCAAAGGCCTACTACGGCACCATCGGCAGTGCCGCCTTCCGAATTGAGATGCCCCGGCACTGGAACGGCGAGCTCTTCCTGTGGGCGCATGGCGTCCACGGCTATGGACTCGAGGTATCGGTGGATAACCCACCGCATGCGCTGCGAGAGGCGCTGATCCGCGAGGGCTACGCCTGGGGCGCGAGTTCGTACGAGGAGAACGGCTATTCGGCGGGGCTTGGCACGAACGACACCCTGAAGCTGAAGCGCTACTTCGCGGAGCGGTTCGGGGCGCCGAAACGGACGTACGTCGGCGGAATGTCGCTGGGCGGACACGTCGTGGCGCTGTCCCTGGAACAGTTCCCCGACGAGTTCGATGGTGGGCTGTCGATATGCGGGGCGGTCGCCGGGGAGAGCCAGATCGATTACTGGCTTTCGTGGGGGCTGCTGGCGGAGTATTTCGGCGGCCACGCGATTCCGCTGGACAGTGGGGCGGCGAAAGCGACCGAGGCGATCGAGACGCAGATTCAACCGGCGCTTGGCCCGGCCATATCGCCGAGTCCGGCAGGGCGGGCGTTCGAAAGCGCGATCCGGAACCTCACCGGCGGACCGCGGCCGTTCTTCGCTGAAGGCTTCGTGGCCGCTTATCCGTACAACTTCGGGCTGCTGACGGGCGACCCCGGCCGAACGCTCCCGACGGCCGCGGCTTCGACGAATGAGGGCGAGGTGTACCGCGTGGACTCCGGGATCGGCTTCGAAAGCGCGGCCCTGAACCGGGCGATCCGGCGGCTTCCGGCCGATTCGGCGCTGCGCGATGCGGAGACGCACCCGGACCTCGCGCCGACGACGGGGCGGCTGCGCGACCCGCTCCTGACGCTGCATTCGAGCGGCGACCTGATTGTCCCGGTTTCGCAGGAGCAGGCGTACCGGCAGCGGGTCGATGCGGCCGGCGCCGGGGGCCTGCTGGTCCAACGCGTGATTCGCGACCCGTCGCACTGCCTGTTCAGCGAGGCTGAGGTAACGCAATCCTGGGAGGACCTTCGGCGCTGGGTTTCTGACGGCACGAGGCCGGCCGGCGACGATCTGACCGGTGACCTTTCCGATGCGGGGCTGGCGTTCACGAACCCGCTGCGGCCTGGAGACCCGGGCGGGAAGTAGCGTGTTTCGTGAGCACTTGCGGTCGCGGTCAAGGTTGCGGCGTGTCAGGATTCGCGCCAGTTTCGATGAAGAACGATGAGCGCAGGTTTCGGCCCGATGTCGAGGGGCTGCGGGCCGTGGCCGTTGGCCTGGTGGTGCTCGGCCATGCCGGGGTGCCGTGGGTACCGGGCGGGTACATCGGCGTCGACGTGTTTTTCGTGCTCTCGGGGTTCCTGATCACCGGATTGCTGGTGCGGGAGCGGGCGACGACCGGTTCGACTTCGATGGCCGGGTTCTATGCGCGGCGGGCAAGGCGGATTCTGCCGGCGGCCAGCATTGTGCTGGTGGTAACGGTGCTGGCTTCGTATCACTGGCTGGGGTTCCTGCGGGGCGACGCGATTGCGGAGGACGGGAAGTGGACGGCGTTGTTCGCGGCGAACCTGCACTTCGCGCACGAGGGAACCCAATATCTGAACATCACCGCGCCGCCTTCGCCGTTGCAGCACTACTGGTCGCTGGCAGTCGAGGAGCAGTTCTACGTCGTCTGGCCGCTGGTGTTCGTGGCGGTGGCTTCGGTCGCGCCGGGAGTGAGCCTGGCGCGGAAGCTGGCGTCGGTGCTCGCGCTAATCGTTGTGGCGTCGCTGGCGTGGTCGATTGTGCAGACGCGTTCGGATGTGACGTGGGCGTTCTTTTCGCCGCTGACGCGGGCGTGGGAACTGGCGGTCGGAGCGTTGCTTGCGGTGGGACTTTCGGCGGTGAAACGTGTGCCGGGCAAGTTCGGGGCGTGGCTGAGCTGGGGCGGGCTGGGGGCAATCATCGGCGGAGCGGTGTTGTTCGATAACCGCACGGCGTTTCCGGGGTATGCGGCGGCGCTACCGGTTTTCGGGGCAGCGATGGTGGTGGCCGGAGGCACGGTTGCTCCCGGGCGAGGTGCGGAGCGATTGCTGGGGCTTGCGCCGTTCCAGGTGCTGGGGAAGTGGTCGTATTCGCTGTACCTGTGGCACTGGCCGATCCTGATGATCGCCGCGCAACGAGCGGGGCATGAGCTGCCGCTGGCAGAGAACCTCGGGCTGATGGGGGCGGCGGTTGTGCTCGCGGCGGTCACGCATTACGTGGTCGAAAACCCGGTGCGGTATGCGCCGCGGCTGACGCGGAGCCCTTGGACGAGCATCGCGGTTGGGGCGTGCCTGCTGGTTGCCGCGTTTGGGGTGTGCGCGTGGCAGCTCCGGGAGAACACGGTTGGGTCGCCACGGCTGGCCTATGCCGACGCTGCGGACGCGACGCCTGCCGGGGACTCGGTGAGCGCGCAATCGAGTGCGCCGAAGAGCCCGCTGGAAGAGATGCTCGCAGCAGTGGCGGCGGCGCCCGAGATCAACCTATTGCCGGCGGACCTGACGCCGGGACTTGCGAGTTCGCTGAAGGACTTCGCATGGCTGCCGCCGTGGGGACGGGGGTGTCTCGTGGACGCGGACGTGCTCGATTCGCCCGCGTGCCTGTTCGGCGATCCGGATGGTTCGAAGACGGTTGTGCTGCTCGGTGATTCGCATGTGGCGCAATGGATGAAGGCGTTCGACAGCATCGGCAAGGAGCGGC
>JBDTNM010000227.1:0-5502 GCA_039933735.1 bacterium | reverse complement strand
GCCGAAATGGTTGTGCGCATGCAGAACAGCGCTGGCAACCAGCACAACATGTCCGGCGTCCGCATCCACGATTACACCAACGAACACTGGAAGCAGGACATCGACATCATCGTCCCCGGCGCTGGTGAGCGGGTCGCCTACATCACCATCCCGAAGACGGTGAAAGCCAGGGAATTGGCGGAGATGATCGACTACGTGCGAAGCACCGGCGCCAAGGCCGGGATCAAGCGCGAGATCCCGATCCACGCACTCATGGAGACGCACGGCGCGCTCCGCGAAGTCTGGCAAATTGCCGAACTCCCGAACGTCCAGGTGCTCGACTTCGGGCTGATGGACTTCGTGAGCGCCCATCACGGCGCCATTCCCGCGTCCGCGATGCGGTCGCCCCATCAGTTCGACCACGCGCTTCTGCACCGGGCCAAGGCCGAGATGGTGGCTGCGGCGCTGGCGAACGGCATCGTGCCGGCCCACAACGTGACGCTCGAACTGAAGGACGTCGATTTCATCTACGGCGATGCGAAGCGCGCCCACGATGAGTTCGGCTTCCTCCGCCAGTGGAGCATCTATCCCGCCCAGATCGAACCGATTACGCGGGCGATGGCGCCCAGCCACCACGAGGTAGAGGAAGCTGAAGCTATCCTGCTCAAGGCCCACGTCGCCGACTGGGGCCCCATCCAGCACGAGGGTAACCTGCACGACCGCGCGACCTACCGGTACTACTGGGAGACGCTGCAACGGGCGCGCATCCAGAACGTCGCCCTCGGCGACGAGGTGATGGCGAAGTTTTTCGCGGAGCCAGTCCCGGCCTGACTCGGGGCGACGCCAATTGACGCACGACCCCCGGAGTTAACTCGCCGGGGGTCGTTTTGCGTATCCGCGAAGCCGGCAATTCTGCCGAAAACCAAGAAGTGATGAAGGTATGGTGGCCCGGCGCCGCCATAGCTGCGGCTGTGGTTTCGGTGGGAATGCTCAATGCGGCCCACTTCGCCGTGCCGCGCCTTGCCATCGCAGGTGCAGGAAGCGGGGCCGTGGTGCTGGCGACCGGTGCGATCCTTGTTGGCCGCCGCCGCAAGAACAGCGACGAGCTGCCCGACGGTGGCCTCACGCAGGCGGTGCGGGCGTGGGACGGTGGCGAACACAACGCCATGCAGGCCTGGGTGACCGACCTCGTCGGACAGGAAGCAGCGGCGCACGCAACGCGCACCGCCTCGCTCTGTCAGCTCATGGCCGAACAACTGGCGGTGCCGCCGGACAACGTTGATCAACTGATGCTCGCAGCCCTGGCGCATGTCGCCCCGGCCGCTTTCGAAACAGGCGAATGGCGATGCACGGCCTTTTCCCGGGAAGCCCTGGCACTCGCCCAGAGCGCCGTACTGCGTTCCGGCAACGAAGACGCCGCCAGGATCATGGGCCAGGTGGGGGAACGCTGGGATGGCCGCGGATCGCCCGATGGGTTGCTGGGGGAAGCAGCTTCGCTCCGCGGCCGAATCCTTGCCACCGCCTGCGCCTTCGATCAGGCATCAGCTTCGGGATTGGAACCGGGCCTCGCGGCAATACGGGAAGGGAGTGGGTCGATCTTCGATCCAGTAGTTGCGGCGGAGTTGTTGCACCTCTTCAAGGAGCCATGGCAGCTCCGGCAGGCGGCCTGAGGTGCGGCTCGATGACCCTATTGAGGCAGCCCTGGCGGACGACTTACAAGGTAATGCGGTAAACCCGACCGCAACCTTCGAGCCACCGAAGCGTTTCGGAGAAGGCAGACGGATGTCGACCCAACAGCGCTTCCCGCCCCGGCTCCCACTCCTCGCGGTCCTGGCGATTTTCCTCGTGCCGGCTGCCGTCCTCCCTGCTCTCGCCGGCGAAACCATCGAACGCGACGGGCCGCGGCTTGCCGTTCAACTGCTGTTGGAAGGCGTGTGCTTCGCGGCAGTGCTTTTCTTCCTCCATCGCAAGGTATCGCGCCCGCTGCGCCGCATCGCCTCGGTCATCCAGGGGGCCGCCGATGGAGAATTCGATGGCCAGGCCGCGCAATCCGGACTGGTCGAGATCGACGAAATTGCGACCGCCTACAACCAGATGTCCGGCGCCATCCAGGAATCCACCGATAGCCTCGTCCACCGCGCCTTCCACGATCCGCTCACCGGCCTGCCGAACCGCGCGCTCTTCCTCTCCGGGTTCACGCGCGCCCTGCTCGGCCCCCAACGCAACAACCGCGTGGCGGTGCTCTTCCTCGATGTCGACCGCTTCAAGTACTTGAACGACACGCTCGGACACGGCGTTGGTGACCAGTTGCTTTCGGTGTTCAGCCAGCGGCTGGTCGGTGCAGCTGAAGGCCAGATGGTCGCCCGGCTCGGCGGCGATGAGTTCACCGTGCTTGTGCAATCGACCAACGCCCAGGCTACGGCCCTGCGCATCGCCGAGCGGATCATGCATTCGCTCCGACGGCCGTTCTCACTCTCGGGACACGAGATGTTCGTCTCTTCGAGCATTGGCATCGCCGTCAGCACGCAGGTGGACCGGACGAGCACGGAGCTGCTGCGGAAGGCCGATATCGCCCTCTATCGGGCGAAAGCGGAGGGCCGCTCGCGCCTCGTGCTGTTCACGCCCGAACTCGACTCCATCCCGGCCGAACAATTCGACCTGGATAACGCGCTTCGGCGATCGGTCGAGCGCCAGGAGCTGCTCCTGCATTACCAGCCGATCGTCGACCTGCGCTCCGGCGACATCTGCGGAATGGAAGCGCTGCTTCGCTGGGACCACCCGCACCGCGGCATCCTTTCGCCGGCCACATTCATCTCGATCGCCGAAGAGACTGGCGAAATCATCCGCATCGGTCAGTGGGTGCTGGAAGAGGCGTGCCGGCGCACGGTCGAGTTCCAGCGCGCGCGGCCGCTCTACCCGCTCGTCGTCTGCGTGAATATCTCGGCCGCCGAATTCCGCCAACGCGACCTGCCCCGCCGCATCGCCAAGGTCCTCGAAGCTACTGGCCTCCCGGCGAAACAACTCAAGCTTGAACTGACCGAAAGCTTCCTCATCCAGGACATCCCCGTGACGCTGGAGATGCTTGGAGAACTGCGCGAACTGGGCGTGGGCCTTGCCATCGACGACTTCGGCACCGGCTACTCGTCGTTGAGCTACCTTCAGCGTTTGCCGGTCGACACGCTCAAGGTCGACCAGTCCTTCATCGCCCGGCTGGGAGTCGATGCCACTTCAGGGCCCGTACTTCGAGCCATCGTCGAAATGGGTAATGCACTGAAGATGAACGTAGTCGCCGAAGGCATCGAAAACGCCTGGCAGTGGGACTTCCTCTACGGTATTGGCTGCAAGCAGGGCCAGGGTCATTTGTTCAAGCCCGCCGTCGATGGTGCCGAGTTCGCGCGCCTGGTCGCCGCCCACGGCCCGCTCGTCCAGCGGCGCATGCCGATCCTGCCGCGGGTTGGGTGACCCGGACCTCGCACGTTCAGCGCGTTAACCTTCCGCCCGGCGTAGCGTTATTGATTGTCGATGACTATCCAAGCTATAGTCCGCTCGATGAATTTGTGCAGGGAGGACACGCAATGAGTAACGCCATCCTCGGCGTCAACGTCTTCGTCCCGCGCTCCCCCGTGCCCAACGGCGCCATCGAAATCGATAGCCGTAGCGTGCCCATCGTCTGACCCGATCTGAAGCCAGATCAGCAGCCGTGGGCAACCAAATGCCCACGGTTTTTTGTTCCCCTCGTTCGAACACAAACTTCGTGGGCTCCTTCCGTAACCAACAAGGAGTACACATGACGGCGGCAACTCTTGAGCCAGCCCAGTTTCGGGGCCTGGCAGTCGAAGTCGACCCAACAGCCACCGCACTCGTAGTCGATGACGTAACCAAAGTCTTCCGGACTGGCCCAGGGCTTCTCGGGCGATTGCGCGGGAAGACGAAGGAGCGGAAGCGCGTCGTCGCGGTGAATCACATCTCGTTCGAGGTGCAGCGCGGCGAGATCTTCGGCGTATTAGGACCAAACGGTACCGGGAAGAGCACGCTCATCCGGCTGATGTCCACCCTGCTCATGCCTGATTCGGGACACGTCACGATCTTTGGTCTCGACGTGGAAAAGGACGAATTCAAGGTGAAGCGACTGATCAACCGCGTCTCCGTCGAGGCCTCGTTCTTTAAGAAGCTCTCGCCGATGGAGAACCTGATGTACGGCGCCCGGCTCTATTCAGTGGACGCCGATTACGCCCGAAAGCGCGTAGTCGAGATCCTCGGTCGGCTGGGGATCGAAAAATCGTCGATCAATTCGCCGATGGAAGACATGTCGCGCGGAATGCAGCAGAAGGTCGCGATCGCGCGTGCCTTCCTGACCGCCCCCGTCCTCCTGCTTCTGGATGAACCGACGACTGGCCTCGACCCTCATTCGAAGAAGGAAGTGCAGGCGGCCGTCCTCGAAATTCGCAAGGACCACGACGCGACGGTTGTCCTGACCACGCACGACATGCAGGAGGCGGACGAGCTCTGCGACCGCATCGCCATCGTAGACAAGGGAGTCATCGTGGCGCTGGATTCGCCCGCGGCGCTCAAAGAGATGGTCCGCCAGCCCGGCGAGCCGGCGCCCTCACTCGAAGACGTGTTCTTGCGCCTCACGGGCAAAAAGCTCGAAGACGCAGACCAGGAGGCAGAGAAGTCATGACCATCGCAACGGGTTCCTACCACGAACTGAAGGCGAGCTACGCCTTCGTCGAACGCAACATCAACCTGGTCAGACGGTACTGGGGCTGGGAGGTGGTGTGGATCTGCTACACCGTCGCCAACAGCCTCTCGGTGGTGCTGATCGCACGCGGCGTGAACAACGCCACGCAATCCAACTCGCTCGATGCGGCAACGGTCGATTCGCTCGTGCTCTTCCTGGCAGTTGGTGCGCTGGTCTGGCACTACCTGGCGGTAGTCTTCCAAACGGTCAGCGAGATGATTACCTGGGAGCGCTGGGAAGGCACGATCGAATACACCTTCATGGCGCCCGTCCATCGGGGCACGCATATGGTGGGCACGGCGTTGTTTTCGCTTGTGTATGGCCTCGTCCACACGGCCATCGTGCTTGTGGTGATCGTCCTCGTGTTCCACCTGGACATGGGTAACGCCAACTATTTCTCCGCGACGGCGGTGTTGATGGCGGGGAGCCTCAGCCTCGTGGGCATCGGGATCATGGGCGCGGTGCTGCCGCTGCTCTATCCGGAACGCGGCGAGCAGATGACCTACGTCATCCAGGCCGCAATCCTGCTCGTCTCGGGTGTCTACATCAAAGCCAGTCAGATGCCAGAACCGCTTGCCACGATGAGCATCTTCAGCCCGGCGACCTATGTTATCGGCGGCATCCGGAGCGCCCTCATCGATGGGCAGGGATTCGGAGACCTTTGGCCAACGATGCTGGGGCTGATCGCCAGTGGCCTGGTCATGATCCCGCTCGGGGTGATGGTGTTCAGCGCCGGCGAACGTTACGCCAAGCGGACAGGCCGGCTGAAGCGCAGCGGTTGA
>JBDTNM010000226.1:0-5513 GCA_039933735.1 bacterium | reverse complement strand
GTGCAGTCGCGCTCGTGAGTTGCAGTGCGTCCGCGCCATCGCTAGTGTCTCGCGCATGAGCAAGCACCTCGAAGGCAAGGTCGCAATCGTTACTGGCGGCGCCGGCGGCATGGGCTCGCAGATATGCCGAACGTTCGCCGCTCAGGGGGCGAAGGTGGTAGTGGCGGACACCGGCGCCGACGTTGAGGGCCGGATGGGTGTGGACCCTTCCCGGGTCAACGGCGTGGTCGAAGCCATCCAGGCGGCGGGCGGCGAGGCAGTCGCCTCCATCGGCGATGTTGCCAACATGGATTACGCCGAAAGCCTGATTCGGCTCGCCATCGACTCTTTCGGCAAGTTCGACATCCTGGTCTGCGCCCACGGCATCCTGCGCGAACGCATGATCTTCAACATGACGGCGGACGAGTGGGACGAAGTCGTCCGCGTCCACCTCAAGGGTTGTTTCGCCGTCACGAAGTTCGCCTCCATTTATTGGCGGGCGACGCGCGAGGGCGGGCGGCTCATCTACTTCTCGTCTTCAGCTGGCATCCGGGGTGGAGCCGGGCAGCCGAACTATTCGGCGGCGCACGCCGGGAAGATCGGCCTGATGTTGTCGTGCGCGAACGCGCTCGGGCGCTACGGCGTCACGGCGAACGCCATTTCGCCCGGCGCTTCGACCCGCATGACCGACCGCGGGCGAGCCGTGAACGCCGAAGGGCCGCAACCCAGCCTCTCCGCCGCCGGCACAGCGATGGACCCTTACAACGTCGTCCCGCCCATCGTCTATCTCGCGTCCGACCAGGGCGGTTCGATCACCGGCCGAGTTGTCGGCGCGACCGGCAACAAGATCACTATCTGGCGCGAACCGCAGTGGGAAGCTTCGATCTATTACGAAGACCCAACCTGGGACGTCGACGCCCTGTTCGACGTCATGCCCACAACTCTCGGCGCCGGCAAATGGCCGAAGACAGCGCCCCACTTCCCGTAGAAGAGGTTCTTCGAATGAGTCAGCATCTCGCAGGTAAGGTGGCCATCGTCACAGGCGGTGCTGGTGGCATCGGTTCGAATATCGTGGCGCTTTACGCAAAGCAGGGCGCGAAACTGGTTGTGACCGACACCGGCGGCGACGTCGAAGGGCGCGGCGGCATAGATTCTTCGCGGGTCGACGCGGTTGTGGCGAACGCCCGCGCCCTCGGGGCTGAGGCCGTTGGTCTCGCAGGCGACATCGCTGACATGGACTTCGCGGAAAGCGTGGTGCGGCTCGCACTTGAGACGTACGGCAAGCTCGACATCCTTGTCTGCGCGCACGGCATTCTGCGCGAACGCATGATTTTCAACATGACCGAAGACGAATGGGACGAAGTGGTGCGAGTACACCTGCGCGGGTGTTTTGCGCCAACCAAGTTCGCCTCCATCTACTGGCGCACTTCGATGAACGGCGGCCGCATCATCTACTTCACCTCGGATGCCGGGATCTTTGGTTCAGCCGGACAGCCGAACTATTCCGCGGCGCACGCGGGCAAACTCGGGCTGATGCGTTCCAACGCCCAGGCGCTGGCCAAGTACGAGGTGACCTGCAACTGCATCGCCCCACTGGCATCGACGCGCATGACCGACCGGGGGCGCGCCGTGAATGCCGGCGGCCCCTCGCCGAGCCTTGCCGCGGCGGGCACTCCGATGGACCCGGCGAACATCGCACCGATCGCCGTCTGGCTCGGTTCAGACGACGGCGGCGCAGTCACTGGCCGGATTTTCGGAGCAGGCGGACACCGGGTCAGCGTCTACCACGAGCCGGTCCAGGAGCGTGTGCTCGTCGGGAAGAACCCGGCGTTCGATATCGACTGGCTCTTCGATAACTGGGAAGCCACGATCGGGCAGGACCGCTTCTATCCCGGAGCGCGCGGTTTGCAGGCGCCCCCGGCGCCCGCAGCCACATAGCAGTTCGTTCGAAGCGTGGAAGCGCTTACCCGGCTGGCCGCTTCAGCTTCGGCGTTTCGGGCGACCGCGCGCTGGTCTTGACGACGTAATGCTGACCTTTCGCCGGGCGAGTTACCCGCCGGCGATGCTCGGCAGTATCCAGATCTCGGCCCCGTCAGGAACGGGGACATCAACGTCCTTGGCTTCGGTATCGCCGATGGCAACCATGATTTCGGGCAAGAGCCCGGTGGTGTCGCTGATGCGGCCCGCCAGCTTTGGTTGCTGGCGAACCACGTCGGCGATGACTTCACGCAACGTCGAACCGGCGGCCTCCATGGTGGAGGTGCCGCCGGTCAACGGTCGCAAAAGCGCGGGGATGTGGACCGTCGCCAAGGTGGCGGACCTACTTCCCGTTGTTGGTGGTTTCGAGGATTCGCCGCGGGTTCATCGGCAGTTGGGTCTGCCGCACGCCGGTGGCGTGTGAAATCGCGTTGGCGATCGCCGCGAGGGGCGGGACGATTCCAGGCTCACCGACACCGCGGACACCGAACGGGTGCAGCGGGTTCGGCACTTCCACAATGATCGTATCGATCATCGGGACATCGAGCGTCGTCGGAATGCGGTAGTCGAGGTAGCTCGAGTTCGCCATCCGGCCGGTGTCGTCGTAGTAGTACTCCTCGTTCAACGCCCAACCAATGCCCTGGACCGCGCCACCCTGCATCTGTCCTTCGACGTATGAGGGGTGAATGGCGGTGCCGGCATCCTGGATGGCGGTGTAGCGAAGTATCGTGACCTTGCCCGTCTCTGGGTCGACTTCGACATCGACGATTGCGTGGGCGAAGCCGCCTCCCTGGAGGAAGCCAGCGTTCACCGAGCCGCTGGCGGTGAGGCCGGGGCCGCGCCCAACGACGGCCTGAGCAATCTCCTTGAACGTGCCGGTCTTCGAACCGTCAGCGTTCTTGAAGGTGCCGCCTTCGAACGTGATGTCTTCGGCCGGGCACTGCCAGGTAGGGGCGAGGCGGGCGGTCATCTCCTTGATCACGTTCTTGCCCGCTTCGTAGACGGCCATGCCGGTCCCGAAAGTGACCCGGCTACCGGCTGTGACGTCGTTGTAACCGACGGAGTCGGTGTCCACGACCGTCGGCGTGACGTCGTCGTACGCGATGCCGAGCGTTTCCGCGAGCTGCATCGCCAACGAGGCACGGGTGCCGCCGATGTCGGTGCTGCCCTCGATCAGGCTGACGTTGCCATCCGGCTGGACCGTCACGGAGACACTTGAACGCAGACCGACGTTGAACCAGAAGCCTGACGCAGTGCCTCGGCCGCGGTTCGGGCCTTCGAGCGGAGACTTGTAGTGTTCCGAGTTCATGGCCTGGCGAACGCACTCTTCGTGGCCGGGAGCCTGGTGGGGCATGCCCATCGGGCCGCGCGTGCCCGGCTTGCAGATGTTCTGCATGCGGAGGGTTTCCACGTCGATGTTCAGCTTCTGCGCCATCTCGTCGATGAGCTGTTCAATCGCGAACATGGCTGCCGGCGAACTTGGAGCCCGGTAGTCCTGGGTGCGCGGCTTGTTGACCACCACGTCGTAGGCATCGAGCTTCACATGCTCGATGTCGTAGCCGACTGCGATGCACATCGTGGCGTAGTTCGCGGCCGAACCTGCGAACGCGCCGTTTTCATACGCGAGGTCGGCGTAGAAAGCCCTCAGTTTGCCGTCCTTGGTGGCGCCGAGCTTCGCGCGGATCGAGGTGCCCGGCGTGGGCCCCGTGCCTTCGAAAACGTCGACGCGGTCCATGGTCATCTTGACCGGCTTGCCGGACTTCTTCGAGAGAAGCGCCGCAACTGGTTCGAGGTAGACAGCGATCTTGCCACCGAAGCCGCCACCGATTTCGGTCGGGATGACCTTAATCTTGGAGATAGGGTGACCGAGTATCGCCGAGATGCTGGCGCGGGCCGGGAACGAGCCCTGGGTGCAGGTCCAGACGGTCAGGTGACCATCGGGGTTCCACATCGCAGTTGTCGCCTGCGGCTCGATGTAGCCCTGGTGCACCATTTGCGTCTTCGTTTCGATCTCGACGACGACGAGGTCTTCTTCAGCGAAAGCCTTGTCGGCATCTCCGAACGCCACAGCGGCGTGCGCCACGACGTTCGACGCGTTCTCGCTCGGGCCAGCGGGGGTCCGGGTGCGCATGTTCGGGTGAAGGATCGGGGCGCCTGCGAGCATCGCTTCGCGCACGTCGAGGTTCGGTTCGAGGACTTCGTATTCGACTTCGATAAGGTCGCATGCCTGGCGAGCGATGAGGTCCGAGATGGCGGAGACAGCGGCTACCGCGTGACCCCGATAGAGGACCTTGTCGCCGGCGAGGATGTTCTTCGAGACATCCGGGAGAGCGGCCGGGTCGCCACCGAAGTCGGCGGCGGTGACCACGCCGCGCACGCCGGGGAGCGCTTCGGCCTTTGCCGTGTTGATGCGCTTGATAATGGCGTGGGCGTGCGGGCTGCGCTTGATTCGGCCGTAGAGCGTGCCGGGCAGATGAATGTCGGAGCCGTAGACGGCGCGGCCGGTCACCTTGTCGATGCCGTCCGGGCGAAGCGGACGAGTGCCGATTACTTTGTAGGCGGGCTTGTCAGTCGTCACCATAGGTCGTTCTCCTTCCCTACCGTGTGCCAGCAGGCTGGCGCATTTCGTCGCGAGCGTCGATCACGGCGCGGACGATTTTGTCGTATCCCGTGCAGCGGCAGAGGTTGCCGGCCAGGTAGTGGCGAATGCGACCTTCGTCGGCATCGGGTTCGGCATCGAGCAACGCTTTCGCGGCGACGATGAAGCCGGGAGTGCAAATGCCACACTGGAGCGCGGCGTTTTCGAGGAAGCTCTGCTGGATCGGGTGGAGGTGGTCGCCCTGGGCGATGCCCTCAATCGTCGTCACCGTAGCACCGTTCGCCTCCAAGGCGAGGACGCAGCAGGAATTCACGAGAGCGCCGTTGAGGATGACGTTGCAGGCGCCGCAGTTGCCGTTCCCGCAGCCTTCCTTGGAGCCCATGAGGCCGAGGTCATTGCGGAGACCTTCGAGCAGGGTTTCGTACGGTTCGACGAGAAATTCTGCGACTTCGCCGTTGATGGTCGCGCTCACAATTCGCTTGCTCATTTAACCCCTCGCCCGTTCGACGGCTTTGTTGATGGTGCGGCGCACGAGGACGCCAACGAGGTGCTTGCGCTGGTCGATGGAGCCGCGCATGTCGGTGATCGGCGTGGCGGCGGCCTGAGCCGCTTCGCAAGCCTTCGCGATGGTCGCATCAGAAACCGGCTGGCCCACAAGCGCGGCGCCCGCAGCGGCGACGAACAGCGGAGTCGGGGCAACGGCTCCGATCGCGATGCGAGCGGCCGTGAAGGTCGCGCCGTCGGCAGAGAGCGTCACACTCGCAGCCGCGTTCGCGACCGCGATGTCCATCTCGTTGCGGGGAATGAAGCGCTCGAACGCGGCGCCACTCTTCGCAGCCGGGGCCGGGAAAGTGAGCGCAACAAGCATTTCGCCATTAGCGAGGACGTTACGTCCTGGCGCCGTGCAGAAGTCTTCGACCTTGACGGTCCGGTTGCCGGAAGGGCCGGCGATTTCGCA
>JBDTNM010000225.1:0-5531 GCA_039933735.1 bacterium | reverse complement strand
GTGTGCATGCCCCAGCCGTGTGCGAAGAAGTACACGTCGTGGCTGATGTAGCTGCCCTGAACGTAAGGCCGCTTGAAGTCCTGGATGTACTGGCTGGCGCCCCAGATGCGGAACACCTGGTTCAGTTCGCGCTGAAGGAGTTGTTCGCCGAGCACTTCGCGAGGCGCCCGTTCGAACGTCTCCTGGATCTTCTCAGTGATGCTATCGACTTCGGGGTCGCTGATGCCCTGAATGTTGGCGACCTGGCCGGTGTGCATCATGCGGAATCCGAAGTCGTCGAGGTCGGTGCCACCGGTGAGCGGGCCACTGAAGACGATGCCGAAGTCCTTTGCGTTATAGCGCTGACTGAAGGCCACCGAGTCCACAACCTTGAAGGTTGGGTTGAGGCCAATTTGCTTCCAGTACTCCATGGCGAGCACGGCCTGGTCATCAGGGGCTCCCGTGACGCTCGAGATCAAGATCTCGAAGTCCTTGGGCATGCCAGCCTGGTCGAGCATGGCCTTTGCTTCCTTGGGGTTGTACTGAAAGTACGGGCCGAACTCTTCGCCTTTCGGAGGGAAGTGACGGGCCGACCAGTCGGTGGGGAGGCCCATGGCCCAGCGGCCTTTGCTGAAACGGGCCTCAACGATCGCGTCGCGATCGAGGGCCATTGAGAGCCCCCGCCGCACGCGAAGGTCCTTCCATGGGGCGAGGCGATGGTTGACGGCAAAGTTGGGCTGGCCGCCCGCGTTGTGCTGGAAGACGTTGACGTCCATCTTCCCTTTTTCGGTGGACATGATCTGTTCGTAGTACGTGTCGTAGGCGCCGCTGCCAAGGAGCGTATCGATCTGGCCGCTGCGCAAAGCGCCGATTCTCGTGGCGTCGTCTGGCATCCAATACAGCTCAAGGTTGTCGAGGTAGGGGCGGTTGGGTACGAAGTAGTCCGGGTTCTTCTTCGCCGTCGTCGACTTCCGGTATTCGTGCTTATCGAGGATGAACGGGCCGGACCCCAGGGGCGTGTCCTTCATGACGCCCGGATTCTCGAGGTGCGCCTTCTTATTGAAGATCATGATCAGGGGGCCGGCGAGGCTATAGAGGAAGTACGAGGCCGGCTTCTTCATCTTCACGGTGACGGTGTGAGCGTCCGTTGCGGTGACGGAATCGACATCCCGAAGGATTGCAGCCTGGCCGATGGCCTTCGGGTCTTTGTAGGCCTCGAACGAGTAGACGACGTCCTCCGCTGTCATTGCGGCGCCGTTCATCGGGGCGATGTTGTGGAACTTCACGGCCGGGTTGAGCTTGAAGACGTAGGTGAGTGGGTCCGGCTGCTCGGGGAGCGCCGATACGTCGTCTTTCAGGAAAAGCTTGAAGAAGTTGTCCTTACCCGCGAAGGCCGCTTCGAAACTCATGTCTGGCTTGACCAGCCGGTTGTAAAACAACTGGAACGGCGAGGACATCGTATTGATCGCCGGGTCAGTCGGGTCCCACTGGGTGGCGTCCTGGACGATGTGAGTCTTCAGTGTGCCGCCTGTTTTGGGGGCGTTCTTGCTGAAGGTCATCTTGCTCCAGTGGTTCTGGGCAATTTCGGGGAAGCGTTCGGCCATTCCGTCAGGGACGAGGCTTTTGTCCGAGGTGGTGGAAGTCGGGGCGGCCGTATCGGGCGTGGAGCCCGATGCGTCGTCGTCGTCGCCGCAACCAACAAGGCCGAGTGCGCCGAGACCAACTGCCCCGGTCGCGCCCCCGATGAGGAACTTGCGCCGACCCTGGCGGCGGCTCGCTCGCGTCCAGTAGTTGTCCGAAGTCATCTCTAGAACCCCCTGCGCCGGCGAAGATCCCCCTCCAGCCGGTCGTGATTGCATGGTCGAGGGAGGCGATTTCCGGGCCGTCTCCGCAACCCGACGATTTGCGTAAGGCGGTGTGAACAGCCCGTTGCCCGTCTACGTGATCGCGAATCCACCGAACTGGCGATTGAAATGGACCATCGGCCGATCCGAGGTATGGACGGCGGCGCGGAGTACGCGGCCGACCAAAATGCTGTGGTCGCCCCCGGGAAGCAGGTGCTCGAGTTCGCATTCGAGCTGGGCAACCGCACCATCGACGAGCGGGCAGCCGGTGACCTCACCGGGACTGGTGCCGCCGATGAACTTCTCTTCGCCCTTGCGAGCGAATCGCATCGCGAGTTCAGTCTGGCTCTCGGCGAGGATGCTAATTCCCATGGAACGGGCGCCCTGGAAAGCCCGATGGGACTCAGCCTTGCGATCCAGGCAGACGAGCACGAGCGGGGGATCGAGTGAGAGCGAAGAAAAGGCGCTGGCGGTGAACCCAACGCAGCGCTGTTCCATCCTGTCGATGGAGGTGACGATGGTTACGCCGCTGGCGAACATCGACATGGCGGACCGAAAGGCAACGGAATCCAGTTCGAACACGGCTTTCACAAATGCACTCCTGGGAACTTGCGGGCGGAGACTACGAGCTGACGGGGCGCTTAGACGGCCAGCAATTGCCCGTCCCAGACCGCGCGCTTGAGTCCGAGATCGCGGAGGCGTGGCATCACTTTTTCGCCGAAGAACGTCATGCCTTTGACGAAATCCGGGAACGTGAAGAGCATCCCGTCGAGCGGTGTTTTCTGTTGGATTTCGAGGATGCGGGCCGCGATGGTGTCGGCCGAACCCATGAGGTACGGCTCGCGGATTGAGGATGACTGTTCTGAGGCGCCGCGAATCATGGTGGCGGTGGCGCCGTTCTTGTCGGGCGTCGCGGCTTTCACCCAGCCTTCGCGGGCGCCTTCATCGGCGCCTGCCTGGTGGTGAGCGTGAACTGCCCGGGCATCGTCGTCGGTTTCGCCGTGGACAATGGCGTAGAGGCCGTACGTCTTGACCTTCTTGCCAAGCACGGCCGCCATGTCTTTGGCCTGGTTCGTGAGACGGGTGACGGTATCGAGGTCCTGGCCGCCGATGAAGTTGGCATCGCCGTTCTCGACCGTGAAACGGATGCCGCGTTCCGACATTCCGGCGCAGACAATCGGGAGGATGCGGTTCGGTTGGGGGTAGCCGTAGCAGTCATCGACCGAAAGAAAGCGGCCCTTGTAGGTGAATCGACCGTTGGCCCAGAGGCCTTTGACGATGTTGACCCATTCTTCGGCGTAGTCGTAGCGGTAGTCATAGAACTCATCGCCTGGCCAGACGCCCAGCTGATCGTATTCCTGGCGGGCCCAGCCGGAGACGATGTTGATGCCGAATCGCCCGCCGCTCACTTCGTCGATGGTGGCGGCCATCTTGGCGAAAACGGCCGGGTTCATCGTGAGGGGCTGAACTGACGCGTAGAGGTCGATTTTGCTGGTTACCGCAGCGAGAGCCGACATCAGGGACATGGATTCGAGCGCAAAATCCCAATGGCGAGTTTCCCCGCCGAAACCACGCCATTTCACCATCGAGAGCGCGAAATCAAATCCGATGTCCTCCGCAATCTGGGTGATTTCCTTGTTCAGGGCGAAGGTGGGCATGTACTGCGGAGCGTTCCTGGACATTATCCAGCCGTTGTTCGCGATCGGGAGAAATACACCGAATTCCATGTCGTTGCTCCTGTTGTGAAGAGGTGACCTCTTGCTTTTGAAGCTACGGACTCGCGATTTCGGGAAAGTTTCGCGGCTCGTGCGGTTGGCCGACCCGAGCGTGAAGTCGCGGTTTCCTACTGCCCCGTCGCGGCGCCGGGTTGTTCGCTGAGGGCCGGTTCGCGCAGTACGACGGGGCGAACTTCGATGTCGTCGCCGGGATGTTCCGTAACCCCCGCACGCCAACGGTAGACGAGCGCCGTGGCGACACCGGCGCAGCACATGGCGCCGTTCAGGAAGAGTGCGCCGCTCACGCTAACGGTGTGCACCATCGCGCCGGTCAGTTCGCCGCCAACCGGCGAGGACCCGGCAATCAAGAGTTGATGCATGCTCGCCATGCGTCCTCGCATGTAGTCCGGAGCGAGCAATTGGAGGGACGTACTTACGCCGGTGGAGAACGTGACCGACGCGGCGCCGACGCAGACGAAAAGGAAGCCGGAGAGCAAGAAACTCTTCGATGTGCCGATGAGGACCAGCACAATTCCGAAGGCGAGACTCGCACCGAGCACGCGCGCGTTTGAAGGGCGACCGCGGGCGGCGAGAACCATCGCGGCAAGAAACGAGCCTGCGCCGAGGCACGAGTTCAGCAAGCCGAACTGATTCGGACTGGCATCGAGGAGGTAGGTGGCAACGAGCGGGATGATCGTCGTGAAGTTGTATCCAAACATCCCGATGAACGAGGCCAGAATCAGCAGGAAGAGGATCCTCGGTGTCTTGCGAGCGAAGCCCAATCCTTCGCCGACCTGGCGGAAGACGCTGCCAGCGTTGGCTTTGACGACTCGGGGCTTCAGCTGGGAACGGTCGAGGATGGCGAGAGCGGCGAGGATCCCGACGAAACTCGCTGCGTTCAGGAAGAAGGCCGTCTCGACGCCGAAGAATCCGATGACTGCTCCGCCGGCGGCCGGCCCGAGGATGCGCCCGAGGTTTTGGACGAGCGAGTTGAGGGCGATGGCGTTTGGCAGATGTTCGCGATCGACGAGTTCACTGACAAATGACTGGCGGAGCGGACCGTCCAGCGCGTTAATCATGCCCAGTGAGGCGGCGAGGATATAAATGTGCCAGATCTCGACGGTGCCGGTGGCGGCCAGAATGCCGAGCAAGAGTGACTGGGCCATGGCTAGCGACTGGGTGATAAACATCACCGGTCGACGCGGAAACCGATCGGCGAAGGCGCCGCCGAACAGGGTGAAGAGCGTGATAGGCAGGAACTGCAGCGAGGCGACGGTGGCAAGCGCGAGTGGTGAATCGGTGATCTTCAGGACGAGCCAGGCCTGGCCCGTGGTTTGCATCCAGGTGCCGGCGACGGAGATCACGGAGCCGCCAAAGTAGAGCCGGAAGTTGCGCACCTTGAGGGCGGCGAACTGCCGCTGAGACATCCGCTGGACGAAAGCGTTTAGCACGGGGCTGATTTTGCCTGCCGGGCGTTTCGCAGTCGTCTCTCCTTCCTTGCGACGAGCGATCCACCGAATGAATACGATGTTACCGATCGGGTTCGTCTGGCGAGAGCGTCGGAGGGGCGAAATACGAGGTTCATCGCTCGGATCGATGGAAGGCCAACATCGAACACGGCGGTGAAACGGCGCGAAGGGTACGATCCGCGAAAGTCCGCGAACGAGGCGGATTTCGGAGGATGAATCGATGACGAGAATTGCCGCCCTGCTGGGCAGTGTCACTCCGCCCGGCCGGCTTTCCTCGGCGGTCTCCGGCGCCCTCATGCGGGCGGAACTAACGGGGCAATCGACCACGCTCTACGACCTCGGCGCGATGAAAGTCGGTTACGCCGATGGCACTCCGATCGAGAAACTCGCCGACGACTCCGGCACGCTGGTGGACGGGATAGGCGGCGCTAACGCCGTCATCCTCGCGACGCCGGTTTACCGCGGGACGCTGACGGGAGCGCTGAAGAATGCCCTCGACCTGCTGCCAATCGAAGCGTTGCAAG
>JBDTNM010000224.1:0-5571 GCA_039933735.1 bacterium | reverse complement strand
TGCCTGCCATGTTCACCCGCAACGGGATATGGCTCTGCCCCTGTTGCCGGTACATCCGCCCGCCCCGGAAGGCCGATCGGGCGTATTGCACCGGCACCTTCCGCTGCGCTTCCTGGAAGAACACGACCAGGTAGATGAGTCCGAAGGCGAACCCAATGAAACCAGCGATCGCGATGATCGACTGGGTGGTCAAGTTCGGGATGAGGCTTGGAAGGCGAGCGACGATACCGCCGAAGATGATGACGGAGACGCCGTTGCCGATGCCCTGCTCGGTAATCAGTTCACCCAGCCAGACCAGGAACATGGTCCCAGCTGCGAGCGTAAGCAGCGTGGCCAGCGTGCCGATCGGATGGCTGGCCAATCCGAAGTTGGTGACGACGTTGCCGCCACTCTGGCTGTTGATAAACACGATCTGCCCGTAACCCTGGACGAACGCCATCGGCACTGCGATCCAGTGCGTGATTACCTGCAGCCGACGCCGGCCCTGCTCGCCCTCTTCAGAAAGCGCGCGCCAGGACGGAACCAACGGGGTCAGAATCTGAATGATGATCGACGCGGTGATATAGGGGTACACACCCAACGCCGCGACGCTTAAGTTCTGCAACGCTCCGCCCGAGAAGATGCTGAGGAAGTCGAGGAGCGCGTTACCTTCGAAAGCCGTCTTCAGCGCGGCGCGGTCCACATTCGGGATCGGGACGTGCGCAACAAAACGGAAGATGACGAGCATCCACAACGTGAACAGCAGCTTCTTCCGCACGTCTTCCTGGCGGAAGGCGTCGACCATGGCCTGCAAAAGGCGGGGCCGCTGGGCGGGCTGTGCAGTCATTCTTAGCTATCCTTCGCTTCGTCGGCAGCGGCATCCAACACGATGCAGGTGCCGCCCGCGGCTTCAATCTTGCTCTTCGCCGTCTCGCTGAAACGGTGAGCCGAGACGGTCAACTTCTTCGAGACATCGCCGTTCCCGAGCACCTTGACCGGGTTATTGAGGTTTCGCAGGACGCCGGCGGCCCTGAGGCTTTCTGGAGTCACTGCCGCGCCCGCATCGAAACGATCGAGCATCGCGACGTTCACAGGCTGAAATTCAACCCGCCACTTGTTGTTGAAGCCCCGCAACGTATGGAACTTCCGGGACATCGGGAACTGGCCGCCTTCGAAAGCGTCGTACGGCAGGTTCTTACCCGAACGCGACTTCTGGCCCTTGAGGCCCTTACCCGCGTAGGTTCCCTGCCCACTGCCGTTTCCCCGGCCAACGCGCTTCTTCGAATGCGTTGCGCCGTATGGAGGGCGAAGTTCTTCAGCTCCGATACTCATTTCGCTTCACCTTCCCCTACCACATCCACGAGATGGCACACCTTGTGAACCATCCCGCGATGTGCGGGGGTGTCTTCAAGCTCGATGGACTGATTCAGGCGGCGAAAGCCGAGCCGGCGAATCGTGTCCTTCTGGTCTTTGTTGTACCCGATCGCACTTTTGCGCCAGGTAATCTGGAAGGTGGCCATTTAGCTCTCACCCCTCGCGATTGCCAGCCGGCGCGCACGCGCCCCGGTCGGGTCCTGCAACGATGAAAGGCCCTCGATGGTCGCCCGCGAAACGTTCACCGGGTTACGGCTGCCGAACGTCTTGGCGAGTACGTCAGTGACGCCGGCCGCTTCCATGATCGCCCGAACTGCGCCGCCGGCAATTACGCCGGTTCCGTGGCTAGCAGGCTTCATCATTACCTTGGCGGCGGAGAAGCGGTTCCAGACTGGGTGGGCGATCGTGCCACCCTTCATCGGGACCTTGATCATGCCGCGGCGCGCCTGGGTCGAGCCCTTGCGAATGGCTTCCGGCACTTCGTTCGCCTTGCCGAGGCCGACTCCAACGCTGCCCTGGCCGTCGCCGACCACAACGAGCGCGCTGAAGCTGAAGCGGCGTCCGCCTTTTACCACCTTCGCCACGCGGTTGATGTAAATGACCTTCTCGGTGAGTTCATCGCCGCCGTCGTTCCGGTTGTCCCGGTCGCGGCGATCTCCTCGGTCGCGGTTGTCAGCCATTTAGAACCCCAATCCAGCTTCGCGGGCGGCATCGGCCAGAGCCTGCACACGACCGTGGTATTTGTAGCCACCACGGTCGAACACCACCAGGGAAACCCCGTTGGCCTTCGCTCGTTCGGCGATGGCTTTGCCGACGATGACTGCGCGCTCGCTCTTCGTCTTGCCCTTCAGGTCGCCGGCGAGCGCCTTGTCGGCGTCACTGGCGGCGGCAAGGGTGCGGCCGGCGAGGTCATCGATGACCTGCGCGTAGATGTGCTGAGAGCTTCGGAACACGTTCAGCCGCGGACGCACCGGAGTGCCGGCGACCGTTTTCCGAACGCGGGCGTGGCGGCGTGAGCGGGCCAGTACGGACGTTGCTTTAGCCATTACTTGCCAACCTTTCCGGCCTTGCCAGCCTTACGGCGGACGCGTTCGCCCGTGTATCGAATGCCCTTGCCTTTATACGGCTCGGGCGGACGCAGCTTGCGAATGTTCGCCGCCACCTGACCGACCTTTTCCTTGTCGATGCCCTGGATGCTTACGCGGGGGCCTTCAACGAGGAAGGAGATTCCTTCAGGCGGGGTAACGATCACCGGGTGCGAGAAGCCAAGGGCAAGCTGCAGGTTCGAACCCTGCATCTGGGCGCGATAGCCCACACCCTGCACTTCGAGCGTCTTCGTGAACCCATCGGTCACGCCGACGACCATGTTGCTGAGCAGGGTCCGCGAGAGACCATGCAGCGAGCGCTGGTCGCCCTCGTCGTTGGGTCGGGTCACGTTGACCACGCCCTCATCGCGATTGAGCCCGATGGTCAGCGGGAATTGGCGGACGAGTTCGCCCTTCGGGCCTTTCACCACGACGACATTGTCGTCGCCCACAGTGAGGGTGACGTTGGTGGGGACAGTTACGGGTTGACGGCCAATGCGCGACATCTCGTTCCTCCTACCAAACGTAGCAGAGGACTTCGCCGCCAACTTCGTTGCGGCGCGCCTCCTGCCCCGACATGACACCCTTCGGCGTCGAGAGTATGGCGATGCCCAATCCGCCGTAGACCCGAGGGATCTCGCGGCGCTGGACGTACACCCGAAGGCCTGGCTTGCTCACGCGCTGAATGCCATTGAGGACTGGGGTCTTGCGACCGCCGTAACTCAAGTCGACTTTCAGGTTGGGCTGAACCTTGCCCTCTTCCATCGCCACGGAGAAGTCCTTGATGAAGCCTTCTTCTTTCAGGACACCCGCGATAGCGACTTTGATCTTCGAGGCCGGCATGAGGACGGAATCGTGCTTCGCCGCGGTGGCGTTGCGGATTCGCGTCAACATATCGGCGATTGGGTCACTTGCACTCATAGCTCTTCCCCTCTAGCAGTTTGCTTGCGCACTTACCAGCTGGACTTCGTAACTCCCGGAAGCATGCCCTTGTGGGCCAGTTCCCGGAACGTGATGCGGGACAAACCGAACTTGCGGATGTACGCCTTCGGACGCCCGGTGACATAGTCGCGGTTGTGAAGCCGCGTGGGGCTCGAGTTCAGGGGGAGCTTCATCAACTCTCCCTGCAGCCGCGCTACTTCCTGGGGATTTTCCCAGGAGTGGCGCAGTTGTTCCTTCAATTCGGCGCGGCGCGCAGCGAACTTCGCGTTCAGTTCGCGGCGGCGCAGGTCGCGCAGGACAATGCCTTTCGAAGCCATAAGCGCCTCCTCAGTTCTTCCTGAATGGGAGGCCCATCAGCTCAAGGAGCTTGCGGCCTTCTTCATCCGATTTCGCGGTAGTCACGATTGTGACCTGGAGCCCCCGGACCTTGTCGACGCGGTCGTACTCGATCTCGGGGAAAATGAGTTGCTCGCGCAAACCCAGGCTGTAGTTGCCGCGTCCATCGAACGCGTTCGGGTTGAGACCCTGGAAGTCACGAATGCGGGGCAGGGCCGCGCTCACGAGCCGATCCAGGAATTCCCACATCCGGTCACCCCGGAGCGTGGTGGCAACCCCAATCGGGTTGCCCTCGCGCAGCCGGAAGTTCGCGATCGATTTCTTCGCTCGCGTGATCACCGGCTTCTGGCCAGTAATCGCGCTCATCTCATCGGCGGCCTTATCCAGCGCGTTGGCATCGGTCAGGGCTTCGCCGAGACCGATGTTCACGTTGATTTTCGTTATGCGCGGGATCTGCATCACGTTGCCGTAGCCGTACTGCTCCTTGAGCGCTCCGGCTACTTCCTTCTGGTAGGTTTCCTTCAGTCGCGGAAGCGGCATTACTCGATGTCCTCCCCGCTGCGCTTGCCCACGCGGACCATCGTCCCATCCTCACGGCGGCGAAAGCCGACACGGGTGGGCTGGTCGTTGTTCGGGTCGATGAGCATGACATTGCTCATATGCACCGGCGCTTCGCGTTCGATGATCTGAGATGCCTGCCCTTGCTGACGGGCACGCTGATGGCGCTTGATGATGTTCACGCCTTCGATGAGGATGCGGTTTTCCTTATTCAGGATCGCACGCACAGTCCCGCGCTTGCCGCGGTCCTTCCCGGCCAGGACCACCACTTTATCGCCACGCTTGATTCTCGCGGGCATTACAGCACCTCCGGCGCGAGCGAAACGATCTTCATGAAGTTCCGGTCACGCAGTTCGCGAGCGACCGGCCCGAAGATGCGCGTCCCGCGAGGGTTTTCGCCATCGTTCGCCAGCAAGACTGCCGCGTTCTCATCGAAGCGGATATACGAACCGTCAGGACGGCCGTATTCCTTCGTCACTCGCACGACGACTGCCTTGACGACGTCGCCCTTCTTCACGTTTGAATTCGGCTGGGCGACCTTCACGCTGGCGACGATGATGTCGCCCGGGCGCGCATACCGCCTGCGGCTGCCGCCGAGTACGCGAATGCAAAGCAGCGACCGCGCCCCCGAGTTATCAGCCACCTTGAGCCTGGTCTCCTGTTGAATCACGCCTGCACCTCCGCCTTGGGTGCAATCTGCGTTTCCTTCTCAAGGTCGCGGCCAATGCTCTCCGGTGCAACGTCCGCTACGTCGCCGCGCGTCAGGATTTCGATCACACGCCAGCGCTTGTCGCGCGACATGGGCCGGCACTCTTCGATGCGCACGACGTCGCCGAGCTTGCAAGCGTCCTGGTCATCGTGGGCCTTGTAACGCTCGGTGACCGTCACAACCTTGTGGTAGAGACGGTGCTTCTTTTTGCGTTCAATCGAGACCACGACGGTCTTCTGCATTTTGTCCGATACGACGGTGCCCTGGATGACGCGTTGGGTTCCCATGGCTACTCCTCACCCAGGATGGCTTCGATCTGGCGCTCGCGCTTAATCGTGCGCAGGCGGGCGATCTTTCGTTTGGCGTTGCGCAACTCGCGATAGTTCGTGAGTTGGCGGCTGGCGTGCTGGAACCGAAGGGTGAACAGAGCCCGGTAGGCTTCGTTGATTTCGTGGTCCAGTTTCGATCCGTCGAGCTTGCGGAGGTCTTCCGCCGTCTGGCGTGCCATTAAATGACGGCCTCCTCTCGCTGCACGATCTTGGTCGCGATCGGCAACTTGTGAGCGGCCAGGCGAAGCGCTTCACGCGC
>JBDTNM010000223.1:0-5573 GCA_039933735.1 bacterium | reverse complement strand
CCGCACGGCACCCATCGCGAGGTAGAAGCCTTCGGCGCCCGGGTCTGATTCGATCCGCAGGGTGGTCATTCCCATCCGCGCGGCCCCATCGGTCGCATGATTCCAGAGTGTCCGGCCGGCGCCCGAACCAATAGCCGACGGTTCCACGAACAACCACCAGAGTTCCCCGGCGGGCGGATCTCCATCGATGCCGTAAAAGCCGACCACCTTGGCATCGCGCTCGAGGACGGTTACGCACCGGGCATCGATGTCTTCCGGACGTACCGTCAGCTCGTCGCGGCACGCCTCCATGAACGCTGCGTCGTAACCCCAGTGCGCCTTCGAACGCATCGCGAGGTCGGAAAGCTGCCGGCATTCTTCCCGCCGAGCAGCGCGAAGGACCTCCTTCGTCGCCATCCCGCTACTCCGCGCCCTTTCGGGGCCTCCGAAACCGTGACCCCTCCGCGCCGTCGCTCCCCGCACGCTTCTCCCGGGCCTTGCTTGGCTGCACCCGCATCGGCTCACCCTCGGCCTTCGGGTAATGCGGCGGATACGGCGCGTCGCCCAGGCCCTCGGACTCGTGCTTCTCAATGAGCGCGAGTAGCGGCGCCAGCGAGTGCGCCACGCTGTCTATCCCGGCACCCGGGTCGCCCATCTCGGCGTAGCGCTTCGGGACGGTGACGATAGTGAAATCGGCCAACTCAACGGTCGCGACTTCATCCCAATTCAGCGGGCAACTCACCTGCGCGTTCGGTGTCGGCCGTACCGAATACGCCGAAGCGACCGTGCGGTCTCGGGCATTTTGGTTGTAGTCCACGAACACCCCGTGGCGCTCCTCTTTCCACCAGGCGGTCGTTGCTAAGGCTGGAACCCGCCGTTCGAGTTCGCGTCCGAAGGCCAACGCGCAGCGGCGCACCTCCGTGAATGTCCAGTTCGGCTCGATTCGAATGTTGATATGGATACCGCGGCTGCCAGAAGTCTTCGGGTAACCGACGTAGCCCAGCTCGTCGAGCAGCTCTTTGCAGTGCATCGCGAGCGTGCGCACATCGTGGAACGTCGCTTCCGGCGTCGGGTCCAGGTCGATGCGCCACTCGTCCGGGTGGTCGACGTCGTTGGCGCGCACATGCCACGGGTTTAGGTCCAGGCAGCCCAGGTTGATCGCCCAGAGCAAGTCCGCCGCGTCGTCGATGACGCAAAGGTCAGCCGATCGCCCGCTGGGGAACTTCACGTGCGCCGTTTCAATGCCGGGAGGGAGATTCGCCGGTGCGCGCTTCTGGAAGAACGGCTCTTCTTCGGCGCCGTTCACGAACCGTTTCAGCACCATGGGCCGGTTGCGAATGCCAACCAGCGCGCCATCGGCTACCGCCACGAAGTAGTTCACGATGTCGAGCTTGGTGTAGCCCGCCTTCGGGAAGAACACCTTCCCCGGGTTCGTGATCGTCACTTCCCGTCCCGAGAGTTCGAGGACAATCGGCTTCTCCGCCATCAGCGAATTCTACCCCACCGCCGCTTCCAACTTTCGTATCACAGGAAAATGCCGGTCTGTGGTAGCGTTCGCCGCGAAATGGGAACGCCCGCGGATTCGCCGCTCGAAGCTGATGAGGTCGCCACGCTGGCCGCTCTGCGGGCTGGCGATGAACGCGCCTTTGTTGCGTTGGTCGACCAATACCACACCGCCATGGTCCGGGTGGCCAGCGCCTATGTCCCGTCATTCGCGGTCGCGGAAGAAGTCGCCCAGGAAGCCTGGTTGGGCGTTCTCAACGGACTGCAACGGTTCGAAGGCCGTTCCAGCCTGAAGACCTGGATCTTTCGCATCCTCACCAACATCGCCAAGACCAAGGGCATGCGCGAACAGCGCAGTAGCCCGTTCTCTTCCCTCTTTACAGACCTCGGCGACGATGAATCGGCAGTCGATCCCGACCGCTTCGCTGCCGAAGGGCAGTGGCTGCTCGCGCCCACCGGTTGGGGCGATTCGCCCGAGCAAAAACTTGAAACCGCGGAGTGCCAGGCGATCATTCACCAGGCGATTGAGACGCTCCCGCCCAACCAGCGCGAAGTCATCCGCCTCAGGGACGTGCTTGGCTTCACCTCGGATGAGGTCTGTAACGCGCTCGATGTCACTGAGACTAATCAACGGGTGCTGCTGCATCGGGCTCGGTCTCGGGTCCGAAAGGCGTTGGAACAGTACTTCCGCGAGGCAGGTGTGGGATGAGTCAGGAAGGCCGGTTCAGCTGGCTTCGACGCATTCTCGGCCGCGAAAAGGCCACAGCCGCGCCATTGGCATGCCGCGAACTGGTGGAGTTGGTCACCAACTACCTCGACGGCGCTCTCACGCCAGGCGAGCACGCGCGCGTCGAAAGCCACCTTGCGGACTGCCCGCATTGCACCCGTTACGTGGAGCAGATGCGCCTCACCATTCGTGCCACCGGAGAACTGCGCGAGGCCGACATTCGCCCCGAAGCCAGGGAAGCGCTTCTCGCCGCCTTCCGGGATTGGAAATCGGGCTAAGCGAAGATCGCCGAGAGGGCCATGGCGAACCCGGGAAGGGAACTCGATTCCACCACGGTGTTGCCGCCTGCGAAGAGTTGCCACGTGGAGCCGGGATGGATGACTTCCAGTTGCTCCGTCGCCGGGTCGATCAGCCAGGCTTCCCCTACGCCTCTGCGGACGTAGATCTCGCACTTCTCTCGTTGAGCCGCCATCGACTGCGAAGGCGAACGCACTTCGACCGCCAGCGTGGGCGGATTCAACGGGTAGTCTCCGAGGGCCACGCCTTCGGCCCAGAAGGCGAAGTCGGGCAAGAGGACGTCCGTCTCAAGTCCGTCCTGGAGGGCGACACTTCCTTCGGGACCACCGCTGCCGCCATGCGTCGCGGCGTAGGCAAAGAAGGCGGCTGAAAGCCGCCAGACGATCCGGATATGGTCGGCGTTTGTCACTGGCTTTTGGATTACCTGCCCGTTGAAGAACTCAAGGCCGGGCTTGGTTTCCGGGAGCGCGAGGAAGTCCTCAACCGTCAGAGCCCGTTGCATGACCATCGCTGCATTTTACAACGTCTAGGCCCTGGCCAGGTCAGTTGCCTCTCAGGTAGTCCAGCATGTCGACGCTCGCGGGCGCGAACCCAACCGTCGTCAGCAAGGCGCAGACTTCGGCACGGTGGTGCGTCGCGTGGTTGTGCGCGTGCAGGATTGTCTGCCAGAGGATCTCCCGCTCGTACGTTTCGGGATTGCCGCGGTAAAAGCCGAACTCGGTGCGCAACTGCTCTTCGGTCAATCCGCGAAAGAAATTGGCCCGCCTCGGCATGTCGGCTCGCCAGGCCGCCTCAACCTCCGGGACAGTCGGCCAGGCGCCCGGCATCTGGAGCTTCGAACGTTCGTTTCCGAGCCAGCGGTTCAGCCAGTGGATGTCCGCATCCACTATGTGCCCAAGCAGCCCGTGAATCGTGCCGCCGCCGTTGCTCCCGGGAATGATTCCGGCCGAGATCGCGGACCCGGCTTCGCGCGTGGCGGCGAACACGCGCTCCATCGCCCAGCCCTGGTACGCCTCGAACATCTGCACGGACTCGATGCTCAATGGTGACAATGACATCTCCCTTTCCCCACGCGATTTCTTGCCCATTCGGCCATGTCTCTGGGCGTCCTTGAAGTGTAATGTACGCACTCGCGGGTGCTTGCCGGACCACTGTGTTGGTTCCGGCATCCTCAGTACTCCGACACAAATGACCGGTGGACCCGCACCACCAGGTCTGGCGGTGGCTTCTTGACCGACAAGCTCGTTTACCTCTTCCGCGAAGGCAATGGGACGATGCGCGATCTGCTTGGCGGCAAGGGCGTCGGCCTCGCTGAGATGACCATCGCCGGCGCGCCCGTCCCGCCCGGCTTCACAATTACCACCGAGGCCTGCAACTACTACACGAAGTTCGGCGCACTGCCCGACGGCCTCTGGGAAGACGTCCTCCGCGCACTTTCCGATATCGAATCCCAAACCGGACACAAGTTCGGTGACGCAGCGGATCCCCTGCTCCTCTCAGTCCGCTCCGGCGCGAAATTTTCCATGCCCGGCATGATGGATACCGTACTCAACCTCGGCCTGAACGATCAGACCGTCCAGGGCCTTGCCTCCGTCAGCGGCGATGCACGGTTCGCCGCCGATGCGTATCGCCGCTTCATTCAGCTGTTCGGCAAAATCGTCCTCGGCATCGATAGCGGAAAGTTCGACGAGATCCTCGAACATGCGAAGGGTGGCGGTAGCCGCCTCGACACCGACCTGTCGACCGACGAACTTCGCGAAGTGGCCCGTAAGTATCGCGAAGTCGTGCTCGCCGAGACCGGAAACGAATTCCCCCAGGACCCGCATGAGCAGCTTCGCGCAGCGGTCGCCGCGGTCTTCGGATCATGGAACGGCCGCCGCGCGGTGGACTACCGCCGCCTCAACAAAATCTCGGACGACCTCGGAACGGCCGTCAACGTCCAGGCGATGGTCTTCGGTAACCTCGGCGCAACGAGCGCCACTGGCGTCGCCTTCAGCCGAAACCCATCGACGGGCGAAAACGTGCTCTACGGCGAGTACCTCATCAACGCCCAGGGCGAAGACGTCGTCGCCGGCATCCGCACGCCGAACCCGATCTCTGAAATGGCCCGGGACATGCCCGAGGTTTACAAGCAGTTCGAGACCATCGCCCACCAGCTCGAAAAGCACTACACCGACATGCAGGACATGGAGTTCACCGTCGAACGCGGCAAGCTCTACATGCTCCAGACGCGCACCGGTAAACGCACCGGCGCAGCCGCCGTCCGCGTGGCTGTCGAAATGGCGAACGAAGGCCTCATCGACCGCGCCACCGCAGTCCTTCGCGTCGAACCGTCCGCTATCGAGCAACTTCTGCACCCGACCTTGCAGGCCGATTCTCGCGCGGCCGCCAAGCTCCTCACGCGCGGGCTTCCGGGCTCACCCGGCGCCGCCACCGGTGTCGCAGTCTTCGACCCCGATGAAGCGGTCGATATGGTGAAGGCGGGCCAACACGTCATCCTCGTACGTCGCGAAACCGCGCCCGAGGACTTCCATGGCATGGTCGTCGCCGAAGCCGTCCTCACGGCGCGAGGCGGCATGACTTCGCACGCTGCTGTGGTCGCACGCGGAATGGGGAAACCGTGCGTCGTCGGCGCCGGCGAACTCCGCATCGATGAAGAAGGCGGCGTCCTCGAAGTCAACGGCACCACCATCCGCAAAGGCGAGTTCATCACCCTCGATGGCGCCAGCGGCGAGGTTTATGCCGGCCGGATCGAGACCGAGGAACCGGATCTCAGCCTGCAATACCAGGCCGTGATGGGCTGGGCGGATGAGTTCCGCAAAGTCCGCGTCCGCACCAATGCCGATACCCCGAACGATGCCGCCGCTGCCCGCCGGTTCGGCGCGGAAGGCATCGGGCTGTGCCGCACCGAGCACATGTTCTTCCAGGGCGACCGCATCGACGCCATCCGCGAAATGATCGTCGCCGAGACCCTCGATGAGCGCCGCGCTGCGCTCGCCAAGGTCGAGCCCTACCAGCGCGAAGACTTCACCCGCATCTTCAAAGAGATGGATGGCCTCCCGGTCAC
>JBDTNM010000222.1:0-5633 GCA_039933735.1 bacterium | reverse complement strand
CCGCCGAGGCCTGGCAGGCTGAAGATGGATTCGAGCACGACGGTGCCGCCAAAGAGCACGCCGACCTGTAGCCCGAAGAGCGTGGTGACGGGAATAAGTGCATTGCGGAGGGCGTGGCGCACCACGATCAGCCGGTCCTTGAGGCCTTTCGCGCGGGCGGTGCGGATGTAGTCCTGCCGCAGCACCTCGAGCATCGAAGATCGCGTAACCCGGGCAAGACTCGCACTGAGGGCGAGTCCAAGGGCGAACGCCGGCAAGTAGAGCTGCTCAACGTTCTTCAGAGGGTCTTCCCAGAAGTCCGTGTAGCCGATGGGCGGCGTGTAGTGCCACCACTTCGCCGGGAACACAATGAGAAGAGTGCCAAGCCAGAACGACGGGATACTGAGCCAGCCGATGGTCATGAAGCGCAGGCTGTAGTCGGCAACGCCGTCCTGCCTCATGGCGGAAATAATCCCGATCGGAATCGCCAGTACAACCGCGAAGGTCGTCGCGAGCAGCGTCAGTTCGACCGTCAGGGGGATGCGCACCCGCATCTCCTCCCACACGTCCTTCTTGGTGATCAACGATTTTCCGAAATCACCGGTGAGCACGTTCCCCATGTAGACGAAGTACTGGGTGACGACTGGCCTATCGATGCCAAGTTCCTTGTTGATGGCGTCGCACTGTTGCTTATCCACGTCCGGAGTCTGCAGGACGATGTTGCAGACATTGCCGGGGATGGCTCGCACGGCCGTAAAAACGATCACGCTAATGACGAAGAGCACCAGCACAGAGGCGAGGACGCGCTTGGCGATGTACTGGCCCATAACCCCTCTTCATCTCAACCAAATTGACCGGACACCCGGCCAAGATTGCGAATTCTGCTGAAAGGCGCTGTCTATCGTCAAGCAACGTGACCTGAATAGTTAGCGTCAAGACAACAGGTGCCATCCGCCTCATCCAAGCGGTGGCGTTGGCCGTTGGCCTCTCTCAGGCCACTCTGTAGCAATGCAACTTGGCATCATCGGGCTCGCCCGCTCCGGCAAAACCACCGTGTTCAACGCAGTAACCCGCGGCAGTGCCCAGGTCGGGGCGTACAGCTCTTCCAGTCAGCCAAATGTCGGCGTCGTGAACGTCCCCGATGCTCGTGTAGACAAGCTCGCCGAAATCTACAAGCCGAAGAAAGTCACCTACGCGACGATTCAGTACGTTGATTTTCCGGCGGCCGGTGAGAGCTTCGGAAAGGGCGAAGGCCCGGGCGGTAAGTTCATCAGCGAACTGGCCCGGACCGATGCGCTGATCCATGTGGTGCGCGCTTTCGAAGACGATTCTGTGCCGCATCCCGAAGTCACGATCGATGCGGACCGGGACATCGTGACGATGGACCTCGAACTCTCGTTCGCCGACCTCGCGATCATCGAACGGCGCTTGCAGCGGCTGGAAACCGAGATGCGCTCGGTCAAGGCGGGCGAACGGGACCAGATGCAGCGCCTCAAGGATCTGCTCTCACGACTGAAAGCCGGGCTTGAGAACGACAAGCCGCTTCGCGAGCAAGACATCTCCGAAGAAGATTCGCGGCTCCTCGAAGGGACACAGTTCCTCACGGCGAAGCCGTTCGTGCTCATCGTCAATATCGGCGAAGGGCAGATGGCGACGCGGGATGCGATTGAGTCGCAGTTCCAGGCGAAATATCGCGCGAAGGGCCGGGACGTCGCTGTCTTCTGCGGCAAGTTCGAGATGGACCTGAACGAGCTGAGCGAGGACGACGCGGAGGAATTCCGAGCTTCGGCGGGCGTAACCGAGAGCGGCATGGCGGGAGCGATCCGCCTCAGCTACGGGTTGTTGGGCCTCATCAGCTTTCTCACGGCAGGCCCGGACGAGTGCCGTGCCTGGACCGTCGAACGCGGCGCGAGCGCGCCAGTGGCGGCAGGCAAGATCCACAGCGATTTGCAACGAGGGTTCATCCGGGCTGAGGTTATCCGGTTCGAAGATCTCGTGGCATGTGGATCCGAAGCCGAAGCGAAGAAGCGCGGCCTGCTGCGCACCGAAGGCAAGGGCTACATCGTCCAGGACGGCGACATCATCAACATCCTGTTCAACGTCTAGGGCGAAAATGGCCTTGCTGCGGCTGGCGGACCACTAAGGGCAACGGTTCGGCGCCCGGGAACTCGCGCCGGATGAGCGCGAGATCGTGCAAATCATCGTCGTCCAACTCGTAATCGCTGTGACACTGCAGTTGCAGTTCCGCCGTGAAACACCTGACGTCTCGCCCGAGAATCGTGCCACGGCCCGCAAGCCCAGCCGCTGGACAGACCCACTCCGTACCGTCCGCCATCCCATAGATGCCGTCGCCAGCTTCGTCGAATTCGAACACGTGAATGTCCACTTCGCGAGAGCCGTGTTTCATGACGAAGTTTTCCGGTCGCCCTCCGGGAACTTCGGCGAAACCTTCGGCCGCGAGGCTGGCCCTGGCGATAGGTACCGTGTGGCATTCGATGAAGACATCAAGGTCGCCGTGTCTCCGCGATTCGACGCCGATCAGCGCATCGACGCCCCAACCACCTTCCAACCAGGTCCGAACGCCTGCGGCCTCGAGAAGGTTCAGCAGAAACACTGCGTCGTCCGCGGACAAGTGAGGCTCGTCAACCATGGTTCAAAGTATTCCACCCTCGCAAACGTTCCGGGCGACCAGCTGACCGCTGACGCTGCCGTGAAACAGGAGCCTCTTAGCAGCCGTCAACGCGAACTAGTCCTGGCGCGGTTCCAGCACGAGTTCGCTCGCCGCTGCCGCTGTCGCTTGCTCCTGCGCGCGAAGCATCGGGATGCGTTCGCAGTTCGCCCAGAGTGGCAATTGATCAGCGAAGTGCGGGCTGCGGGCATCGCCAGAGGCGCCGCCCGGGACCACGTACGAGGCTGCCTCAGGATCGGCGAAATCGATCACCTGGCGGTAGACGGAGACCGAAGTGAGCACGAAATCGTTGCGCCCGCTAATGCCGTAGGTCGCGTTCTTCAGCGTGTCTGAATCTCCGCCGATAGCGATTTTCGGCGGATCAAGCTTCGCCGCCGGGAACTCGGCGCTGAGCGGGTTTCGCGAACCGGTGGTGTGCCTGTCGCCCCAGCGCCAGGCGGCGGGGTCGGCTCCGGCGCCAGCGACGGCCTGCCGCCACGCCTCCGAGAGCGCTGCCGAAAGCACGTCGGGCCATGAGCGGCCGGCGGGAGGCTGGATGCCATGATCGAGGTGGGCGACGTAGTCGGCGATCAGGCCCGCGGCGATTCGCCCACAACCTGCGTTCGCGTTCATCACGAGCCAGTCCCAGGTTTCTGCCCCGACTACCGGTGCGAACAGCTCGCGCATGAGGGCACGGCGGAAGTAGGCGTAGATCAACGGCTCCGGCCGCTCGGGCAGCAGGTTGCCATCGAACGTCGCGAGCATCGCGCGGGCGCGTTCGGCGTCGCCTTCAAATGGCCCATGCTGACCCAGGAATGCACACCAGATCCGGGCCGGGCGGGAGACCTGGTCACCCTGGAACCCGGCGATGGCTTCGGGGCGCAACGCGTCGCCCTGGCCGAGCAATTCCACCAGACGGTCGGCGCGCGCCGGCGAGGCGAAATAGGAGCTGATGTAGGGCTCGTCGGCCTGGACAACGCGTTGGTTGGCGGTCGCGAAGAAGCCCTCAGCGGGATTGATCGCTCGCGGGAGTTGCTCGAACGGCACGGTCCCGACCCACTCATGCTCGCCGGTCCAGCCCGGCACCGGCAGGCGGCGGCCGGCCTTCGAGGCGCGCACCGGCAATTCGCCGCGGACCATGTAGCCGATGTTTCCGGTGGTATCGGCCGCGACCAGGTTGTTCACGGGGTCGACCCAGGAGCGCTGCGTTTCGAACAGCGCCGGTACGTCCGCAGCGTCGAGCATCGCGCGCAACGCATCGAACGGCCGGTTCTGCCCGGTCAGGCCGGTGTAGCGCAGCGCTATCGCCATCCCACTCGCCGGGTCGCCGTGCACGACCGGCCCGTGGCGCGTGACCCAGGATTCGACGGTCTCCGATGCCGCGCCGCGGACACGAATGGTGTGGCTCTGCTTCTCGGTTTCCCTCCACCCGGATTCAGTCAGGTACCGCGCGCCGCCGCCTTCGAACTTCTCGATGTACAGGTCCTGGTAATCGGCCTGTGTGTGCGTGATGTTCCACCCGACGGAGCCGTTGAACCCGAAATGCGGAAAGCCAGGAAAGCCGGCAAAGGTCGCGCCGGCAACGTTGAATTCGGGGCAGGAAACGTGCACCTGCCAGTAGGCGTTGGGCACGTCGAGCGCGCGATGCGAGTCGTTGCAGAGCACCGGCTTGCCGCTCGTCGTCCGCGAGCCGTGTACCGTCCAGGAGTTAGAACCGGCGTCGATCTCGGAGAGGAAGCCGAGGTGCTCGGCGCAGGCCGCTATCTCCTCGCTGGCAGCCGTGAACAGCTCTTCGATCCGGCCGCCGGGCGGCAGGATGACCGAACTATCGACGGGCGGGATGAACTGCAGGTCTGCCCAGGCCTCCGGTCCAACGCGGGCGAGCAAGCCGGCGCATGCCACCTTCCATTGCCAGAGGCCCATCAAGACATGGCGGATCTTGAACACCGCGACGGACTGCCAGGGCTCCCAGGGTTCCGGCCGGATGCCCGTAAGACCGTATTCGGGCGGTAGCTCCGGGTTCGTTGCAAGAAACGCGTTCACGCCCTCCGCGTAGGCCACGAACATGGCATGCACTGGCGCCGCCATCATCTGCAGGTCGTGCTTCGCTGCGCCCTCTATCCCCAGACGTTTCGCCATGCGGTCGGCAGCGAGACCGGTCGGCCCGGCGGCTTCAGCCCAGCGCCCTACCGCCCGGCGGCGGTCATATTCCATCTGCCAGAGCCGGTCCTGGGCTGAGGCGAACCCCTGGCCGAACCAGGCGTCGTGCTCGGTAGCGGCCTCGATGTGCGCAATCCCAAAGGCATCGCGACGAATAGCCAGTGTGGCGTTGAGTCCTGGGCAAGAGAGTCGGTCAGTCATCGCGCCGGATTCTGTCCGCCCGCCGCCGATCCCGCAAACGCAGAGGGTGGCTACTTGGCGCGGGCCCGTTGCCGGTAGCGGTCACGGTGTGGGCGCGAGGCGGTGGGTGTCTTTGGTGCGGGGGCGCCGACCAGCGCATACGGCCAGAGGAGCGCGATTGCCTTCGCCAGTTCCGCCGCCACCTCTCGACCGAGCTCTCCTGTCAGGTGTTCGAACGCGTAGGTCCGGTGTAAGCGCCGCCAACTCGCCGTCCACTCCTCGAGCTCCCACTGGGGACCGAGCGCTGCCTGGATGTCACCGGCGCGGTCCGCCAGGCGTTGGGCCCAGCGTTCGTTATCCTCGGCCGGCCCTTCGAAGTGCAGTCCAAGTTCGATGAGCGAGCGCGTCGGCTGCGGTTGTAGTTCGAAATGCGCCTGGGGGTTGTCCCAGAAGAACTGCAGGATCGTCCACATGACCTTGCGTTCAGGTCGCGGCACATCCTTCGGCAGGGCCGCTATCGCCAGGTCCTCGACGTAGAAGAGGAATTCTCGCGCCTGCATCTTGCCGGCTTTGGTAGGCATGGCGCAGTTTACAACCCGACGGTTCATCCGGTGTTGCTACACTCGTTGTCATGCGACGCACCAAG
>JBDTNM010000221.1:0-5650 GCA_039933735.1 bacterium | reverse complement strand
AGGCGCAGGTATTCGCAGAGCTGGCTGCGGTGGTGCGTTTCGTGTTCAATCAGCCCGCCGACCACGCGCCGCCAGGCCGGAAACGGCTCGCCGATGGTCTGCGGGATGTACCTCATGAGGTCAGCATCAACAAGGCCCGCGATCGTCTTCTTACCCGTGCGCAATGCCAGGCGGCGCAAGTCTCCGGCGGTTGCGCCCGGTTTCACCGCGTGGCCTTTGTAGTGAACCTCGCCGGTGAGCACGCCGCCGAGGTTCATCAGCCGCGTGTTGGCGATGTGCGAGACGAGTTCGCCGGCGGTGAATTCTCCCGGAGCGGGCCGCCAATCGACATCTTCATCGCGCAGCCGTTCGACAGCCTCGTAGGTGCGGCCGTGGACATTGCCGACGTAGGTGATCAAATCGTCTTTGCCTATCATCGGAAAATGGTAGCGGCTCGGCGCTGCGCCGAGGAGTCTCCCTCGGGATACTGGTCTTGTGAACTGAGTCACAAACTGGCGGGTGTCCCGGGCGCCTCTCAGGGATTCTCCTTATGCGACGTGATGATTCGTCGGCTAGGATTGAATGCGTCCCACCGAATCCCTTCCATTCGCGGAGTCCAGAATCGTGTCCATTCCCGAACAGCCCAGCGCGCTCCCGAGCGACCCGGCGATCCGCGCCCTGCTCGAAGCCGGGGGCGTCTGGCTCTGGGATGCGAATCTCGTGGATGAATTGACCACCTACCAGGAAGGTTTCTGGGAGCAATACGGCTACGACCCGAACTCAGTCGAAGAGACCTTCGATTTCCTGCGGGTGATGGAAAACGAGGACAAGCGCGACATGGCCCGCGCCTGGCGCGCCCACCTTGAGGGCGAAGCGCCGCTCTACGAAGCCGAATGGCGTCTGCGTACGCCCTCCGGTGAGCGCCGCTGGATCAGCTCGCGCGGCAAGGTCATTGCCCGTGACGCCGATGGCCGCCCGACGCGCATGGTAGGCACCTATCGCGACATCACCGAGAGCAAGGTCGCGTCGATCAGCCTCGCATCGTCTGTCGCCGAACTCGATGCTGTCTTCCGGGGCACGCGCGATGGCCTCGCCCTGGTTTCGCCCGAACTGGAAATATTGCGTCTGAACGACCGCGCCGAAGAACTCTTGCGAACGTTCACGGGAGTCGAAGTCCGCGTCGGAACGAACGTCTTCGGCCTCCCGGGGCTCGCTAACGAACGTCCGGTCTTGGGCGACCTCGTCCTCGCCCTCGCCGGGAACAAGATTGTGCCCGAGCGGTTGCTCCACCTGCCGCGCACGGACTCATGGGTTGAGTGCACCTATGCGCCCGTCCATTTTTCGGACGGCTCGGTCCTCGGTGTCGTGATCACCATTCGCGACGTCACCGAGCGGAAGCGCCTCGAACAATCCCGGATGCAAGCGCTGCGGCTCGAGAGCATGGGCCTGATGGCGGGCGGTATCGCCCACGACTTCAACAACCTCCTGGGTGCGATCGTCGGCAACATCGATGTCGCGAAACTGTCGATCACCGATGCTGAGACCATCGAGAGCCTGGACGATGCGCGTGCTGCTGCCGGGCGCGCCGCCGAACTGGTGCAGCAGTTGCTCGCCTTCGCCGGGCAACACGAGCCGATCGTCCGGCCCGTCGACCTCTCCGAGCTCACCGGCGAAATCGTGCGTTACGCCCGCCGCATCCCCGGCCCGGAAATCGTCATCGAAGAAGAGTTGCCTTTGGGTTTACCCACGATAAATGCCGATCCCACCCAGCTCCGGCAGCTGGTGTTGAACCTGCTCGTGAACGCGCTCGATGCGGTCGGAGAGAGCCAGGGACGCATCCAGGTCAGGACGTCGACCGAACTCGATCCTCGCGGCTGCCCCGGCGACCTCGTCGTCCAGCCCCGGCCGGCGCCTTGCTATCTCACCCTCACTGTTTCAGATAGCGGGCCGGGCATGCCGGAGGATACGCGCGCCCGTATCTTCGACCCGTTTTTCTCGACCAAGCCAGCAGGCCACGGCCTCGGACTTTCGACCGTGCTGGGAGTGGTCCGCAGCCACGGCGGGACAGTCTCGGTGACGTCTTCGCCGGGCGCAGGGGCGAGCTTCACGGTGTTTTTGCCAGCTTCCTGAACGTTGCATTTGCCATGCCTTAACCCGGCGCGAACCTCCGGTGCGTGACTCTGGAAGGGCCCCCAGGGAACGCAACCCACCAGAGGAGATAGCCATGCCCAGGAGTCTTGTTCGGCCGACAATCGCCGTGCCCCTCGTCCTAGTCATCGCCTGCGCCCTGTTCGCGATAGGTCTTTCGCGGCCGGCGCATGCGGCCAACGCCAGCGTTTCGATCGCCAACTTCTCGTTCACCCCTTCCACCGTTTCGGTGAATGTGGGCGAAACGGTGACCTGGACGAACAACCAGGACGGTGTCACGCACACCGTCAGTTCCGATAGCGCCGGAGTGTTCGATTCGGGCAACCTCGCGTCTGGGAGCTCGTTCCAGAAGACGTTCACCACCGCGGGTACGTTCACGTATCACTGCAACATCCACTCGACCATGACGGGTACCGTCATCGTCTCCGACCAGACCGGCGCGACTGCGACGCCGACGGCAACGTCGACATCGAGCACGCCTTCGCCGACGGCCACAGCGACATCGACGGCCGGTACGGCAACGGCTACGCCAACCGTTGCCACGGCCACGCCAACGCTTTCGCCGACCACCGTTCCGGCGACGGCCACGCCTACCCGAACCGCCAGCCCGACTGCCCAGGCAACCGCGGCGGCCGCAACTTCCGTAGTCCCGCTCCCGCCGAACACCGGTGATTCGAGCAGCGGCAGCTCGGGAGATAGCACCATGGGATGGTTGTTCGCGGCCATCGCACTTCTGCTTGTAGCCAGCGGTGGCGGCATCGCCGTCGCTCGCCGACGCTAGTAGTCAGCCTAAATCGTGAGGCGCCGCTCCGGATTGCAATCCGCAATCCGGAGTTGGCGCCTTTCGCTTCGTAAAGCGCCCGGTCGGCTTTGTCGTAGCTCACGGCGGCGAGGGCCAGCGAGAGCGCCCACCCCAACCACCGAACTTCCACATGCCGCAGCCGCGACTGAACATCTCTTGCACGTCGGTGACGCACCTGCACACCGTTCCCCATCTTCAGTATCGCGATCACGCGTGACCCTGCGGAGTGCCTAGAGGCCCTTCGCGACCGGGGCAAACCTCGACAAATCTGTGTGCAATGGATTCCAGCGTCCCGCTTCGCAGCTATCAGATCGAGACGGTCTTCAGTCTCGTCTTGAACCTGAAGGAGCACCGGGGCGAGACGTTCACGGTGATGTTCTCTCGCCAGGCCGGCAAGAATGAGGTTTCGGCGGCGCTTGTCGCGAGCCTCCTCGTCAGCCATCGAGATACAGGTGGCAGCATCATCGTCTGCGCGCCAACCCTGCGTCCGCAGGCCTCCATCAGCCTCGAACGGACGCACCGGCGGGCCAGAGAACTCGCGGCCAGCCTCGGGATCACCGTGACCCGCGAGGGCCCGACCCTGCGCTGCGGCGCCGCTGCGGCAACGTTCCTGAGCGCCTCGCCGGCAGCGAACGTGGCCGGCCATACCGCCTCGCTGCTACTAGTTGGCGATGAAGCGCAGGATATCGACGCCGACTGGTTCGACCACCAGTTCCGGCCGATGACGAGTACGACTGGCGCGCCTGTCGTGCTCTTCGGCACACCCTGGGAGGGCGATTCGCTGCTGGAGAAAGCGGTCGCGCGAAACCGCGAACGCGATGCCAAACTCCCGCCGATGGACCCGCGCGAGCGCCGCTTGCGCAGTTTCCACCATGAGTACCCCTGGAGTGAGGTCGCCCGCCACTTGCCCGCCTATGGGCTCTTCATCGAAAAAGAGCGCGAACGGCTCGGCCCGAATCATCCGATCTTCCTCAGCCAGTACGAACTGGTGGCGGCGGCGGCCGAACATCGCCTGCTGGGCGCACGGGATCTCGCCGCGATCGAAGGCGATTTCGATCTGCTCGTGCTTCCCCGCCCCGGCGAACGCTATGTCGCCGGGCTCGATTTCGGCGGCGAATCACAGCGCGCCGATGCAACCGTCCTCACCATCGCCCGCCTTGCCGGCGAACGGATCGAAGTGGTCGCCATGCATTCGTGGCAGGGCGAGAGCCTGGAGGAGGTATTCGCCGAACTGGCCGCCCTCGCCCGCCGCTGGAACTTCGAGCGCCTGGCCTGCGACGCCACCGGGATCGGCCTGCCGATCGTCGCCCGCCTGCGCAGCGAACTCGGGCGCATGGTGCATGGGATCACGTTCAGTCGAAGCGAAAAGTCGGCGCTCGGTTTTGGCCTGCAGGCCGAGGCCCTTAGCGGACGGCTCTTCATCGCTCCGCCGGGCGAGCCGGGGACACCGGGCATCCAGGCCCTCTGGGATGAACTCCGGGCCTGCCGGGCTGAACCGGTCGGCCGCGGCGAACTCGATTGGCGAGCGCCATCGGGCATGCACGACGATTGCGTGGCGAGTCTCGCACTGTGCATCCGCGCCGCGCGCGAAAGTGGCGGCCCGCGTAAAGCCGTCGGCCGCTCGCGAAGTTAGCGGGAGTTTAGGAGACCATCTCTTTGGTGGTGCCGGGGTCTATGACCGTGATCACTCCCGCCCAGGGGATGCACGTACAGGTGCTGCCCACAAGGAGCATCGGCTTGCCGTTGACCATCTTTGTCGGCGCAATCGGCGGAGCCCAGGGCGCGCCAGTCACGGGTATGCACGGCGCTGGGGTGGGGACGATCTTTGCCATCCCGGCCGGGTTCGTCGGCGCGATACAGGTCGGGAAGGGCAGGATGTTCACCATCGGCACGCTATCCATGATGGTGGCGGCGAACTTGCCTTCGATCGTCACGGGCGGCCCTTGTGGGACCACGATGAGCGTTCCCGGGCCGGTGCCGAAGGAACACATGATCTTGGCGCTTAACACTACAGGTGGCGGCATGGGAATACCCTAGCCCGCCCCAATCGCCGTTTCAAGCCCTCGCTACGGAGCAAACACGGAACAAGAAGAACCTGGAACCGTGCCTCGGCAGGACGGATCGTCCCAAACCATGCTGATCAGCGCCCGGCCTGGCCCTCGCCCGGCCGCCCGGTCACTTCCCTTATTAGAGAAAGCATTCGCACCGGCACACCATTCGCATCCAGCACAAACGAGCTTTGCGTTTGGGCGACGAACTCGGACCCGTCGCGGCGCTTCAAGCGGAACTCCATTACGTCCTGCCGTCCGCTGCGGGAATAGGGTGTCCCGTTCGCGCGGCTTTCGGCCACGAACCCCTGGAGCACCTGCAGCATCCGCGGGAATTCGGAAGCACCGACCAGCGCGCTGCCGTTCAGGCCATCCTCCACATCCGAAGCGCTGAAACCGAAAACGATCTCCGCCATCCGGTTCAGGTACAGCACCTGGAACGAACTGAGGTCGATCTCCAGCAAGGCATCGGGCAGGTGATAGCGAAAGTCATTGTACTCGCGCCGCAGCGCCTCGTACTCCGGGTGGAAATCACTGCCGCGCATGGACTGTCCCATATACGAGTATTCGGCACGAAGCGGACGGATCTTCAACAGGCCCGAAGGAGGCCGGGCGCGAGCACCAACAGAACCGCGCACGCAGTAAGCGGATCAACCCCCAATCCGCCCACCCA
>JBDTNM010000220.1:0-5652 GCA_039933735.1 bacterium | reverse complement strand
GTGGCCGCCCGATGGATGCAGACGGCAGGCGAGCCTGAGCTTTTGCTCGTGGCTCGTGACATCACCGCGCGCAAACAGGCCGACCACGCACTCGCCCAGGCGCAGCGCCTCGAAGGCCTTGGTGCGCTGGCGGGGGGCGTCGCGCACGACTTCAACAATTTGCTTTCGACGGTGCTCGGCAATGTTGGGCTGCTCAAGTTGGGCGAACTCGACGACGAGGCCCGGGAGACGGTCGACAACATCCAGAATGCGGCCCGGCGGGGCGCCGAACTCACGCGCAGCCTGCTCGACTTCGCCAGGGTCCAGCCGGAGCGCACGGCGATCACGGACCTTCGGAGCTGCCTCTACGAGACGGCGGCACTCGCCCGCACGGCCCTGCCCGTGAACGTCTGGCTCAAACTCGAGGCGGGTGACGAACCTCTCCTTGTGCGCCTGAACCAGGGCCAAATGATCCAGGCGATCCTCAACCTCATCCTGAACGCCCGCGACGCGATCGGTGATGCCGGCGAGATCCTGGTCTCCCTTCGGCAACGGGGCCAGTTCGCGGAGCTTGCGATCCGCGATTCGGGGCGAGGCATGGACGAGGCGACGAGGCGACGCATTTTCGAACCGTTCTTCACCACCAAGACCGCCGGCGCCGGAACGGGCCTCGGGCTCGCGATCACACAGCGCACCATTCGCGAACACGCAGGCACGGTCAGCGTTGATTCGGTTGAGGGAAGCGGCACGACGATCACAATCTTGCTGCCGTTGGCAACGGTGGCGCTCGCCGGTTAGGTCTCGGAGCCCCACGAGGCGGGCTGTCTTGGCTTTGGTGCGCGGCGCATACTTGGCGGAATGAATGCGGCGAGTGCCCATTTCCGAGCGCCGGGCGCACGCGGCTTCCGGAAGTCGAGCGAGTTGCTCGCGGCGCTCACCAGCCGTGAACTCCGCCTTCGCTACCAGGGAAGCCTGTTCGGCTGGGCATGGTCATTGGTGCGCCCCCTCGCGCTCGGCCTGATTCTCTCGTTCGCCCTCGGCAAAGTGCTGGGCACCGGCATCACCGCCGAGTTCCTGCTGGCGGGACTTTTCCCCTGGTTCTGGTTCCAGAGTTCGGTGCAGGCAGCGACCGGCACCTTCGTCGGCAACGGCGGTTTGCTGAAGAAGGTGAAATTCCCGCGCCAGGTGCTGCCCCTCAGCGTGGTCCTCGGCAACACACTCCAGTTTCTGTTTGCGCTGCCCGTGCTTGGCGGCTTCCTGCTCTGGCACGGCCATGAACCGACCCGGGCGTGGCTGGCATTGCCGCTCATTTTCGCGATGCAATTCCTGCTGATTACCGGGCTCGCCTTCTTCGTCGCCAGTGTCACCGTCTTCTTCCGCGACCTTGAGCACATCGTCGAGGTCCTCCTGAACCTCGTGTTCTATGCCACGCCGATCATCTACGCCGCCGACAAGGTGCCGGATAACTACCGCTGGGTGATTCGCCTCAACCCGCTCGCCCCCCTGGCCGATGGCTGGCGCCGCATCCTTCTCGATGGCGAATGGCCGGGGAGCGACCTCTGGTTTTCCGGGGCTTTGACCGCGGTGGTGCTCCTCGTCGGATGGTTCACGTTCCGGCGGCTGGAAGACGCGTTTGCCGATGTCATCTGATTCGCCAGTCCTCGCGGTCCGCGCCGTCTCGAAGAAGTACCGCATGGTGGCGCCCGGTTCCGAGCTGAAGACGCTGCTCCTGCATCCCGGCGCGGCGCTTCACGCTCGCAGGCAGCGTTCGAACCTCTGGGCCGTCGGCGACGTTTCGTTCGAGGTCGGTCGCGGCGAGTTCTTCTCCATCATCGGCGCGAACGGCAGCGGAAAGAGCACCCTCTTGCGTTTGCTTGCAGGCCTCAGCCGCCCGACCAGTGGCCGAATCGAAACGAACGCTCGCATGAGCACCCTGCTCGAACTAGGCAGCGGATTCCATCCGCAGGTGTCCGGGCGAGAGAACGCAATCATGAATGGGCTGCTGGTGGGGATGTCGCGCGCCGAAATCGAAGGCCTGCTGCCCCGAATCGTGGAGTTCGCCGGCCTCCAGGAGTTCATCGACCAGCCGATGCGGACTTACTCCTCCGGCATGTACGTGCGCCTCGGCTTCGCTATCGCAGCGTTCATGGAGCCCGAACTGCTGCTGGTCGATGAGGTGCTGGCGGTCGGAGACCTGCGCTTCCAGGAGAAGTGCTACGACCATATCGCCGGGTTGCAGAAGCAGGGCGTCACCATCGTGATGGTGTCGCACGACCTGGGCGCGGTGGAGCGGTTTTCTGACCGGGCGGCGCTGATGGAACGGGGCCGGATGATCGCCATCGGCGACCCCAAGAAGGTCGTTGGCCTGCACGTCGAGCGGCTCGCATCGAGTTCGCCGGAGATCCGCGCCGCGCTCGAAGAGCACATCGCCGGCGACCAGGAGGGCATGGATCGGTTGCTGGCCGAAGACCCGGAAGCGCGGGCAGCGTTCGAGGCGGCGCTGGAGCTGAACCCGGACTTCCATCGCAAGCTGCAGGAAGAGGCCGCTAGGGGGAGCGAGCGGCTCGGCTGACACTCAGTAGATATCGCCGCGCGGTCCGAGTCGGATGACATAGACGAGCAGCCGCTCGTCGATGACCTCGTAGATCAGGCGAAGGTTGCCGATTCGGCTTCGCCCGGCACCTTCCCACTTTCCGCTCAGCGGCCTGGAGATCAGCGGATCCAATGGGTTGGTGCGCAACTGATCCAACAACTGCGAGATTTGAATCTGACGCCGCGTCTCTAGCCGGCGGAGATACCGCGCAGCATCGCTCGAAAACTCGTAGTCGTACCTCAAGGCCGCCAGCCGAGCTCCCGTCGTAGATCAGCTCCGCTTACCGAATATCCCGCAGCGAACTCTTCACGAGCCTTCAGAATTGCTGCCGCCTCTTCCTCGTCCACGTCGTCCGGGTCATCGATCAAGCTAATCATCGCCAGGAGACGGACGGCCGTGGCCGTGTCCATCTCATCGATCAGATCGTGCAGTTCCTGCTTGACTTCCGCAGCGGCCATGCGACGAGTGTATCAAAGCCCGCGATCCGTTGGTGCCGGCGCTCTCGTTTACAATCGCTTCGATGTCGCTGACAAAGACCCGGACGGCCTGGCGGCGTATGCGCGGACTCGTGTCGCAGGACATCGACATCCACGCCCAGTGGCCGCTGACGTTCGGACTTGTGGGCAAGCACCGGCCCCGATGGTTTCTCTGGCTCTACTTGCTTTTCAGCATCCACATGTTCCCGGCGGTGATGCTCTTTCGGCTGCAGTCGTTTTTCTATGAGTCTGGCCTGGCTCCGCTGGCAACGATCGCTTCTCGGCTGAACGACTTCCTCTTCGATGTAGCGATCGGCAACCAGGTGCGTTCGAATGGGGCGCTGCTGATTTCGCACGGACACGTCGTGCTCGATGGCTGGACGACGCTCGGGCATCACGTCGAGATCAACCCGTTCGTGACCCTTGGGATCGGAAATAGCTCGCAGAAGCCATTTGAACTGTTCGGGCCGACCATCGGCGATTACGTGAACATCGGCACAGGCGCAAAAGTCATCGGCAAGGTCACCGTCGGCGACCACGTCCGCATTGGGGCGAACGCCGTTGTCCTGAGCGACATCCCCGCGGACAGCACAGCCGTTGGCGCACCGGCGCGGTTCTTCGAAACGAAGCGCGGCCCTGGCGACCGCCCATGGGAGCCTCCGAGCGAGTGAGCGCGCCCCGCGTCGCAATCCTGACCGTGACGACGAACGCCGCCGGACACTTGCCGGCGTACCTCGCTGCGCTGGCGAACGTGACCTATCCGAACTGGTCGCTGACCGTGGTCGATAACGGTTCCGTCGACGGTTCGGTGCAGCTCGTGAAGTCCGAGCGGCCCGATGCGACGGTGATCGAGAATGGCGAGAACCTGGGCTTCACCGGCGCTTGCAACCGGGCGCTGGATTCGTTGGCGAAGGACGAAACGGTCGACTTCGTGTTGTTCCTGAACGACGACACGGAAGTAACGCCCGGGTTCCTTGAGCCGCTGGTGGCCTACGGTGGCGAACACACGCTGGTGGCGCCGAAAACCTACCTGGCCGGCCAGCCTGGCATCCTCGATGACGCGGCGGGCGAGTTCGATTGGTGGAAGGGCGCGTGGAAGAAGCAGGTACTGGGCAAGCGTGAGACCGCAGCCGAGAACGTGCCCCGGGAGATCGATAACGCGAACCTGTCGTGTCTGCTTGTGCCCCGCGGCGCGTTCCAGTCCGTTGGGGTTCTGGATGACGCGTTCTTCGTGTACTACGACGACACGGACTTTTGCCGGCGGGCCGCCGAGGGTGGCTACCGGCTGATGTACGAACCGGCCTCGGTGGTGTACCACCGCAAAGGGGCGACGCTGGGCGGGCAAGTCTCAGCGTTCGGCTGCTACTACCTCGCCCGCAACCGGCCCTATCTGATGCGGAAACACCTGGCGCCGGGGCGCTTTGCGGTGTTCATGATGTATTACCTGGCGACCCGGACCGCCAGGATGGCGCTCTGGTTGGGGCAGGGGCGGAGAGATTTGGTTGGCGCGACACTGGCAGGATTGCGGGACTTCGCGCTTGGGCGAATGGGCCGGCGTCGGAAATGATCATCCGAAGCGTGTCTGGCAGGAGACCTGATCCAACTCGGTTGCCCTGTACCGTCCGCCTGACCCGAGTCCCTCGATGACCACTTCCGCGCCTCTCAGCCTGTAGCGCGGCGCCGCCATAGCATTTCCCACATGGCCGAACCCGGCCCCGCCGAGGCAGCGGAAACTCCACTCCCGGCGCGCACCGGCGGCCTCGCCATCGCCGCCGCCATCGTTGCATTCGGCTTCATCGGCTCCCGCCTCCTCGGCATCGTCCGCACCGTTGTCATCGCCCGGACGTTCGGTTCCAGCCCCGACCTCGACGCCTACTTCATCGCCTTTCGCATCCCGGACCTGATCTTCCAGGTGCTCGCTGGCGCCACCCTCGGCAGCGCGTTCATCCCCGTTTTCGCGCGGGTGTACCGGCGCGAAAGTGAGGCCGCCGCCTGGCGCCTCGCCAGTCACGTCATCAACCTCGTCACCACGGCGACTGCCGCCCTCTGCCTGATCGCGTTCATCTTCGCGCCCCTGATCGTGCCCATCCTTGCGCCCGGGCTCGGCAAAGACCTTGGCCGCCACGACGAATTGACCGCGAAAGCAGTCACGCTCACGCGCATCATGCTGCTCTCGCCGCTGCTCTTCGCGGTCAGCGGGATGGTCACCGGCATCCTTAACGGGCGCCAGCGCTTCTTCCTGCCCGCCCTCTCGCCGATGCTCTACAACCTCGCGATCATCTTCGGCGCCGTTGCCCTCGCGGGCCGCTGGGGCGTGAAGGGGTTGGCCGTTGGCGTCGTCGCGGGCGCCGCCCTCCACCTCGCCGTCCAGGTTCCCGGGCTCTTCCGCGAACGCATGAAGTACGAGCCCGGCTTCGGCCGGAGCGACCCTGCGGTCCGCGAAGTCGCCCGGCTCATGGGGCCGCGGGTCATCGGCCTCGCGGCTGCCCAATTCAACTTCGTGGTGACAGGCTTCTTTGCCTCGAAGGTCGGGGCGGCAGCAATTTCGCAACTCACCTATGCCTGGCTGTTGGCGACGCTCCCGCTCGCGCTGTTTGGCATGGC
>JBDTNM010000219.1:0-5671 GCA_039933735.1 bacterium | reverse complement strand
GGCAGGACCACCCCTGTGATGAACGAGGCCTCGCGGCTGGCGAGGAATGCGGCCGCAGCGGCGACTTCTTCCGGCTGGCCGAGCCGGCCCATTGGGTGGAGGCTCGTGATGTACTGCTCGTACTCTTGTTCGCTTCGCATCATTTCGGTCATCGGGGTCACGATGTAGCCGGGGGCGATCGCGTTCACACGGACTCCTCGGCGGCCGTAGGTGACAGCGAACTGCCGCGTCAGCCCGACCACCCCGTGCTTGGCCGCGACGTACGCTCCGGCACCCTCGGCCACCGGCGTGTCGAGTGGCATTTGCGGTCCGGTGAGGCCTACCAGGCCGGCGACTGAAGCCGTGTTGATGATCACTCCGCCCCCGCGTTCACTGAGCAGGGCGGCGCCGTAGAAGAGGCCGTTGTAGACGCCGGTGAGATTCACCGCGATAGTCCCCGCCCAACCCACGCCCCCGCCGACGCCGGCGTTGTTGAAGATGACGTTGAGTCCGCCGAGCGTCGCAACGGTGTGCTGGAGAGCGGATTTCACGGCCGCTTCATCGACGACGTCGAGCTTCATCGCGGCTGCGGAGCCACCGTGTTCGGCGATGGCCGCGGCCGTGTCCTTCGCGCCTTCTTCATCGAGGTCGGCGCACATGATGGCCGAACCGCAGGCGGCCATGTGGAGGGCGCTAGCCCGGCCGATGCCCGAGCCCGCGCCGGTGATGAGGGTTACGAGGCCGGAGAGATCGGGCATGTGGCTCACCTGTGGAGTTGGTGGGCGTAGCCTAAGCAGCCTCGGCCGGGGCGTCGAACGGGCAAAACGAAACCGCCGCCACCTGTGGGAAGGTGACGGCGGCAAGAGGGTCTTCCCGGCGTGAGGAGAGGGTTTCGCGCCGGAAAAGATGCTTTGTTAGGCGGCTGCGGCGATGCGGTGCTCTTCATTCGTGATGAAGTCGCCGTCGCTCAGCCAGTTCTTGAACTCCTTGGTGGCCCCGCAGGTCTTGCAGGTACCAATGCTCAGTTGGCCGTTGGGCTCGTCGATCCGCCAGCGGTGAAAGTGCTGTTCGGTGGAGGCCGCCGAGGTGGAATGATTCGTTGCGGTTGCCATGGTGGTGGTGACCATCCTTTCCGTTTGTTGACTCGCCTTTCGGCAGTCGGCTACGCTTGTTTTCGGTGACTTACGGTACTAGCTTTTGGCTAGCTGTAGGTCGTAGCGGAATAATAGCACCGGCCGCTATCGTGTCAATAGCTATGGCACTAGCGTTCTGGACATTCTTAACACTATCCAAACGGGAGCCAAGCCAATGGCCCAGCGCGCTGAACTCGAAGCCTCCAGGAAGACCTACAACCTCCCCTGTGTCATAGCCCAAACCCTGGATGTCGTCGGCGACCGTTGGACCCTTCTTATCCTCCGCGACCTCATGGCCGGCCTTCATCGGTATAACGACATCCTCGAGAGCTGCTCCGGTATGTCGCCAAACGTTCTCTCGGACCGCCTGAAGCGCCTCGAATCCGAAGGACTGGTCAATCGCAACTACTTCAAGGAACTGCCTCCCCGGGTCGAGTACACACTCACAGACAAAGGATGGGCCGTACGGCCCATCCTTTTGTCTATGCTCGATTGGGGCCGGCAATACGTAGAGCCGATCACCGAAGAGCGCGTCGGCGCAGATGTCAGCCACGATTTCGCGATGCGGGTTATTCCGACGTTTTCCTTCAAAGCTGAGAACGCGGTCGACCTCGCAGCACGCATGACCCTTGAGATTTCGGACTGCGACGACTGCAACACGTGGACGCTGGACATCCATGACGGCCATCTCCATCCCCGCCGGCTGGGCTCGCCCGACGCTGATGTCCATTTGAAGACCACCACTCACGGGTTTTTCCTCTTTATTCGGGGCGAGGCGCCTGCCGAAGAGATCGGCGAATTGCGCGGCGATCCCGAAACGGCCCGCTGCATCCAGGCTTGCTTCCAGACGCACTGAAATTATCGATTCACGCTCCGCGCTCTGACCGACCGCACCCCTGTTCACGCGACGTAACGCAGGCTCAAGCGTGAATCGTGAATGGCCAATCGTGAATCGGTCGTAATTCGGATCGCGCCCCGACTGCCTCGCCCGTATTCTTGCGCTACATGCCCACCACACTCGCCCCAGTTTCCATCGCCGAACTCACGGAAGTCGCCAAACGCGTCCGATCCCACATCGTCCAGATGGTCTTCGACGCACAAAGCGGCCACCCCGGGGGATCGCTCTCATCCGTTGAAATCGGCGTTTCCCTGTTCTGGAACCACCTGCGCTGCGACCCCGCGAACGCCGAATGGCCCGACCGCGACCGCTTCATTCTCTCGAAGGGCCACGCGACTCCGTTCCTCTACAGCGTCCTCGCAGAACGGGGTTTCTTCAGCACCGAACTCCTGCGCAAGTTTCGGACGCTGGGCAGCCCGCTCCAGGGGCATCCCTCGATGGGTGCCGTGCCCGGCGTCGAAATGTCGAGCGGTTCGCTCGGCCAGGGCTTGAGCTTCGCCATCGGTCATGCGCTTTCCGGGCGGCTGGACCGCAAGGACTTCCGCTGCTGGGTGCTCATGGGCGACGGCGAACTGAACGAAGGCCAGGTCTGGGAAGCCGCCCAGGCGGTTCCCCATTTTGACCTTGGCGACCGGGTGATCGCGATGGTGGACCGCAACGGCATTCAGAACGATGGCTTCGGCGACAAGATCATGAAGATCCATCCGGCCGAAATGTGGCGTGGGTTCGGCTGGCACGTGATCGAATGCGATGGACACGATATGGCCGCCGTCGATCAGGCGCTGGCCGAGGCGGAGAAGCCCCACGAGAAGCCCCGCGTCGTGGTCGCCCAGACGGTCAAGGGGAAGGGCGTGAGCTACATGGAGAACAATCCCGGCTTCCACGGCAAGGCGCCGACGAAAGACCAATTGATCCAGGCGCTCGAAGAGATTGCCGGAGGCCTGAAGTGACCGCTCCGACTGCGCCCGCCGCAGCTACCCGCGAGGCGTACCCTGTCGCCTTGGCTCAATTGGTCGAACAGGGGATCGACGTCGTCGCTCTGGACGCAGACCTTTCTGCTTCGACGATGGGCTACCAGTTCGGAGACAAGTACCCGGAGCGATGGCACAGCGTCGGAATTGCCGAGGCGAACATGGTCGACATCGCCGCCGGCTACGCGGCCGCTGGGAAGACGGCCTTCGTCGCTAGCTTCGCCTCGTTTTTGCCGGGACGCTGCTTCGACCAGCTGCGGACGTCGGTCGCCCAGCCGAAGGGCGGCCTCAGCGTAAAATGCGTTGCCAGCCACGGCGGCGTCACTGTCGGCGAAGATGGCGCCAGCGCGCAGGCGCTTGAGGACCTGACGCTCATGACCTCGCTGATCCCGTTCGACGTGATTGTGCCGGCAGACTACGAATCCGCCCGCCAGGCGATCATCGCGGTTGGGAAGACGACCCGGCCGGCGTATGTGCGCACCGGCCGACCGAAGATTGCCGCGCTGTACGACGCTAGCTATCGCTTCGAGATCGGCAAGGCCACGGTCTTGCGGCCTGGCAATGACGTTACCCTTATCGCCTGCGGAATCCTCGTCGGTATCGCGCTTGAGGCAGCGAATCTGCTTTCAAACGAAGGTGTTTCGGCGCGCGTGATCGATATGGCGACGATCAAGCCCATCGACCGCGACGCCGTCTTGGCCGCGGCCCGCGAAACGAGCGCCATTGTCACCGCTGAGGAGCACCAGACCCACGGCGGCCTTGGCACGGCGGTGGCCCGGGTGCTCGCGGAAAATTTGCCGACACCGATCGCATTTGTCGGGGTGGATCGCTACGGCACGAGCGGCAAATGGGACGAACTCCTCGGCTATTTCGGGTTGACAGCTGAGCACATCGCTGCGTCGGCGCGAGACGTAATCGCCCGGAAGCGCTAAGAGTTCTTGAAGCAAGGCGAACCGGCTGACGGAGGGCTCCATCGCCGCGCCCGTTTCGCTCGCTCGCCGGGGAAATTCTTTGTCAACCCGGAACGGACAACGAATTCGGTCAGACCGTAGAATCGCGCCCTAGAAGACCCGGGAGGCAACCAACAATGGCGACAATCAACCGCGACGGCGTGAACATCTACTACGAGGACAATGGTGAGGGGCCCGCGGTCCTGTTGAGCCACGGGTACAGCGCCACGACGCGCATGTGGGAAGGCCAGGTATCCGCGCTCAAGGGTCGCTACCGGGTTATCACCTGGGATATGCGTGGGCACGGCCAGTCCGACAGTCCGGATGACCCGAAGGCGTACTCCGAAGCAGCAACCTGCGAAGACATCGCTGCCATCCTCACGCACCTGGGGATCGAACGGGCAGTCATCGGAGGCCTCTCGCTGGGAGGCTACATGTCGCTCGCATTTCATCTCGCCCACCCTGAGATGACGCGCGCCCTGATGCTTTTCGACACCGGACCCGGGTACAAGAACCCGGTCAGCCGCGAGGGTTGGAATGAGACGTCTCGAAAACGCGCCGAGATTTTCGAATCGAAGGGTCTGGAAGCCCTGGGAAGCAGCGCCGAAGTCCGGATTGCCCAACATCGCTCGGCTCAGGGTCTGGCCCATGCGGCCCGCGGCATGCTTGCCCAATTCGATTCCCGGGTGATCGAGTCGCTGGAGCACATCAATGTGCCGACGCTCGTCCTCGTCGGCGAAAACGACACACCCTTCCTCGGCGGCACCGACTACATGGCGAACAAGATCCCAAATGCGAAGAAAGTGACCATCCCGAACGCCGGTCATGCTTCGAACATCGACCAGCCGGCCGTATTCAATTCCGAAGTTGAGGCGTTCCTGGAAAGTCTCTAAGTCGTCGCCGGATCGATTTGTTGGAGGGCCGCGACAACTTCCGGGACATGTTCCTTCACCCGGAAGTCGTGCCGGATGGCCGACCGGATGACCCCGGCCTTGTCGATGACGTAAGTGATGCGAGGAGTCAGGAAGGGGAGCAGCCCCACCGCCTCGTAACGCTTGTGGACCGCACGATCCGAGTCGGCGATGAGGCGGAAGGGGAGCTCGTATTTTTCTTTGAAGCGCGCGTGAGAGTCCTCGCCGTCGCCGCTGATGCCAAAGATAACGGCATCGTACTTCTCTATGAGGCCGTAGTTATCCCGAAATGAGCACGCCTGCGCAGTGCAACCGCCTGTGAAGTCCTTTGGATAGAAGTAGAGGACCACGTTTTTCTGGCCCCGAAACGAAGCGAGGTCAAAGGTGGTGCCATCGTCCAGGGTGGCGGTGAATTGTGGGGCTTCGCTGCCGACTTTGAGCATTCCTGCCCTCCTCGTGAATGGGGTGTGGCGTCTAGAATTCTGGTAAGAGCGTGAACGATTCGACGTGTTGCGGCCGGATCGCGGGGAAGTGGCGATGGTCGAACGTGGCAACGCATGGCGTTTCGAGGCGCTCGGCAAAAGCGACCACGGAAGTGTCAGCGGCACCGAGTGGGACGTCAGCATACTGGACTATGAGCCGTGTCATTCGTTCCGGGTCGAGCGGGACAGGGAAAACGAGATCGAGCTTGGTGCACTCGGCGATGAAGGTCGACTCATTGAGTGGACCGAGATCACGGGCGATTAAGTAAGAAGCCTCGCCGATACAAAGTCCGGGAATCGCGAAGTCGAGGTCGGTGCGAAGAAGTTAGTCTCGCGACGCCTGGTGC
>JBDTNM010000218.1:0-5724 GCA_039933735.1 bacterium | reverse complement strand
CTCTTCCTCTTGGGCTTCGCCGCCTTCGTCTTCGCGCTGAACGGAAAGGTCGTGCGTTGCCTGGACGGCCTCTTCGCCGCCGCCGTGGCGTTGCACCAACCGGGCCACGGCCTGGTTGCCCACGTGCGATTGGAGACTCACGAGAGGGTGCTTCGCCGTCGGAGGCGTTCTCTCAGGAACGGCAGTTTCCGCGCGTTCCGGCTTTCTTACAGACTCGAACTGTGGAAGCTGATAGTCGGCCATCGTGACTCCTCCGTGGGTATCATAACCGCGACTCGACGCTACCGCGCGAAAGAAATACGCGTGATCTAGTCCAGGTGCGTCAGATATTCTCCAAAATCTGCCTCGGTGACCATCCGGCCGAGCTTTTGGAATTCCCGGCGGGTGCCCCGGATGAAATGGCGCATGCACATCTCGTCGCCGTCCTGGGCGGCAAGGAAGCTCGCCGCGAGCACGATGTTACGGATGTTGCCGCCGCTGATGCGGAACTGGCGGGCTAGGAAGGCAAAGTCAACATCCGGGCCCAGCGGAGCCTGGTCCGGGACAGTCGTTTGCCAGATCCGCATCCTGTACGGCTCTTCCGGCATGGGAAAATCGACGACGAAGTGCATCCGCCGCAGGAAGGCCTCGTCGAGGTTCATCTTGAGGTTGGTCGAGAGGATGACCGGGCCTTCGTACTCTTCGATCTGCTGGAGAAGGTAGGCCGTTTCGATGTTTGCGTAGCGGTCGTGCGCGTCGCGTACCTCGGACCGTTTGCCGAAGAGCGCGTCCGCCTCATCGAAGAAGAGGATGGCGTTCGAAAGCGAGGCGTCGCGGAAGATTGCGCCGAGGTTCTTTTCCGTCTCGCCGATGTACTTACTGACGACGCCTGAAAGGTCAATCTTGTAGAGATCGAGGCCAAGTTCGGCAGCGATGACACCGGCGCCCATTGTCTTGCCGGTGCCGGATTGGCCGGCGAACAGGGAAACAACGCCTTTGCCGCTGGACAGCTTCTTCCCGAATCCCCATTCGTCGTAGACGCGGTGGCGGTGTTCCACCATTCCACATAACTCATGCAGTTGAGCCATCGGGTCTGGTTCGAGGATGAGGTCTTCCCAGCGTTTATGGTCTGTGACTTTGCGGGCGAGGCTGCTCAGGATGGGGGCGGATCTCGCCCGGGCAGAGGCGTAGAGGTCTTCCACGCTGATTTCCGGTTTGGCGGCATCCCGAGCGGTGGCAAGGCCCATTGCGCCCCGCGTCGCGGCTTCGATAGCGCCGCTGTCCAGTTCGAACTTACCCGCCAGGGCCGGGAGCGCCTCTTCGACATCTCTCGCGACTTGATGGTTGCCCAGGCAGACATGCCACTCACGCAGCCTGCCTTCGAAGGGCAGCGGGGGCACGACGACCGAGGGGCCGTGCCAGGCAGGTTCGCCTTCCCACGCAATCGCTGTGAAGGGCGCGATCGAGGAGTCCAGGGCTTTGACGAGCTCGCTCCGCTGCGGTTCTTCGAGTGCTTCGACACCGCGAACAAGGAAGGCAAACGAGAGCAACAGCGCGTCCCGGGCACCCCGCTCAAATGCTTCGACGGCAGGGAGTTCACGCACGGGAAACTGGAGCTCCACTGTGCCGGCGAGGCCAGCCGCGGCAGCGAGCGCCATTACCGACCGTGAGACGCGCACCGAATCGGTGCCGCGAATCGAAATGACGGCAGGCTCCAGCGCCCGCGGATCGATCAGAAGCGGTTCCTCGGAGGCTCGCGCAGTCGCCTCGGATTGGGAGACAGTCGTGGCGGCTCCCCAGAGCCGATCGTCGAGGGCGTCGCCACCCGCGAGATAGCGTGCCACCCGTGGGTCCAGCGTCAACGTTCGTGAAAGCAGGGGTGTGGCCGGCTGTCCGGTGTCGTCGTGGAGTTCGACGAGGCGGTACTTACGCAGGGGAGCGCTGGCATCGAAGGACGCCTGAGAAGCCACGGTGTCTCCCCAAAGCAGGCGGAGTGCCATCTCCACGCGTGGGCGTTTCCGTGAGACGTCGTCCTGGACGTAGGCGATGAGGCGTTCGATCTCCGGGTCCGTCTCGGCGACGAAGCAGAGGGCAAGCGCCGCTGTCTCAGGCGCTGACAAATGCAGCCGAGACGCCAGGGTCGTTAACCGCTCTCCGAGGGAATCGACGAGGTCCGCGGCTTCGCTGGAAATCGCCGAGCCATACTCGGTGGAGCCGGCGCTCGCGATGATGCGGTCAGCCTCCTGGTCGGCGATGTAGAGCCCGCGAAGGTCATCTTCGCCGACTGCGATGCCACGAGAACGGAGGCGCGAAACTTCGGTCTGCAACAGATCGGCGGCCGCGCGAGAAGCGGATCGGATGTCCATTCGACTTAAGGCCCGCCGCCAGATTCGAACGTGCACGATGCGCTGGCTGACGTCCAGTTCGAATCACCGCTGTACTGGAGAGTCAACGGTACCCCGGAGGCGAAAGGTTCACCGAAGGTGAACGAACCCTCGGCCGTTGGCAGGCCACTGGTCGGTTGAACTGGCCCCGAAGCCACAATGTTCCCATTGACGATCCAGGTCACGGCTCCCGTGGGGATGGGCTTCGACGAGTCCCAGTTGAGGATGACGGCGTTGATCGTGTACGGGGAGTATGGGTCGTTGAGGAGGCTCCCACACAGACCAGAATTGATCTGCGTCACTATCTGCCCGATCTGGACGATCGCCAGGTTCGAGACTGTGCAATTGGAGTTGTAACAAACAGTCGCTTGAATGCTAATCGTCCCGGTGTCTGGCCCAAACGTAGTAAAGGACTTTGAGCCACTGCTCTGCGAGACCGGGGCGGCCGGTCCTGTGGTGTTCCAGGTAATGGTGTTGTAGGCCTCGACAAAGCTCGTCTGGCAATCGATTTCCGTCCCGCTGCCGAACGGGAACGAAATGCAGGTCACGTTGACTGCTGGCGGCGGCCCGATCGCGACCACTGTCGGCACCGGCGTCGGCGTGCCGGGTACGGGGGTCGCCGAAGGGGTCGGCGTGGCCGCGACGAACTTGATCACGACGGGCGCTGAGCCGGACTTACACACGGTGATGTTGCAGGCAGTCATTTCGATGATCGCCGAGGTGTCCTGGGTGAACGTTGTCGAAAATGCGGTCGAGCCGGGAGGTACCGGCGCGGGCAGCCCGTTGATACTCCAGCGGGTCGTGGTCGCGGTGCCTGTGATGGTCCCCGTGCAGTTCACCCCTGCGCTAACCGGGGCCGGTGTGTAGACAACGTCGCACTTCACCGCGACTCCGGCCGGGGCGACCGGGGTAGGAGTCGGGACGGCAGTCTTCGTTGGCGTTGGTGTTGGCGTGACACCAGCTGCAGGCGGCGTGGTGGGGTTGGTGCTCGGGCCGGTTGCTCCGCCGCCATCGAAGTTGCCACCCGATGGCAATGTGGGTGTGCCTCCGGCGACCGTCGTGGAGCCGGGCGCCGTGCCCTGGATGACCTGCAGTTCGACGCCCGCCTTCGTTGGGTCGAACGACATCCCGACGACCGAAGGGCCGGTTGAATCTCGCGTTTCGACGGCGCCATCGCCCGCCTGGTCGTAGCTGTGGATAGCGACCGTGGTGCCACCCGCACTCGGGTTCAGAACCTCAATCCGATAGTCCTCGCGGTTGCCGGGCAGGAAGATGGTGGTGGTGCCGGCGCCGGCGGGCGGCGGACTCTCAACGCACGTCGGATCGCGCCATGCATCGCGGCTGGAGAGGTAAGCCCCGGTGATGCCGACCGGAGCCGGAGAGGTCGATTCATCGGTGTTCAGAGAGCCGACAATCTTGCCCGACTTGTCGAGGACGCGGACGCGCAGGTCTTTCGGGACGGTGATGGCCACGGCTGAAAGGTCGTTGCTCGGTTCGAATTTCACCGAACTTTTGACTTTGCCCTTGTAGACGTCGAGCGTCTTTCGATCGGCGTAATACGGGTCGTTGATGAGGATCTTGTCGCCGTCGAGACCGATAGCGGCGATGTAGTGTCCTGGCACTTCAAGGACCATGGGCCGCCCAGCCTGCAGTTCGGCCCGAATCTCCTCTTCCGAACCGACACCGAAGCCGGCAAACCGGACCGTCGGGCTGCCCGGGCGCTGTTTGGCTATTTGACCAGACAGCTCGTTCGCCGCGGTCCAGATGACGTCGCCGTAGATGTAGCCTTTACTGACCCACCCACGACTTGTCTTGCGCGCCTCCGAGTTGAACCACTCGTTCACGGTGCGGGGAGTCAACTCGGAACCGTCGGGCATGGTGAGGATGTTGAAGATCGCCATGATCGTGGCCACTGAGGTCATGGCGCAGCCGCACTGTTCGATGGTAGTTCCGCACCAGTCGGGCCCGAATTCCGAATCGTCGGCCTTGGCGTATTCGTCCTTCGCCCAGGTGGGGTTGTTCTGAGCGAAGAGTGGCGCGCCAGTGGTCCCGGCTTGCGGCAACTTGACCTTGGCGAGCTCTTTTTCCCGAGCTTCGGCCGTTTTTTCGCACATGTGGACGCCGGCGTACGCGGCTTCCGGGTCGCCCGCCGCAACCGCTGTGGCGTCGCTCTTGGTCGACCACGGCACCCAGGTCGGGATCTGGTCGCGGTAGATCCAGGAAATCCAGAAGGCGAGAGCGGCGAGGGCGATGATGAGCAACAGGACGAGCGGCATTTTCCAGCGCTCAAGTGGCGGTTGGACGAAGAGTTGGCCGGTGGCTTCGACTGTTGTGTCGGCTCCGGAAGCAGGCGTTGCCACGATTCGGAATGGCTGAGACGCGGGGCGGCCCCACCAGCGCCGCTTCCGTTGGCGGACACGAACCGGGACGCGTATCTCTCGGCCCGGCGGAAGTTCGATTGACGGCGATTCGAAGTCGTAGAGGAAATTTCCCTCGTCATCGAGGCCGGACAGGCTGTAGACGACGAGCGCATTGCCGTTGTTTTTCGCCGTGAGGGTGAAGTCGCGGCGGCTGCGCACCGGCAGCATATGCATCTCGGTCGATTCGAACGGCTGCACGACGAGTTTGCCGAAATCGACGCCCTCCCGTTCGTGTTCCCCGGAATTCACGACGACGCCGAAGTCGTACTCGCCCGCGAGCGATTCGGAGGCGAGCGGAGGCTGGATGACGATGGAAATGTTCTCGCGCGTCCCCGGGACGATCGCCAGCGTTGTCTGGCTGAAGGTCACCCACGAGGCAGGAATGCCCGTGACCGTGAGCGTGACGAGGTCAACAACGCGGCCGCGATTTTGAATGACTGCCGTCGCAAATGCGGCGCCACCCGGCTCAACTGGCGTAAGCGGCGATGTCACTGCGATGCGGATGGCAGCGGACGGAGCGTCTTCAATCGGTTCGAGCGGTTGTCCGTCTGGCCCGACCAACGGCGCCGCATCGCCGTCGCTCAGCGGGATCACTGCGGGAGGCACGAATAATGCCTGGACATCGCCAAAGCGGAGCGACTGGGAGGTATCAACGAGGTTCGACGTACCCGGATCGATACGGTGGCCGTCGACAAACGTCCCGGCCGCGGATCCGAGGTCTTCGATCATCAGCCGCCCGGATTCGATGACGATCCGGGCGTGGCGCCGGGACACCGAAAGGTCATCGATGACGATCCCGTTTCCATCGGCCCGCCCGAGCACGAGGGAAGGCAGATCGATGGGGATGTCTTTCGAAACTCCATCAGGCGTGCGGACCTGGAGCGAACCAAATTTCACGCCCTCTGAAACCCCCCGAATGGTACGCGGAGAATAACGGGCGG
>JBDTNM010000217.1:0-5782 GCA_039933735.1 bacterium | reverse complement strand
GGGGTTGGCCTGGGCGACCGGTCGCTGTCGCTCGCGGCTAGTTGTTGGCCTGGGATAACCGCTCCTTGTTAGTCGCGGCTCGTGGGCTCGCGGCTAGTTGTTTCGGGGTGGCTTGATTTGCGACAGGTTGGCGACAAGGTTGGGGTTTTCCCGTACTTTCCCGATGCTCGCTAGCGAGTAGGGTGGGGTCCGTATGGTAGTAGGGGTGCCGGGTTCGGGCGGTTGGGGGCCGAGATGAACGGTGCCCTGCCTTCGGCGGTTGGTTCCGCCACATCCCTGGCGTTTGCGGCGCACCTGGCGGACTCTCCGGACGGGTGTCTTCTCATTGATCCGGACGGGGCAACGATATTTTCGAACTCGGTGCATCGCGAACTCTGGGAATTCGGTGGCGATGAGCTATCTGAAACGAGCTGGCAGCGGGCGGATCAGCGATTGGCCCGGGTGACGAACCCCGAGGCGCTGGCGGAATTCGTAGAACAGACTCGCAGCAATCCACAGTTGGACTACGAATTGACGGTGAGGCTTTGCTCGGGCCGGTCCCTCCAAGTCCATTCGCGGCCATTGCACGACGGCGAGGGAAACCTGCTGGGGCGGAGCATCACCAGCCGCGACGTGACTCGTCGAGTGACGGCAGAGGCGAAGCTGGTGGAGAGCGAGTCCCGATTTCGTGCGCTGGTGGAGTCGTTGCCGGTGGGTGTTGTGCTGCAATACCAAGACGGCCGAATTGGGGCCGCGAATCCGAAGGCGGAGAAGATCCTCGGACGCAGTTTCGAGGATCTCGCGGGGCTGACATCCAAAGATCCGCGCTGGGGGGCGTCACGCGAAGACGGATCGCCGTTGCCCGCTGCGGAGCACCCGGCCGCCATCACGCTTGCGACCGGGATGCCGTGCCGGAACGTGGTGCTGGGGATTCGGCGCGCGGACGGTGAGCGACGATGGGTACAGGTGAGTAGCGAGCCGCTGCGGCCGGCGGTGGGCCTCGAACCGGCTGTGGTGGTGTCGTTCATGGACATCACCGATCTGCGGGCTGCCGAACAGGCTGCAGGCGATGCGCGGACCGCGATGGCGCTTCGGGAACTCTCCGGGAGCGTTGCGCACACCGCCAATAATGCGTTGGCGGTGGTGCTCGGTAATGCGTACATCGCCACGCTCGATGCGACGACGCCGGAGGACCGAATGGCTGCTCTGACGGAGATCATGGACTCGGCGACCGGGGCCGCGCACGTTCTGCATGAGTTGCTGGCTACGAGCCTGCAAAGCTAACGGCAAGGACAGAGCACTTCCCTTCTATTTTGCGAACTGGCGGGCGAGCCAATCTTCCATGTCTTTGCGGGCGCGGCGGGCGAGTTGGGTGCCGGGGAGAAGGCCGTCGAATCCGTGCGGGCCACCGGGGTAGACGTGGAGTTCGGTAGGGACGCCGGCGCGCGTGAGGCGCATGGCGTAGTCGACATCTTCATCGAGGAATCCATCGAGTGCGCCGACCATGATGTACGTCGGTGGCAGGCCTGCGAGATCGGTCGCGCGTGATGCAGCCGCGTACATCGAGATGCCTTCGCCGCCTCTCGGACCCCCGAGGTAGGCGGTCCAACCGTCGTTGTTCGAGCGTGGATTCCAGATGGGTACTTCCCAGGTGCTGGATTCGGTGACCATCTTGTCGTCGATCATGGGGTAGATGAGGAGTTCGAAGGCGAGCGGGACTTCGGCGCGATCCCTGGTGAGCAGGGCGAGCCCGGCGGCGAGGCCGCCTCCGGCGGAAGCACCGCCGATGCCCAGCTTCGCGCGGTCGATTCCAAGGGTCGCTGCATTTTCGTAGACGTACTTGAGCCCGGCGTAGGCGTCTTCGAGGGGGCCGGGATAGGGGGTTTCAGGTGCGAGGCGGTATTCCACCGAGACCCCGACGCAGTTCAACATCGGGCACCAGTGGTCGAAACGAAGGTCATCCATGGCGTAGGTGCCGAAGACGTAGCCGCCGCCGTGCATGAAGTAGACGCAAGGGAGGTCGCCAGTCGCGCCTTTGGGCCGGTGGACGCGGATCAGCACGTCGGGTGCGCCGGCGGGGCCGGGCACCTGGTAATCGGTGCGTTCGACGCGATCGGAGAGCTGGATGGTGGCCATCTGCGCGTTGCGGGCGGCACGCATGGCGGGGAGTTGGTCGAAGGCGAAGCCATTCATGGGCGGGACGGCTTTGAGTGCTTCGGCGATTTCGGGATCGAGCATGGCTTCGACGTTCACGGCAATCCTCGGGCAGGGTGTGGCCGGATAGTACGTGGGGGAAGGGAAGACGGCCATGCGATGGCGGAAGAAGGCGTTCGAATGCTGCCCCGTTCGGGGATCGTTGTGGGAACGGCGCTGGTCGGCCATGATTCTGGCCGAATTCGGAGGTAGCCATGGCGAGCGCAGTTGAAACCGACCAGAAAACAGGGCGAAAGTTCTTCCTGGATGACCCGGATGACCTACAGCCCGGGGAGAAGGTGACGTTCCTTCTGAGCCTTCACGGCGGCGGTTCAGTTGGTGGCTGGCAGCGGGCGTATTTCCCGGCGGCCGACTTCAAGGAGAAGTATCGACTGGTCGTTGCGACGCCTTCGGCGGCGACCAAAGAGCCGATGCGGCGCTGGGTAGGCGACGCTGATGACGAGCATCTGCACAACATCGTGAAGTTCGTCTTCGAGAAATACGGGCGGGCGAACATCGACGCTTTCTGGCTGGTAGGGCACTCGCAGGGCGGGATGACTTCGAATCGGTTGCTCGCGGGAGACGCGTTCTTCAAGGACACAGTTGATGGGTGGCTGAGTCTTTCAGGCGGACGGATCGGGCCAATTGAGTTGCCGGAGTCGTTTTTCCGGCCGGTGGGGCCACGACCGGCGATGCCGGCAAACAGCCCGCGGCCCGGCGCTGCGACGACGCCAGACTGTGACCTCTCGTTCATTTTCGCGACCGGCGAACACGAGATGGTGGGGCTACCGGAGGCTTCGCCGTGGGCGGAGAAGTACGGAGCAGGACCGAAGCAGCGGCTCGAGGACATCGTGGATACGGAGCCGGGGAAAATCTACGACACGACACGCGAAGGCAAGTCGACGCCGGCCTGGGGCTTGTTGCCGAGGCCGGGGCGAGCGGAGGTGTTCGTTTATCCGGGGGGACGCGATGGGCGGGTCGTTGCGGACGTGGTGCGAATCGACAAGGGCCACACCGAAGGCCTGGAGCCGAAAGTCACGGAGGCGCTAATCAAGATGATGGTGGAAGCGCCGGGCGGGAAGGCGGCGAGTTCGTAACGTATGGGCGGCGGGTGTCAGGCGGGGCGTTCGTTCGAATCGAGGTGCTGGCGGAGGGCGACGACGCGGCGGACGGCTTCGCGGATGACGTAGCCGGGCTCGGCTCCAGCACGCTCTGCCTGGAGGGCGATGATGACGGCCTCCAGCGTTTCCGCTACTTCGAGCAGAATTTCGCGGAGTTCCCGGTTGTCGAACGGTTCTCCTGGCATCGGCTCCATGACCTCAGTCTCTCGCCGGGGGCGGTGAAGGAGACAGTCACAGGAAGGTTACGACATGGTGGCAAGTGGTGGTTTCAGACTTCAGTGCGGAGATGGGCGGTCGATAGGGCGTCGGCGTACTCGTTCCAGCGGGAGCCATCGTGGGCGCGAATCCATTCGAGGCGGACGTTCGGCTTTTTCTGGATGAGTTCCCAGGCGCGCTGGACGAGGTCGAGATTGGAGATTTCGCCTTCTTTTCGCTTCCAGCCGCGGGCTTCCCAGCCCTTTGCCCACTTGGTGAGGGTGTTCACAACGAGTTGGCTATCGGAGAAGACGACGACGGCGCCAGATTCCGGGGCCATTTCGAGGCCGGCGATCATGGCGGTGAGTTCCATACGGTTGTTGGTGGTCCAGGGGTCGTGGCCGTGGCGTTCTTCGACGAGGGCGTTGTCGCGGGCGTAGACGGCGCCCCAGCCACCCGGCCCGGGGTTTGGGCGGGACGAACCGTCGGTGAAGATGCCGGTTGTGGGGCCTTCGGTGAAGCGGGCGAGGACTTCGGCGGTCGAAAGGTCCTGGGTGCGGGTGACGGAGCTGGGGCGTTTGGCTGGCGCAGCGGCGGATTTCGGTGCGCTTGCGGTGGTGGCGCCCCGCGGGCGGCAATCCATGCATTGGCGCGGGGTCCAGTTCGGATATTTCTGGAGGACGGCGGTGGGGAGGGAGAATTCGTTGCCGCAGTCGTTACAGGTGAAGGCCACAGGGCATTGTGAGATTGGAATTTGCGGATGTCGATCTGGGGGAGTGGCTGGGGGAGTGCGGTGGGGTTTGGGGTTGGTGGTTGTGACGTGGCAGTGGCTGGGGATTTTTGGTGGGCTTGGGACAACCGCTCCTTGCCAGTCGCGGCTCGTTGGGTTGGGGTGTGTGGTGGTGGCTGGGGGTTTTGGTGGGCTTGGGACAACCGCTCCTTGTTAGTCGCGGCTCGTTTTGGGTTATTTGGGGATGTAGCAGTAGGTGGTGGGGGTAGGGGCGCCGCCGATGAAGTCTCCCGGGGCGGTTGAGCCTTCGACTCGGACGACGAGGGCCGCGCCGAGCGCGGGGTTGGTAAATTCGCTGAAGAAGGCGCGGCCTGCTGGTTTCTTGAGGGCGGCGAGTATGGCCTGGTCGGCCTTGGTTTCGTAGACGCAGCCGGCGACCCAGCCGTTATCGGGGGCGAGTTGCTGAAGCGTCGAGAGCAAGAGTTGCTGGCGTTCGGGCTTTAGCCAGGTGGTGAGCGGGTCGGGCGTGGCTGTGTTGACGGGCGTGGCCGTGCCACCGCCGAGCGTGCTTGAACCGGAGCAGGCGCTCAAGAGAAGCACGGCGATCACGACCGCGAACGGTAGAAGGAGGCGCGAAGACATTGGACTGAACGCTAACTCAGGGGCGGGCAGCAGGAAACCCGGGCTACTCGGGGCGGACTTTTCGGCCGTAGCGGCCGCTGATGTCGAGTGGCCCGGCGAGGAAGGCTGGATCGGGGTTGAGGGCGTATTCGCGGAGGCAGGCTTCGGTGAATTTGATCGCATGTTCGTCGCCGGAAAAGACGCAACGGTCGATAAGATCATCGCGGGAGGGCGGCGACTCCGGGAGGACGACTTCGTGTGGGAAGTGGGAGCGCGAATGGATGGCCGCGCAGGCTTGCCAGGCGTAACGGGCGGCGATGCGAGCGGAGGCATCGGAGATGTGCGGGACGATCATGCGGAGGGCGCTCGGAGCGGTGACCGTGTGGACGTAGGGGATGCTCGCCGGGCCAGCGTTTTGGAGGTAGGCGCGAGCCATTACGGCGGTGAGATCCGAAATCCAGGCGGAGAGGTCGGCCCCTGGCGCGGCCATGTCGATGACTTTCGCGAAGGGCGGGTAGTTATCGAGTTCGGAGACGGCGTTGAAGATGCTCGTAGGGCGCTGGTTGCGGAGGTGGCCGGGAAAGATCGGGATCAGCGGCAGAGCTTCCGAAGCGAGGCGAGGTTCTATGGGGCCGGGGGTGCCCGGGACGACCTGGTAACGGGCGGCCCAGTAGGCGAGTCCGGAGACGAGTTCGGCCTTACGCAGCGGGTCGGTTTCGGCTGCGGCGAGGCTGCGGACGGCATGGGCGGTGCGGATGATGCCGTGGGTGGCGCCAGCCATCATGCCGATGGAGAGGCGCGGCACCCAGGTCTCGAGGACGTCAGGCCAGGCGTTGGAATCGAGTTCGGCGGCGAAAAAGTCTTCCCAGTCGGAGACGCGTTCGAGGTGGCCGAGTGCTTCGTGCCAGTTGTCGCGCGGGATTGGTGCAATGTTGGCTGGCCG
>JBDTNM010000216.1:0-5809 GCA_039933735.1 bacterium | reverse complement strand
CGCACATCTTCTCCCAGAAGCCCTGGTCCTGGGCGGCGATCGCGATGTGCTTTCCGTCCGCGCACTCGTAGTTGGTGTACGTCGCGGCGCGGCGGCGTTCGAACCCGACCTGTTTCCCGGTCCGCAGGAATTCCATGATCTGCTTGGACTGCATTGCAACCATCCCGCCGATGAGCGATCCGTCGATGTGCTGGCCGATGCCGTCCCGCTCACGCACAACGAGCGCTGTTGCAACGCCAAACGCCAGCAGCATCGCCCCAACCTGGTCGGCGAAGCCGCCGATCAGCGCCTGCGGTTCTCCCCCAGGCCCTTCGCCCTGCTCGTACATCACGCCGCTGAGCGCCTGGGCAACATGGTCGTATCCGCCCCGTTCCGCCCACGGGCCGCTGCGCCCCCACGCTGATGCCGAAGCCACGATGATGTCTTCGCGCAGCGCCTTCAGGTCTTCGTAGCCGATGCCCATTGCTTCCATTACGCCGGGCCGAAAATTCTCGACGACCACGTCACAGGCCGGGACGAAGCGTTTCACAATCGCGATCGCCTCAGGATGGCGAAGGTCCAGGGTGATGCTCTTTTTGCCTCGGTTGTGCCCTTCGAAGTACGAAGAAAAACCGTCTGGCCCAAGCCCGTTCGCGCGGCCCTGCTCGCCTCCCGGAGGTTCTACTTTCCAGACTTCCGCGCCCATGTCGCAGAGGAGCATGGTCGCGAACGGACCTTGCTGCGCCCGCGTGAAATCCAGGACGCGGATCCCTTCGAGCGCAGGTCGTCCGGCCGGCATTGGCGGGAGTGTACTCCTAGAGACTGCGCGGCCGGGCGAGCCGGCGGCTGAGGCCGGGCCGCTTAGTTCGGCAACGGCGCCTGGTACTCGACGAGATAGGTGACGTTCGACTTCGCATCCTGTGGGAGCGATTGCAGGAAGTTCTGCAGGCGAGCCTTCGCCTCGAGGCTGGCGACATTCAGGAGGCCGCCGCGGACCGCTTCTTCTTGCGCGATCGATGTGACCGCCTCGACGGCCCCATCGCGGACGTCCCGTCCGCCGAGGCCAACGGTCGAAGTGAACCTCGTCACGAGGCCCTTTCCGGTTGAGATATCAAAGCTGTCGGGGTTGATTTCGGTGCTGGTGATCTGCGCCTGGGGGATCCGAACGATCACCACTGAGCCTGTTCCCTGCTGGATGACTTCGATGTCGTTCGCGGAGATCTGTGCCATGTCCACGCCTGCCGACACCGTCACTTCAGCTTTCACGTCGAGTTCCTGGCCGGCGACAAATCCCGGCAGCTTAAACTTCGTGACACCAAGGTTGAGCCGCTGGCGGAAGTCCGTGTTGGATCGCGTGTCGTAGGTATCTTTCGCGGTCACCAATTCGAACGCCTGTACGCGTTGGAGAAGGACGGCCTGGTCCACCGTGGTGCTTCCGGCGTCTTCCAACCCGATGCTGAAGAAGTGATTATCCAGCCAGTTCCAACTGACGAGGCCGCCAATAATGGCGAGCGTCGTGAGTACCAGGATACCCGCCCAGCGCGGCGCGCCACCCGGACGAAGGGCGCTGGCGGGCTGCGACGGGATGTAGTGAATATTTTCGGACATGGGAAGCCCCCTGACCCATAAGGGTAGCAGACACAGGCTTCTGTTATGCCGATGCAACGTCGGGCAAGCGGGCGTCGCGTTCGACGAAACGGTGGGTTCATTCTTGTAGGATTTGGCAACTCGGAACTCCTGGAGTTGCCCCATGGCCATCGTCGAAACCGAAACGCACGGCGCAGTCTTCGTCATTCGGATGAACCGGCCGGAGCGATTGAATGCGCTCGGCAACGAACTCCGCGCCGCCCTCGCCGATGCCTGGATCGAGTTCGCCGACAACCCTGGGCTCGAAGTCGCGATCTACACCGGCTCGGGCCGTGCGTTTTGCGCCGGCGAAGACATGAAGGAGTCACTCTCGCGCGGCGCACCCGGCCTCGATGCCAGTGTGAAGCGCGACCCCTTCACCACTGGCAGCCTCGACAAGCCAGTCATCTGTGCCATCAACGGCTACGCAATGGGCGGCGGATTCCAGTTGGTCGAACGCTGCGACCTCCGCGTTGCCGTCCGCGGCGCTGTCTTCGAAATGTCGGAGGCGAAGCGCTGGCTGCTCGGCGGCCACGGCCACGGATTCATCGCTAACATGCCTCACCCGGTGGCAACCGAGATGGCGTTCGCCTTCCGCTTCGATGCCGAGCGGCTCCACCAGCTCGGGTTCATCAACCGGATCACCGTCGACGACGGCCTCATGCCCGAAGCCTTCGCCATGGCGAACCACCTGATGTCGCTGCCGCCGGCCTCGCGGGCCAACACGCTGGCGATGATGCGGGCGCTGCGCCCGGCCGTTTCGCCGGAACTCGAACGCCTTGCAGACCGTCTGCGCGACCATGGCGCCAAATCCGACCTCATGGAATCCCGATCGGCGTTCGCCGAGAAGCGACAGCCGTCGTTCAAAGGCTGGGACGACCCGGACGACCGCTACCGCAGGCCCACGCTGAAATCGATCACCGATGCGGAGGGGCCGGTCGGCTAAGCGGCCACCCCGCGACCGCCGCTGGCTTGGAGGTCAGGCGAAATGTGCTCGGCGGTCCGGCCGTCGAGGCCCGGTGTTCACGTGGCCCACGACTGGCCCGCTGCGATGTACGTGGTCAGCCTGAGGCCCGTGAGTCATCGCGGGCGTGGCCGAGCCCACCTACGAAGTTGCCCCCCCGGCGCCTGCTGTTGCTGCAGGGACCACGCTGGAGCCTGGGCGATAGCGGTACGGCAACCACGCGGGCCATGACTGGCCCGCCTCGAATTACGCGATGTAGCCGCTAGAATCCGCCGGCGAGGAGCATTGCCATGGCTGTTGAAACGCTGACTATCACGTCTACCCAAGACTACGAAGAGGGCCGTTCATGGGGCGCTGCCGGGCCGTATGAGGTCGTTCGGGGCGTCGTGACGTTCGCGCTCGATCCTTCCGCGCCTGCGAATCAGCGCATTACCGACATCCAGTTCGCCGAACACGGCGTGGACGGCCTCGTCCGCGGCGAATCAGACTTCTGCATCCTCCGGCCGAAGGACTCGGCGAAAGCGAATCGCGGCCTGTTTTTCAGCGTTGCCAACCGCGGCAACGTCACGCTCCCCTTCGGGCTCGGCCCGGCCCCCGACCTCGTTTCGCTTCCCGCGGGCACCATCCCGTCCAGCGAGAGCCTCCTGTTGTATCGCGGTTGGACTGTCGCCTGGTGTGGCTGGCAATTCGACCTGAAACGTGGGCCGCGTCAGCTCGCGATGACGGTCCCGCAGGCGTTGCAAAACGGGAAGCCGATCGAGGGGGACTTCCGCATCGACCTCCGAGCCACAGCTGATTCGCCTTCGCTGCGGCTGCTCGATGGGACTGCGATCATGGCGGGCCGCACTCAGCCGGTGTACCCACCCGCCGGGACCGACCAACCATCGGCCACGCTCACCGTGCGCGAATCTCCGGCAGGCGAACGCACGGCAATTCCGCGCGACCAGTGGCGGTTTGCGCACGAATCCGAAGGCCGCGTCGAACCGGATGGCGCACACATCTGGCGCGAAGGTGGGTTCAAAGCAGGTGAGTTCTACGAACTTGTCTATCGGACCGCCTACTGCCCGGTCGCGGGCCTTGGCATGGCCGCCGTCCGTGACTTTGTGAGCTACGCGCGCAGTGCGCCCGCCGCAGAGCTTGGCATGGCGCCAATCGACCGGACCGTGGGCATGGGCGTCTCTCAGACCGGGCGATTTCTCCGCCAGTACCTCCACGACGGCTTCAACGTGGACGAGCGTGGGCACAAGGTCTTCGACGGGCTGTTCATCCACATTGCGGGCGGCCGCACCGGAGAATTTAACCAGCGCTTCGCTCAGCCCAACGAGGCGCTCGCGGCTGGCTTCGCCGATCTGCCGCCTCGGGTCTGGGCGGCGCCCGACGGCGGACTCCTCGATCGGCTGACCGCCGCCGACGCCGCGCCGAAAATCTTCTGGGTCAACAGCGGCTGGGAGTACTGGCGCGGAGACGCGTCGCTCACGCACACCACGCTTGATGGCACAGCGGACATTCCGAACCCTGCCAACGTCCGTTCGTACTTGATGTCAGGGCTGGATCATCTCGGCGCGAACACAGCGATGGCTCGGCTCATGGGTATCGCCAACGAACCGACGGGCGTCGACCCGTCTCCGCTCCTGCGCGCCTTGTTCGCGAACTTCGACGACTGGGTCTCGCGCGGAGTCGAACCGCCATCAAGCCAGGTGCCACTGGTCAGTGACGTAAGCGCTGTTGCACCCGAAGCCGTCCTCGCCGTAGCAGCGGCTATTCCCGGCGCACACCGGCCCGATGCCGAAGCCCTACCGCGCGTCTGCGAAATCTTCCTCGGGCAGGACGCCAACGCAGGCATCGGAGCCTGGCCCGCCGAGTACGGCGCCACACATCAGACACTGGTGTCCGCAGTAGATGAAGACTGCAACGAAATCGCGGGCGTACGCATGCCGGAACAACAGGTGCCCGTTGCAACGCTCACCGGCTGGAACACGCCCCGGAATCACACGCGCCTGCGCCAGCTCGCCGCGATGCCCGGATCACGCCTGAACTTCGCCAGGACCGCGGAAGAGCGGGCCGCTACCGGCGACCCACGTCCTTCGATCGCAGAACGCTATCGCGACCGCGACGACTACAAGGCGCGCATCGCATCCGCCACCGACGCCCTCATTGCTTCCCGATTCATCCGGCCCGAAGACCGCGAATTCGCGATTACTTCCGCGATGCGCGGCTACGACGCAGCCCTCTCCGGCGCACAAATCTAAGGGCCGAGAAAACTAGCCCCGTCCGTAAGGGAGTCCGAGCTACCCATTTCTCGGTCGTCTCGGACTCCACGACTCAACCCCCGCGAGCACGCCGAATCTGTTCCGCATGGTCGTGTCCGTGGGCCGCGTAGATCTTCAGCCAACCCTCAACCGAGTACGGACCGCTCTCTGTGTGCCACCCCGTGCGAGTCCATTGGTCGACGCCGAGGCAATCGAGAATGGTCGCCGAGCTCTCGCGCGCAGCCCGAAAGGCGAGCAGCGAAGCCTCAATCGGCCGAGCGTCGTAAAAAAGTGTCTTCGAGTACAGCTCTTCGTCGTACCCGTAGATAACGGTGTTGTCTTCGGCGATGAGCTTCCGCAGGCGCAACGCCGAAGCCATCTCACTATCCGCGAGGTGGTGCACGACCATGCGCGCTGTCCAGCCATCGGCATCCTTGTTATCGAGTTCCGCGGGCGTGATCCCGGCAAGCGCATCCTGGACGGCTGCGTACCCTTCCTGATAGCGGCGAATGAGTTGCGAACGTGTCTCTGAGTCCATCGGGAAATGCTACTGGCTCCGGCGACCGCCAGACCGGTCCAATTCGCGACGATTTCGGGGGCCGTAGACGTTAGACTTCGCACCATGACAACTGTCGCGGCAGTCGAGTTCGCACTGATCGAATTGAAGTCTGGCGTCTGCGAGGCAGTGATCCTCGAGGCCGGCGATGTTTACGTGCAGGCGGCCATGGATGGCCACGATAACTTTCGGGTGGAAGCCATTAGCGACCAGTTTTTGCCGGAGCGCCTGACCCCGGACCAGTTGCGCCAACTCGTGGACCGCAAGTTTCGGGCGCCGAGCAAGCACGACGGCCCCAACAATTGGCAGCAGGTGCCGGCTGACCCGAAGGCGGCGGCGGAGCTGCTCGCGGACACGTTGATTTCGGTCTATGGCCAGGCCCTGGCAGACGCGCAGATCGTGCGGCCCTGACTCTGGACGGCCCGTAACGGGTGA
>JBDTNM010000215.1:0-5825 GCA_039933735.1 bacterium | reverse complement strand
CCGTTGTAGGCGATCTGCTTGGCGCCATCGTCGCGGGTGATCAGCGAGAACGCGGCCGGTGCGCCTTCGACTGCGGGGAGCGTGGTACTCGTAGTGGTGAGCGGAGGCCAGGTCGCGGCGCAGCTTCCGGAGCAGGCGCTTTTGCCGGCGCTGTCCTGGGCGAACGTGTACAGCGTGAGGCCGTCGCTGGTTGTCAGGTAGGAACCGAACTTCACACTGTTGCCGATCTTCACGGCGGGTCCGGCCGCGGCCGCGGTCGGCTGCGTCGCAACTGTGGCGTCGGGGGCTTTTGTTGGCGAACTTGAGCCGCCGTAACCGTCATCTCCGCCGCAGGCGGCGATCGAAAGGGCCGCGACGACCATGGCGGCAGCGGCGAGTGCGCGAATTCGGATCATGAGTCCCTCCGGCCACTGTACGAACAGTTGACTGCGCAACGATTCACGCGCAGGAAAAGCGTGATTTACCTGGCACGCGAATTTGCGGACGGAGTCGAGGCTCAGCTTTCCAGCCAGTTCACATCGCCGCAAAGGTCGGGCGCGTGGTCCTTCGCCGCAAAGACGGCGTACTCCTGTTTGCTGGCGCCAATCGTGGAAATCGCACCATGGCCGGGCCAGATCGTGGTGTCATCGGGAAGTGCGTACAGCTCCCGCACGATCGAAGCGATCTCCTGCTGCAGGCAGTCGTTGTCCTTGGTCCGACCCGGGCCCCCGGGGAAGAGCGTATCGCCCACGAAGGCATGTTTGCCCACGACATAGGTCGTGCTCCCGGGAGTGTGGCCGGGCACGCTTAACACACGGAAGGCAAGGTTGCCGACCTTCACTTCTTCGCCGTGAACGACGGCCTGGTCGAGTTGGCCGTCCTTGAGGCCAGGCTCGCCGCCATCGGCGACGAGTTTCGACCCGAATTTGGCCTTGAGGTCGTCGATCGCGGGCGTGTGATCGAAGTGCCCATGAGTGAGAAGGATGGCCGAAGGTTTTACACCGGCAGCCTCGGCGGCCGCGATGCTCACCTCCGGATCGCCGGGGGCATCGACGAACACGGCCTCATTGGTCGCGCGGTCGACCACCACGAAGACGTTGTTCCCGTAGCCGGTCGGACCGGCCATGACGATCTCGATGTCTCCATCGCGGACGGTTTCCATTGGTTGCCTCCTGGGCGCTTGCGAAAGATGGTAGCCGCTCGCAGCTTCATCCGGGAGCCCATTCTGCTGTCGGGCCTAGAAGGCGGGCACGGCGTTCCGGATGAGGTAGCTCACCTGGCCGGGCGTGCGCAGGTGGTAGACGGTTGCTTGCGGACGGCTGGTGATGAGCGATTCTGTGATCGACGCTCGGTGGGCCCGCCATGAAGTGAATCCCCAGATGAGCATCGATTCGCGGCTGAGGAAGGTTTGGCGAAGGGTTTCTTTGTTGCCGTTCCACAACTCGCCGCCGGTGATCGATCGCGTGACCGTGCGGGCGGCGAGACGCCGGTAGACCGTTGCGAACGGCAGGTCGAGCCAGATAGCGGTTTCGGCGAGCGGCAAAACCAGGTCGCGGACATGGCCGTAGTTGCCTTCGATCACCCACCCGCCAGAGTGCTCGCCGAGGTAATCCGTGACCTGTTCACGAAACTCTTCGCGGGTGAGATCGACCCAGTTGGGATGGGCATGGAAGACGGCGTCGAGCTCAAGCACGGGAAGGCCGAGCTTTTCCGCGAGTTGTTTGCTGACGGTTGATTTGCCCGAGCCGGACGGGCCGTAGATAGCGATGCGCCGGCCGCACGGGACGGGTCGAACTTCAGATGGCATGGGGGCGGAATCGTAACCGGATCGGGCGCTAAACGGCGCGGTTTCGCGAATCAGTCCTTTGATGCAACGCTCTTTCGTTCCTGATACCCTTCGAGCACTTCTCTCTCAGGAATCGGCTCATGACCACGGAATCCTTCATCCTCGGCGGCTACCAGACCGACTTCGCGCAGAACTGGCTCCGCCAGGGCAAGCAGATCCCGGACATCCTGAATGAGGTTGTCGCCGGTGCGCTGGAATCGACGGGCGTGCCCGCGGAAGACATCCAGACGGGCCACGTGGGCAACTTCGCCGCAGAGCTCTACGCAATGCAGGGCCACCTCGGCGCGTTCCTGGTGCAGACGAACGCCGCGTTCGCCGGGCTGCCGACATCGCGCCACGAGGCGGCCTGTGCTTCGGGTTCGATGGCGACACTGGCTGCCACAGCGGAGATTGAGGCTGGACGTTACGACGTCGCCCTCGTCGTCGGAATCGAGAACATGAAGACGGTGGACGCGGCCCAGGGCGGCGAGTACCTCGGCACTGCCGCATGGTACGAACGCGAAGCCAAGGGAGTCTCGTTCCCATTCCCCGCTCTCTTCGGCAAGCTCGGCGACGAGTACCAGAAGCGCTTTGGCCTGAAAGACGACTACCTGACCCGCATTTCCGAGTTGAACTTCGAAAACGCGCGCCGGAACCCGTTAGCGCAGACGCGGGAATGGCCTTCGAATCCGGAGAAGATGCAACAGCCTCTGACTGGGCGTATCCGCATTGGCGATTGCTCGCAGGTCACCGACGGGGCAGTAGCGATCATCATCGCGTCGCGCGCGTACACCGAGAAATACGTCGCGGCTCGTGGTGGAGACCGCTCCGGCGTGAGCAAAATCGAAGGCTGGGGCCATCGCACGGCCGTCATGAGTTTTGCCGACAAGATGACCGAGAGCGCCGGTAACCCCTTTATCTTGCCGCACACCCGGGAGGCGATCGTGGATGCGCTCGGCAGGGCGAACGTTGCCGACTGCTGGGCGCTCGACGCGATCGAGACGCACGACTGCTTCACTACTTCGGAATACATGGCGATCGACCACTTCGGGCTGACCGCCCCCGGCGAATCATTCAAGGCGATTGAGGACGGCGCAATCGACTTTGGTGGCAGGCTCCCGTTCAATCCGAGCGGCGGCCTCATCGGCGCGGGACATCCAGTCGGTGCGACCGGCGTGCGACAGTTGCTCGATGCTCACCGCCAGGTGACGGGCGGGGCCGGTGCCTACCAGGTTGAGGGCGCGAAGCTAGTGGCTACGCTGAATCTTGGCGGCAGTGGCACGACGAGCGCTTGCTTCGTGGTCGGGACGCTCAACTAGCCCAAACGCACGCCTGCCCGTATCACAAACGAGCGACGGCACGTAACATCGAGGACTCGCCCCGAAGGGGCGTGCATTCCTCTATGCATAAACACACCACGCTGCCAAACGGCCTCCGCATCGTCACCGGCGAAATGCCGCACACTCGCTCGGCGACCGTCAGCATGTACGTTGGCGCGGGCAGCCGGTACGAACGCGACGAAGAGGCCGGGCTCTCGCATTTCCTTGAACACATGCTTTTCAAGGGCGCCTCGCGGCGCCCGACCGCGCGGATCATCTCCGAAGCAATCGAATCGGTTGGAGGTATGCACAATGCCGCGACCGACCGAGAAGTCACGGTGTATTACGCGAAAGTTCCGCACACAGCCGCGATGGAAACGATCGACATCCTCGCGGACATGATTCGGGATCCCGTGATGGACCCGGCGGAACTGGAGAAAGAGCGGGCCGTCATCCTCGAAGAGCTGGCGAGCGTCGAAGACAGCCCGGGCGAACTTGCATCGATCCTCATCGACGAGACCCTCTGGCCGTCGCAACCGCTCGGCCGCAACGTCGGCGGCACACCGGAGTCAGTGACTGCCCTGCCGGTTTCGGCGGTCAACGCGTACTTCCGGCGCCAATACGTGCCGGAGAACACCGTCCTCACCGTGGCTGGGAACGTCTCGCACAAAGAAGTGGTCGCCGCCGCCGAACGTTGGCTCGGGGACATGCCGGCGACCGCCCCGGGGGCGTGGTACCCGATCGAAGCCAGGGCGGGCGCGCCACGGCTCGCATTGCGTGAAAAGCAGACTGAACAGGCGCACATCTGCCTCGCCTATCCGAGTGTTTCTCTCAGCGACCCAGACCGATTCGCGGTGGACCTCCTCAGCACTGTCCTCGGTGAGGGCATGTCGAGCCGCCTCTTCCTCGAACTGCGCGAAGAGCGAGCGCTGGTCTACGACGTCCACAGCTATCCGAGCGAGTTTCGGGACGCTGGTTCCTTCACCGTTTACGCCGGATGCGACCCGGACAACGCCCGCGTGACGCTCGAGGCCGTGCTCGAAGAGAACGCGAAGCTGCTGAAGGGTGTCCCAGATGTCGAGTTCGCGAAGGCGAAGGAGATGGCGAAAGGCCGCATCCAGTTGCGCATGGAAGACACGCGCTCGGTCGCTGGCTGGCTCGGTTCGCAGGAGCTTTTGCTGGGCCGAATCCAGTCCGTCGATGAGGTCGTCGGCCAGATAGACGCGGTCACGATGGACGACCTCATGCGGGTGGCGAAGCAGATTCTTCCGCCCGAGAACGCGACCCTTGCACTCGTGGGGCCGTTCGAGAGTGATGCCGATTTTGCAAGGGTCCTGGGGCTCTAGAGCGTCGCTATGGCCGATGCCTATTTCGGCAAACCTCACCCAACGTTCGTTCCTGGCGGAGCGCATATCGCGGTCTACCTCGTGCCGGTGTTCGAAGCGCGGCTCGTAGTGTTCGATGTCCGGGCGAGCGCTGCCCGCGGACGGTGGCTTCCCTGGAACGTTCTACCCTTCGGCGGCAATCCGTACGAAGCGGCCGCGACGCTCGTGGACCTCTGGTGTGAAGGCGCAGTGTCTGACCTGACGTTGGCTGACGTGATGTCGTTCCCGTTTGAGCCGGAGGGCTGGGAATTGGCAATCGTCTTTCGGGCCGAACTGACGTCTGCTCCGCTGGGGGATGACGCTCGTACTGCTGTTGCGCTGCCGGTAGGCCAATTCGATGCAATCGGGAATTTCGACCCCATTGACCTTGAACGTTGGGTAGGCGCGGCTGGTGCACCGCCGACTATCGGCGTCCCGAAGGCCGGGATGGATCTGTTGTTTTAGGCGTCGCCAGGCCCAAGTTGGATTGCGAAATGCCGCCGTAGGCACGTCGGCTCCGGGTGATGCAGGAGCGTGGTTGAACTTCGGAGCTACTGCGGGCCGCGTTCGTGGACCACTACGTGAACCTGGCGGTCCCCCTGGGTCGCGGCATCGAGTGCTCGGCCGAGGTCACTGAAGGTCGTTCCGTCTTCGTTCCGGCCCGAGGTTATCAGCACCCACTGCTCCCCTCGAGGGATGAGGTGGACGGTGCGACGTGTGGCGTTGGCGAGTGCGGACATGCTTCGAAGTTCGACTACCCGGATGCGAGCAAAAGTTGGGGATAACCCCGAATTCTTGACAATTCCGCGCTCGGTAGCGTGGGCAAGTGCACCGCAACCCTTGTGAGAGCGCCTGTCTCTAGCGGGCCGGATAGGATTCACCCTATGCCCGAGCCCACACTCTCCGCTGATGACGACGCTGCCATTCGGCCCGCCGACCCGGCTGCCCCGCAGTGGGGAAAGTCGCCGCCGGACGACGGCGAACGACTGCTGCTCGCAGGCCCGCAGGACCGCAGTTCGGAACTTTTGCGCACGTTCCGCATCGGGTGGGAATTTCTACGTGGCTTTCGCAAGCTGCACTGGGTAGGGCCGTGCGTGACGGTGTTCGGTTCTGCCCGGTTCACAGAGGACCATCCGTACTACGCGATGGGCCGTGCCGTGGGCGCGGAAATCGCGAGGGCGGGCTTCACCGTGATGACCGGCGGTGGGCCGGGCCTGATGGAAGCTGCGAACCGAGGAGCAAAGGATGCCCGGGGTCGGTCGGTCGGGTGCAACATCGAGCTTCCCCAGGAGCAGCAACCGAATCCGTACCTCGATTTGTTCGTCGAGTTTCGGTATT
>JBDTNM010000214.1:0-5883 GCA_039933735.1 bacterium | reverse complement strand
GTCGGCTGTGCCGTTGGCGAAGGAGTGCTTGTAGCTGTCACAGTGACGATAGGCGCCGTCGTCGCCGTTTCCGTCACGCCCGGGCGCGGCTTCTTCGAAGTCGCGGTGGGAGTCGCAGTCTCGGTGACCGTGGGCGTGCTGGTCCCGCTTCCGAAGTCGATTGGCTGAAGGCTGCTGCCGCCGTTTCCGCCTCCGCTGGCCGGCGGTTCCTGCGAATGTCCCCCGTGTACGCCGAACATCGCCAGCAACGTGATGCAGGCAACACCCGCCGCCGCGCCAAGCGCCCTGGCGAGCAGCGGATTCGCGCGCACCCTTTCGCGGACCGAAACGACGGCCGGTGGGAAGTCCGCCATCAGGGCGGCGACGGTGTGTTCCCCGGTCCCGAACAACGAAGGTGCAATTCGCGTGAGGTCGCCTTCGAAGAACCCTGCTGGCGCTAGGGCGACGGGGCCTGCCACGACGGTCTCCGACGGGACGCCGGCCACAATAGTCTCGCCAACGGCCACGAGAGGGGGCCGCACCGGAAGGCTCGCTTGAAGTGCCTGGGCGAGCTCGTTCGGATGCTGGTACCGCCGAGCTGGCGCCTTCTCAAGGCAGCGGACGATGGCCGCCGCGAGCCGAGGATTCATCCCGGCGAGGCGTTCCACCGGGATCCGCCCGGACTCGTGTTCTCGCATCATGCCCGTGGCGGTTTCAGCGAGGAATGGGAGCGTGCCCGTGAGCAGTTCGAAGAGCACGACACCGAGCGAGTAGATGTCAGACCGCACATCCGCTGTGCCGTGGTGCTGCTCCGGTGCCGCATAAGCCGCTGTACCAACGAACATCCCTGGCACTGTCAGCGAGCTGCCCTGGTTCAGCGTGGCGATACCAAAGTCCGTGACCTTAGCCGTGCCATCGGGGGCCATCAGAATGTTCGCAGGCTTGATATCGCGATGGACGATGTTTCGGTTGCTGGCCGCGGCGAGCGCGTTTGCCACGCCGATCCCGACGTTGCTCGCGGCCTCCGAGCTCATTGGCCCGTTTTGGAGCACCGCCTCCAGGCTCGGCCCATCCACGAATTCCGTGACGATGTAGGGCCGGCCGCCGTCGCTGGCGAACTCGAGAACTCGGACAACGTTCGGCGAATCGATGAGGGCGGCCATTGCTGCCTCCCGCCGGAAGCGCTCCGCGTACGAGGGGTCCGAGGCCACGTGTTCGTGCATCAGCTTGAGGGCAACCACGCGTCCATCGCGGGTGTTCTGGGCGCGGTAGACCGAACCCATCCCGCCGGCGCCGATGCGCTCGACGAGTTCGTACGGGCCGACGATGGCGAGTGGCTGGTTGTTCGGTTGAGTCATTTGCGAACCCTCGATGAAGTTGTGCTCATCCTCATCTCCGGTCCCGGTCGCGCCTTGACCACCGCCTGACAGTCGGCGAAGAAGAGCCTGACAAACCAGGAATTGGGAAACCAACTCCCGTTTGCAGGTCGACTGCCGCGGGCCGGGGGCCTCCAGCCGCTACTCTTGCAAGCCTTCGCCCGTCCCGTCTTGACGCCTTCCGGGGAAACGCCAGAAGCCCCCTTTGAAGGGGGCTCCGGCGGTGTTGGTTGAATCGAAAAGCTGGGCTACTCGGCGGCGTCGAAGGTCGCCCCCTCAGCGCTCCCCGGGACAACGCTGCTGGCGTTGTACGCCTGGAAGCGGGAAGAGAAGACAAGCGTGCCGCCGTCGTCCCAGGCCGCCACCTGGATGCGAAACGTCGTTCCGGCCTGGACCCATCCACTGATGGTTGAGGTCAACACGTTCGGATAGCGGTCGTCGTCGCTGCAACCGGTCTGATAAGGGGCGCCCCGGCTGCCCTTCCAGACCGACATGATGGTGTCGTAGTTGCTGCCCTGGGTGGTGATCGTCAGGTAGCCGTCGCTGGGGGCGGTAAAGCTGTACCAGACTGACTTTTCGAAGATGCCGCCTTCGGGGCAGTAGTACGTCGGCTGAATGGGCGAATCGTCGCTGGCGGTGGCCGTGCGGACATCGACCGTATCACGGAAGTTCGCGCTGTTGATTTCGGTCGGGTTGTCCTGGTCGTCGTTCACCGGACCACGCTGCGGCGCGGGTCGAGTGGGCGAAGGGCGCGGGGCCGGATTCGGGTTCGGCTGCGATCCGCCGCCGGCCCGAAGCTTCTGCAGTGCGCTATCCAGCTGGATGCGGGAGCGCGTGATGCCGTTACGAGGGTCTCGAATCTGCTTCCCGCCGTTCGCCAGGGCGGTGTAAATCTCCTGGACAGTGGCGCTCGGCTTGGCAGAGCGCAGCAGAGTGAAGGCGCCGGCAACATGCGGCGTGGCCATGCTGGTGCCGCTCAATGTTGCCCAACCGCCACCGGGCGCCGCCGAAACGATATCGCTGCCGGGAGCGAGGATGTCGAGCATGTCCGAACTGTTCGAGAAATCGGAGATCTCGTCCTGCTTCGTAGTACTGCCGACGGCAATCGCTGAGGAGATGCAACCGGGCGCGCCGAGACTGTCACTGAACTCCTCGTTGCCGGACGCAATCAGGACTGCGACGTTCGCGGCCACCAGGGCGTCGATCGCGGCCTTTTCGGGGCCGTTGTCGGCGTCACAGCTCGCCTGATCGAAGTACTGGCCGCCGCCGATGCTCATGTTCACGGCCGCGATCTTGTATTCGTCGTGATGTTCAAGCACCCAGTTCATGGCAGCGATGCGGTCGTACACGCTCGAGCGGATGCAGTGTTCTTCGCCCGCGCACTCCTTCAGTTCCATGAACACGTTGATGGAGATGATCCCGGCATCGGGAGCCACGCCGGATCCCCCATAACCGTTGCCAGCCGCAATACCGGCGACGTGAGTTCCGTGGCGGCACCAGTCCACCTGGCAGTTGGCCGCGGCGCCCGGGCCTTCATCGGTATCGTCGCCGTTGGGGCAGATCGAATTCGCGTAGTCACTGTTGCTGGAGAAGCAAAGCTCCTCGAGCACCCGTTCGCTGAAGAACGGGTGGCTCGTGTCCTGGGCGGTATCCAGGATGGCGACGCTCCAGCCTTTGCCGGTTACGCCCTGGTTGTACACGTTAGGCCCGCCGATGAGCGGGATCGTTTCGTCCAGGGTCGGAGCTGCGTACCTGTTCTCCATCATCGAAACGACGGCGGTGCTGTTCGCCAGGCCTCGCGCCGCCTCTTCGTCCACGCTCACCAGCATCACCGGTAGGCTGGTCGTCCGCGCCACCACATTCGCCGAGCCCTTAACGCTCGCGATGACGTTGTCCTGCGCGGCAGCAATCGTGTTCGCCCGGCTTTGGGCAGATGCGTTGGGCGAGAGCTTCGCTGCCACCTCGACGATGATTTCAGTCTTGCCTTTGCTGGCGACCGACGCCACGACGGCATCGCGGCTCGCCTGGTCTTTCGCCGGGTCGACCGGAACGCCACCGTCGTACCGGCGAGCCATGAGGCTACCTCCGCCCGTGCCGATCGGGCCGCCCGCACTCGTCCGTTCGACGCTGTTGACGCTCCCGATGACCGTCGCAAGCGCGACGACTGCGGCAGCGCCGCCGAAGAGAAACATGTTTCGTTTGTTTCGTGCCATTGTGGTGTCCCACCTCTCTTGAACTGAGGTCATCCTCCGTTCAACGGGTGTCCGGTCCTTGACGCTGCCCTGAATCTCACCTATCCAACGCCTGACAGTTACGCTGCAGCGAAGATTGGAGGCCCGGTGGCTCGACTGGTCATCACTTCGGAAAGCGGTGAGCGCCGCTTCTTCGCGCTCTCGCCAGGGGAGACGACCCTGGGGCGCGCCGCTTCGAGTCAGGTCGTTATAGAAGGCGAAGGCGTATCCCGCGCCCACGCCTGCATCGCCGGGTCAGCATCTGGGTTCGAACTGAAGGATCTCGGGAGCAAGAACGGCACCTTCCTCAACGGCGCCCGGATCGAGGCTTCTCAAGCGCTCACGAACGGCGACACAGTCACCATCCCCGGCTGGACCATCCGCTTCGAAGCGGAGGAGGCGACGGTCACGCGCTCGTTCGTCCCGGGTGCCGCCGCCGCGACGGATCCAGCTGGCCGTAGCCTTGTACTGAAACCCGAAACCAAAGAAGTTCTCGTGCGGGGCGCCACTGTCTTGCTCGCCCCGAAGGAGTACCTCGCGCTCTCACTGCTCTACGAACGCGCCGGCAAAATCGTCTCCAAAGAAGACCTCGCAGACCACGTTTGGCCTGAATACAAAGGCGATGTCTCCGACTACAACATCCACCAGGTGCTCAGCCGCCTCCGAAGGGAACTCGAAGAGGATCCGTCCAAACCTCGCATCCTCATCACTCGTCCGGGCTTCGGTTACATGCTGGTGCTCTAAAACGGGCCGAACGTCCTCGTGACGTGATTCGCCGTTTCCTAGTTCAGAAACACAAGAGCAGCAGGAATCGCCGCTGCCACGGCTCCAGTGGTTGCCACGAGCAAGCCCGACCAGAGAAAGACCCGCCGTTTCCGCCGACGCCCCGGTGGCCGGTTCGGTGCCGAGACTTCGATAAGCTCCGTTCGAGCGGCGACGACTGACCGGGCCTGGATCTGTCCGACCACCACGGTGATGTTGTCCGGGCCGCCCGCCTCGTTCGCGAGGTCGACCAGCCGCCGCACCGCATGTTCCGGCTCAAGTTCGCCGACGCAGCGGCCGAGAATCTCGTCTGAGACCGGCCCGTGTAGTCCATCGCTGCAAAGCAGCAGTCGGTCCCCGTCTCGCAGGACGATTGGCCCACCGACATCCGGTAGCACCACCGATTCGAAGCCAATGGTTCGAGTCACCACGTTCTTCTCCGGATGTTCCTTCAACGCAGACTTCGGAAGCCGCCCCGATCGAACGGCTTCCCCAACCCACGAGTGGTCTTCGCTCACCTGCGTCAGCGTCCCTGAGTGCCACCTGTACAGCCGGCTATCGCCGACATTCGCCCACCACGCTTGCCGGCCACGAATGAGCGCGAGGACAAGCGTCGTCGCCGCTCCTGCTGCCCCCATGGCCTGTCCTTCCACATGCAGTGCATCGTTGGCGCCCTGGAGCACCTCGCGGAGAGCCTCCGCAGGATCTCCGGCTGCCAGCATCTCGCCGAGGGAACTGACGAGCACCTCGACCGCGCGCTGGCTCGCCCACTCCCCTCGCGCATGGCCACCCAGGCCGTCCGCAACCGCCAGCAACGTCCACCCGGGGGCGCCGGGAACTTCTCCCGCATAGGCGTAGTCCTGGTTCGAACTGCGCGATCGGCCGGTGTCGCTGAGCGCGGCAAAGGTGACTTTCGGCCCTCGCAGGGCCGGATCTTGTTCGTGTTCCATGGAGCACTCCTTTCGAGTGTCTCCATGCTCAGCCCGAGTCGCGACCGAAGCCTGACGTGCGCCTGACAGCCTCCCGACAATCCCCGCGAGTCAGCAAACAATGCTGATGGAACCGCTCGCGACCTGCGTCAGTCCTGCTCGCAGCGTAAATCCGTACGTCCCGGCCGGCAGGCCCTGGGAATTGGTGAAGCTGTAGTTCGTGGTGCTGCTGGCGGCGTCTGTAGCGAACGTGGGATTGTTCGCCTGGAACTGCCCCTGGAACGTCCATGCCCCCGTGAGCTGGGTGCCGATAGGCACGTTCGCGTGAGTCACATAGGCCCAGAGTTCCCGCACCGGGCAAGAACCGAACGTCCCCCCCGAAGCCATCGCCCCGGCCGGCGCCAGCCCACTCGCCGTCAGCGTGGTGGCGAACACCGGGACCGTATAACCCGGCGCAGCCACGGTGGCGGTCGGTGGCACGTTCGTGGGCGTAGGCGGAACGCCGGTCGCGGTCGCGATTGGCTGTTGGCCCGCCGCTTGCGTAACCGCCGCTGTTCCACTGCCCGTGGCGGTTTGGCTCGGCCCTGACGTCGGAGGCGACGTTGC
>JBDTNM010000213.1:0-5908 GCA_039933735.1 bacterium | reverse complement strand
CCTTGCCGGAAACAACGCGGCGGGCGCGGCCGAGGTCGGCCACCGTCACGTTTTCGAGCTTCAGGCCGATGTCCTCGGTGATGAGCGTGCCACCGGTGAGGATGGCGATGTCTTCGAGCATGGCCTTGCGGCGGTCGCCGAAGCCCGGGGCCTTCACTGCGAGGATGTTGATCGTGCCGCGGAGCTTGTTCACCACGAGGGTGGCAAGCGCTTCGCCATCGACATCGTCGCAGATGATCACGATGTCCTTGGTCATCTGCAGGATGCGCTCGAGCGCGGGCAGAATGTCCTGGACAGCCGAGATCTTCTTATCGGTGATGAGGATGTACGGGTTCTCGATGGAGGCTTCCATGCGGTCCGTATTGGTAACGAAGTAAGGCGAAACGTAACCGCGGTCGAGCTGAAGCCCGTCCACGAATTCGGTTTCGAACTTAATCCCACGCGACTCTTCGACGGTGATGACGCCGTCCTTGCCGACCTTCTCCATGACGTCGGCGATCAGTTCGCCGATGTACTTGTCGTTGGCGGAGATGGAGGCGACGTGGGCGATCTGGTCCTTGGTGAGGACCGGCCGAGCCTGGCTACGGAGGTCATTGACGGCCTCGCGCATGGCCGCTTCGATGCCGCGCTTGACGGACATCGGGTTCGCGCCCGAGGTGACGATTTTCAAGCCGCCACGGACGAGGGCCTGGGCCAGCACGGTCGCGGTGGTCGTGCCGTCGCCGGCGACATCGTTCGTCTTGGTCGCAACCTGCTTGGCAAGCTGCGCGCCCATGTTTTCGAACGGGTCTTCGAGTTCAATCTCGCGGGCGACGGTGACGCCGTCCTTGGTGATGCTCGGAGCGCCGAACTTCTTATCGATGACGACGTTGCGTCCGCGCGGGCCAAGGGTGACCTTGACGGCGTCGGCGAGGGCGTCGACACCATCCTTCAGGCGGCGGCGAGCGTACTCATCGAACACCAGTTGCTTTGCAACCATGTATCTCTCTCTTTCTGGAAACTCGCTGGTCGGTCAGTTGCGGAAGTCACGTGCCAGAGGAAATCTCCGTGGGCGCGGCGAAAATCGCCCTGCCCTCCGTGCCTCCGTGGTGAACCGAACTAGACCTCGAGCTTGCAGAGGACGTCCTTGTCGTTGAGGACGATGTAATCGATGTTGTCGATCTTGATGTCGGTGCCGGTGTACTTCGCGTACAGGATGCGGTCGCCGACGGAGAGGTCGATTGCGACGCGCTTGCCATTGTCATCGAGGCGGCCGGGGCCGACGGCGATGACTTCGCCCTGCTGGGGCTTTTCCTTGGCCGTATCCGGGATGACCAGGCCGCTGGAAGTCACTTCGTCCTGCTTGAGCGGGATGATGACGATGCGGTCCGAAAGGGGGACGAGCTTGGTCTTTGCTGCGGTCTTTGCTGCGGCTTTAGCTGCCATAGTTTGTGATTCCTCCTGGGAAGTAAGTGCAATGAGGTTAGCGACGGCGATGTTAGCACTCTCGTGGGGAGAGTGCTAGAGGCAAGGCGTTATGAATTGCCCGAATCTCCCGGCTACGCTTCGACGCTGCCGTCCGGCATCACCGTGCCGCCGAGCTTCGCCCGCCGAATGAGCTGCTCCGTGATCCGGGCGCCGGACAGATCGGCGCGGCGCAGATCCGCGTAGTCGAAGTTCACGCCCGGACCGACGGCCCCTGCCAACGTGGCCCCGCTCAGGTTCGTACGGAAGAGGTTGGTGGCGTGTAGGGCGGCCTTCGAAAGGTCGGCCTGGGCGAGCGTCGCCCCCGACGCATCAGCGTTCGAAAGGTCGGCGTGGCGAAGGTTCGCCCCGGAAAGGTCACTACCGTTGAGCTTTGCCCCGCGCAGCGACGCCGCTTCGAAATCCACCGCCTGGAGCTTCGCTTCGCGCAGGTCGATGCCGGCCAAGTCGAGGCCGCGCAGGTCGGCACCGCGGAGGTCCACCCCACGCAACTGTGCCGCCTTGTCGACCGCATGGCCGTTCACCGTTATCGGCCCGAGGCGATAACCCGGCGGGGGAGTGACCGGGCTTTCCGGAGCCGCCTCGGAGGACGCTGGTTGCGGGCGCGGTTCCTTGCGGGCGCGGTCGTACGCCGCCCTCATGTACTGGTCACCGAGAATCGCCCACGCCTCTCGCATCTCGTTCCGGCGGCGCGTGAACTCGGTCGCCGTGATGTTCGACCCGTTCAGTTCTCCAGCCATTCGCGACAGCGCCTTCAGGATTATCGGCCGCGGTGCATCCTCACGGACGCCTACCTTCGCATACCAATTGATCGACGGGTCGCCCTTGAATTCGACCGATCCCTCCTTCGAACGAGGGGCGTCTTCGTTAAACCAGGCCGGCGGTTCTTGCCCGGCAGGTGGGTTGGCTGCTGGGGCTGGCGCGGGCCGTCGCGGCGGAGGTTGGCGGCGGACGGACCGGACCGCGGGCCGAGGAGTTCCCCGCAGCAGCCTGTCGTAGTTGTCGCGTTTCACTGCGTCGCGCAGCGTCTCCCATGCTTCATTGATGCGGCGCATCCGGGCCTCGGCCTCGGGCGATGGGTTCGCATCCGGATGATGTTCGCGGGCGAGCCTCCGGTAGGCCGTGCGAATCTCCACCTCCGTGGCTGTGCGGCTCACTTCGAGGACGAGGTAGTAGTCGGGTGAATCGCTCATTGGGGCATCCGCATGGTAGCAGCGCGGGGTCGACCTCCACACCCCGGAGGCCTTGCCGCCGTTAACGTTGGCGGCGCAGCGGCGTTGTCACTTCTGTTGAATCTGCGGCGAAGGATTTTTGGAGGCCTGGCCGGGCCTCCAAAGCGGGAGATATTTCGTCTTAGGTTAACTTCACGTTCGCGTGAAGGTATGATAGGCTCGGTCGATAGGAGGAGAGCCCTGTGCGCTGGCTTTTACGCCTCATTCCGTATCTGAAACCGTATAAATCGCAGCTTACGCTGGCCTGGATTTCGATGGTGGCAGCCGCTGCATTCGTCATGGTCAGCCCGTTGCTCATCCGATTCGCCATCGACTTCGGCCTCGACCCGCAGAAGAATGCAGCCGGTAAATTGGTCGCGCTCGATGGCAACGAGAAGCTGATCATCTTCGGTTCGCTTGCCCTCGTTGCCTTCGCCATCGGGCGCGGCATCGCCCAGTTTGGCCAGCAGTACCTCGGCGAATCCGTCGGCCAATCAGTCGCCTACGACATCCGCAACGAGATTTACGACAACCTCCAGCGCCTGAGCTACGCCTACCACGACAAGGCCCAGACGGGCCAGATCATGTCTCGCGCCACCCAGGACGTTGAGAACATCCGTATGTTCGTGAACATGGGTGCGCTGCGCCTCGCGTTCATCACGATCATGTTGATGATTTCCGTCGTCGGCATGTTCCTCATTAACTGGCCGCTCGCACTGGTCAGTGTCGCCTCCTTGCCTTTCCTCGCGTGGCGGTCGTACATCACGAGCAGCCGCCTGCGCCCCGTGTGGATGCAGATTCAGCAGAACCAGGCGGAGATGACACAGGTCGCCGAAGAAGGCCTCACTGGCATCCGCGTGGTGAAGGCGTTCGCGCAGGAGCCATTCGAAAGCAAGAAGTTCGCTGACGCAGCCAAGAAGCAGGCCGACCTGAGCTACTACTCCTCGCGTGTGCAGGCGGGCAACCAGCCGATGTTGCAGGGCCTCTCGGCCGCGCAGGTGGCGGTCACGGTTGGCGTCGGCGCCTATTTCATCTCCCAGGGAAACCTCAGCGTCGGCAACCTCACGCTGTTCACCCTCTGGCTCAACACGCTTCAGCTGCCGGTTCGGTCCATCGGATTCATCATCAACATCGTCGCGCGTTGCATCAGTTCTTCAGAGCGCGTCTTCGAATTGATCGATGCTCAATCAGCCGTCCAGGAGCGGCCGGATGCGGTCGAACTTCGCAGCGCAACCGGTCACGTGAAGTTCGAAAACGTGAGCTTCGGCTACGACAACCTGAGCGCCGTTTTGAGCGATGTCGACATTGATGCGACACCGGGCAAGGTCATCGCGCTCCTCGGGCCGACCGGGTCCGGCAAGTCAACGGTCGTGAACCTGATCCCGCGCTTCTACGATGTGACGCAGGGCAAGATCACCATCGACGACATTGACGTCCGCGATGTCACGCTCGATTCATTGCGCCGGAACATCGGAATCGTCCAGCAGGATGTCTTTCTCTTCGTTGGGACCATCCGCGACAACATCTCGTACGGGCGCCCGGATGCCACGAACGAAGACATTGAAGCAGCCGCGAAAGCCGCCCGGATTCACGATTTCATCGTCAGCCTGCCCTACGGCTACGACGAGTGGGTCGGCGAACGCGGCGTGACGCTTTCGGGCGGGCAGAAGCAGCGCATCGCCATCGCACGAACGCTGTTGCTCGACCCGAAGATCCTCATCTTCGACGACTCCACAGCAAGCGTTGACTCGCAGACCGAGTTCCTCATCCAGCAGGCACTGAACGAGCTGATGAAGGGCCGGACCACGTTCGTCATCGCCCAGCGACTGCGGACCGTGATGCGCGCCGACGAAATCCTTGTCCTCCAGAATGGACGGGTCGTACAGCGCGGGAAGCATTCCGAACTGCTCGAACAAGAGGGCCTCTACCGGCGCATCTTCGACCTCGAACTGCGGGACCAGGAAGAAGCACTCGGCCGGCCGGCGCCAGACATGGCCGTGGCCGCGCCCAGCAACGGTTCGAACGGCTCGCACAGCAGCAACGGCAACGGCGTTCACCACGACGAAGCCGTGACCCGGCCGTCGACGAGCGCTCGCACGCCAGTACTTGCCCCCGAAGGCACGGGAGGCGGCTCATGACCAGCAAGCGAATCACGGGAGGCGTTCTCTAATGGCGATGTTCGGAGGCGCCGGAGCCGGCGGTTGGAGCACAGGCATTGGTGGCCAGGCGATGGGCCCGCAACGAGCGGGCCGGGGCGCTGATGGCTGGGACGATGAATACCTCGGGAAGGCGTACGACGCGAAAGTCGTTCAGCGCATCATCCCCTACCTGAAACCGTACAAGCGCCAGGTGATCCTGGCCTTCATCTGCATGGTCGTCTCGGCGGTCACCAGCTTCATCCAGCCGCTGCTCATTGGCCTCACGGTGAAAGCCGGCGTCGACGGAGACACGAATCGAGTCTGGTGGCTGCTCGGGTTCATGGTCGGCGCGGCCATGCTCACCTGGATCTCGGCCTACATCCAGCTTCTGACCACCGCATGGATGGGTAACCGCCTGCTCTTGCAGCTCCGCAGCGAGATGTACGACCACATGCAGGGCCTCTCGCTTAGCTTCTACGACGAGATGGAAGTCGGCCGCATGATCAGCCGGCTCACCAGCGACGTCACCGTCATGCAAGAACTGCTAACCAGCGGTTCGCTGACGTTCCTCGCGGACTTTGTCGGCCTCGCGGTGGTGGTCACCGTCCTGATGTTCCTCGACTGGGAACTCGCGCTGGTGACGTTCGCTGTCGTCCCGCCGCTCATCCTCGTGATGGTCTGGTGGGCGAACCACGCCAAAAAGGCGTTCGTGAACGTCCGCATCAAGATCAGCGCCCTCTACGGCACGCTCGCCGAAAACGTCTCCGGCGTCCGCGCCGTGCAGTCGATGTCACGCGAAGGCGAGAATGCCAAGCGTTTCGACGCGCTCAACCAGGAAAACCGAAGGGCGAACATCTGGGCCGGGATGCTCAGCGCGGCGATCATGCCGGTCATCGAACTGGCGGTCGCCATCGCCACCTGCGGCATCCTCGTCGTCGGTGGTCTTCGAGCCCTCCACGCCGATACCGTCGATGTGGCGACGCTGTTCGCCGTCCTCGTGAGCTTCACGCTCTACGTCGGGCGCTTCTTCGACCCGATCCGCGACCTCGTCCTCCAGTACACGATGCTGCAGCGGGCGATGGCCGGCGGCGAGCG
>JBDTNM010000212.1:0-5924 GCA_039933735.1 bacterium | reverse complement strand
CTTCTAACGGTTGCCGCGCAACCGCCGAATCCGGGCCGAGAGGGATGGCCCGAACCTCACCAAGACGAGGCCGCCCGATGCTCCCGCGAGGAGGAGGAGGACGATGGACTGCACGGATGTGCCGGCTGGCGGCTCGGACTTGAACGTCGCAGCTTCGACGATGCCGTCGGAGGGCTTGCCAACGTCCGTGGCGCCTGGCGATGCGCCGGGCTTCGGCGGGAAGACGTTCGCCTCGCCGGGCGTGGGGCGTTGGGTGAAGTCCCAGTTCTCGCTAGCGGGGTCGGCTGCAGGGTCGCGGGTGCCGATGGTGCCGCCTCGGGGCGGAGCATCGGGCGCGGGGTCGAAGACTTTGGTGTTGGCGCCGTAGGAGATCTCGTCGCCGATTTCGCCGTTGGGTGCAATGAGCGTGAGGTAGTCCCCGTCGTTGCCAAGGCCGTTGCCGATTTCACCACCCGGAACCGTTACCGCCCGGACTCCCGGTGGAAGCTCGGCTGAGGAACCCGCAACGACGACGAAGCCGAGGGCAGGGACGATCAACGATGGCAGGGTCTGTTGTTCTGAAGCGTCGCCGATTTTCCAGCCAGCGAGGTCCACTGGCTCGGCGCTGATGTTCACGAGCTCAACCCATTCGTAGATGGCGTCGCGGCCCGCGGGTTCGGGGTCGCTCATGAACTCGGAAAATCGGAGAGCGCCCGGCCCGCCGGCGGCGAAGGTGACCACGGGAAGGGGCGCTCCGTTGGGGGCACTGGCGGTAGTCCGACTGGTCGTAGAAGTCGTTGTCTTCGTCGCCGCACCAGCGGGCTGCGTGGCAGAAGGCGTACTCGTAGAGCCGGCGGAGGATGTCGGCCCGACAGTTGGAGGAGGCGCGGAGGTTGGATCGAAGCGAGCGTTGTCGAAGCACGCAGTGGATGGGCCATCGGGACGAAGCACGAGCCGGACGCGGGCGGAATTCGCTTCGGACGGAGTTTGCAACGGGCCGAGTGCCAGTGATGTCCAGCTAGAAGCGCTGCTGACGTTGCCCTCAGCCTGGTCGATTTGACTTCCGGAGCCATCGGAACTTGTGTACCAGCTCACACGAATGGAGACCGCGCCAGGGCCGGTCACCTTTCCGGTGACCCCCGCTGAATACCAGGCGCCGCCATCGACCGGAACCACCTGGTAGAGCCACTTGGTGGAGGAAGTGTCGGAGTCGAGGCAAGCGGCGTAAGAGCCTCCGGCGGCGTCACCAGTGGCGAGCATGGTCCCGCCGAACTTCTCCCAATACGTGGGCTTCCCGTCGCTGATGAGTTCGAAGTCGCCGTTCGAGAGCAGGCCACCGAAGCCCGAGCCTGGTTTCACAGTGGGAGTCGATGTCGGGAGCGGGCTGGTCGGCTTCGCTGTGGCGCCCTTGGGCGGCGTGGGCGTCCTGGTCGAGGTTGGTTCGCCGGTCGGCGAGGGAGTGCGTGTTCCCGTCGGAGTCCGTGTGGGTGTTTGAGTGCGGGTGGGTGTAGGTGTCCGGGTTTCGGTGGGGGTGCGCGTCGGGGTCAGGGGGTTCCCACCCGGCTCGTCAGTCGGTGTAGCGGTCGGCGGTTCGGATGTTGGCGTGGGCGTGGCTGTCTCTGCGGGGGTTGGCGATGGCGTTGGAGTGTCGGGAGGGGTCGGCGTGGGCGTTGGGTCGACCTGCGTGATGGTCAACGATGCATTGTCGATGAAGGCGGTCGAACCGTTCGGTCCGGAGAACCCGAACATGACGTCGACGTACGAAGCTCCTGCAGGGACGGTGTTTTGACCGGCGAAGGTGCCGTAGGAAGTGGAGAGCAGCTGAAGCGGTCCGACACTCGTGTTGAGGACCAGGAATCCTTCGTCGCGGTACCGAAAGCGGACGTTGACGTACGTGCTTGAGTCGCCTTTGGCCTGGATGGTAACGGCGAGCGCCTGGCCGGGAATAACTTCGACGGACGCGTGTTCGACCTGCTGGACGCCCGCGCCGACTACAACCTTCACCGCGTTTCCCGGGTTGCCCTCACCCGCCGCCTTGCTGAACCCAGGGCCGTTGAGCACCCAGCCCGACGGAGACGTGGAGGGCCATGTTTCGAAACCGGGGTTCGAAAGGGCCTCGGCTGCGCCAGCAGGACGCTGGGACGCAAAGACAACTGCACATAACGTGAAACATCCAAGCAACAGGAGGAGCGACGGGAGTCCTCTTCGCTTCATCCGCCCCCGGACCACAGGCCTAACGGGCGATGAGCGGGGCACCGGCAAGGTGCGAGCCCGCATCGACGATCAGGATTTCGCCGGTAATGAGGTCGGCGCCTTCGATGAACCAGACGGCGGCCTGAGCCATGTCCTCCGGTGTACCGGCCTTGCGCAAGGGGGTCGAGCGTTCCTGGTGGGCCTTTGCGGCTTCGTAGGCGTCGTCGCCCATGCCGCCGCGGAGCCAGCGGCCGGTGATAAAGCCGGGGCAGATGGTGTTCACGCGAATCTCCGGCCCGAGGGCGCGGGCGAGAGATAAGGTCATCGTGTTGAGCGCGCCCTTCGAGGCGGTGTAGGCGATTGAACTGCCGACGCCCATCACCCCGGCGACGGAGGAGACGTTGCAGACCGAACCGTTGCCCTGCTTCTTCATCTGTTCGGCTACGGCGCGGGTCATCTGGTAAGGGCCGATGACGTTGACGGAGTAGATGCGCTGGAAGTCGTCTGCGGTGAGGCCTTCGAGATTCGCGTGGTTGACGAAGTGGGTTGTGCCAGCGTTGTTGATGAGGCCATCGATCCGGCCCCACTTCGCGATGGCTGCGTTGGCCATGCGGCGGCAGTCATCATCTTTCGAGACATCGGCCTGGCAGAGGAGCGTTTCGACGCCGAAGGCTTCGCACTCGGCCTGGGTTTCTTTGGCTTCGGCCTCGCTCTTTGTGTAATTGATGACGACGTTGCAGCCCTTGCTCGCCAGAAGTTTCACGCTGGCCGCGCCAACGCCCGTCGCCGAGCCGGTGACGATGACGACCCCACCTTTGATGTCCATGAATCCCACCTTAGAAATACGTTGCGCGAGTCTAGACGAAGCGGTGGTCAATCGCAGCTTTGTTAGAGAACTGCAACCTGCGCGAACTCGGTACATCGGGTGCGTCCGCCCGAGCTGGTGCTAGGATCGACCGCAGAGTCCGGGCGAGCCTTCGCAATGGAGTGCCGATTGGCTGGTTTCGAGGCGGCTGCGAGCCCGACGTTTCCACGTTGGCTGACGACGAGCGTGCGCGGTGCCTTTTGGTACGTCATAGACATGACGGTGTTCGTGGGACTCTTCTTTGTGTACTTCTTTGGGCGAGGGCTGCCCCATGACCGGGTGCCGCTGGCGACGAAGAATGCCTTCCACGTGATCGACCTCGAGCGTTCACTCGGCGTGTTTCGCGAGCCAGCGTGGCAGCAGGCCGCCATGAAGCAGGATCACCTGGTCGATCTCGCGAACTTCACTTACCTCAATTTGCACATGCCATTGCTGGTGGCGTTGGGGTTCGCCTTTTTCCTCGCAGACTCCCGCAAGCACCGGCTCATTCGGAACACGATCTTGCTTTCAGCGTTCCTGGCGATCCCGATTTATATGGCATTCCCGGTGACGCCACCGCGCCTGATGGGCAGCGCCGGTTATCCGATCGGGATCTTCGACACGATCCCGGAGGCGGTCCGCAGCAAGCCCGGCCCGCTCGCCAACTGGTATGCGGCTGTGCCCTCGTACCATTTCGGCTGGATTTCTCTTGCGGTCGCGGGCGTGTGGTGGACGTGGAAGCAGTGGCTTGTCCGCGCCGCCGCCGTGGCTTTTGGCGGGCTGATGTGGTGGTCGATTGTGGTCACCGGGAACCACTATTTCACGGACATGCTTGCGGGCGTGGCGATGGTTTCGCTCTCGTTTCGGCTCGTGCTGGGCTTCGAACGGTGGACGGAAGCGCACCCTGACCAGGTTGGGCGGTTCACCGTTCGGCTAGGCCCGCTGCGGCTCCCGTTCTAGCCGCTGGGATGGGGCACCTTTCGATCCGGGCTTGAGTTACTGAACTTCGTTCGACTTTGGTTTGACACGGTGCGAACGGTGCGCGAAGAATCGCCGTGCTTCAATTAAGGAGGAGCCACCACCCATGAAAGCTGCCGTGCTCTACGCACCGAACCAGCCGCTCGTCATCGAGGACATCGAAGTCGATGAACCGCAGGCGAACGAAGTCCTGATCAAGACCGCCGCGACCGGCGTTTGCCATTCCGATTTGCACTTCATGGAAGGCAAATGGATGTACCCGATGCCGGTAGTGCTCGGGCATGAATCGGCGGGCGTTGTCGAGGCCGTCGGCCCGGGCGTCACCAACGTTAAGGCCGGCGACCGGGTCGTCGTCGCATTTGTACAGTCGTGCGGGAACTGTGACCGTTGCACGACCGGGCGTCCGAACCTCTGCTCGAACGGCCAGTCGCTGAACCGCATGGGCCGGATCAAACTGAACGGTCAGCCGATGATGCAGTTCGCGGGGATGTCGGCGTTCGCTGAAAAGCAGCTCGTGAGCAACAAGGCATGCGTGAAGGTGCCGGACGGCGTACCGCTGGAAGTCGCCGCACTCGTTGGTTGCAGCGTGATGACCGGCGTTGGCGCTGTCACGAACACCGTGAAGCTCCAGGTCGGTCAGACGGTCGCCGTCGTGGGTTGCGGCGGCGTCGGGCTGAACATCATCCAGGGGGCGAAGCTCGCGGGCGCGTCTCGGATTATCGCCGTCGACATGCTCGAATCGAAACTGGCGGCCGCCAAGGAATTCGGCGCGACTGACGTGGTCGATGCCTCGAGCGGCGATGCGGTTGCGCAGGTCACGGCGCTGACGGGCGGCGGCGTGGACTATGCGTTCGAAGCGATTGGCCTGATGAAGACCGCGCAGCAGTGCTTTGAAATGGCGAAGCGCGGTGGCCAGGCTGTGATCGTCGGGATGCTGCCGTTGATGGAGGAGCTGACGATCCCGAACGCGGGAATGTCGTTCCTCGGCGAAAAGGGCATTGTCGGTAGCTACTACGGCTCGACCCGGCAGACGTACGACATGCCGTGGCTTATGGAGCTTTACCGCCAGAAGCGCTTGAAGATCGACGAGCTGATATCTCGCCGCTACGAACTTGGCCAGATTAACGAGGCCTACGCTGCCCTCAAGGGTGGCGAAGTCAATCGCAGCGTGATCACTTTCTAGGAGTCGCCTTCCAACCCGGGCGACTTAAGAAGGCCCGCGTGGACGCGGGCCTTCGCCTTTCCCGCCGGGTGCAGGCTGGGCCTGGGGGAATGCAGGGGAACTGAGCGCGGGGCGGAACGGGTTGAAGTGACTTCGGACCCTCCCTGACGGTCGGGCCACGGTGGAGTGCGGTAGTGGGGCGAGGCGCCGGGTGGGGTTCCGGGGTTGCCCTCCCTTACGGTCGGGCCCGTTTGGGTGTGTGGTCGTGGATCGGTGGCAGCCTGGGATCCGCTTACTTCGTGCGCGGTTCTGGTGTGGGGTGTTTTCGGGGCGGCGACGGAGTTGCCCCCTTCCGTTACGGTCGGGTCACGGTTTCACGTGGCGCCAGGGCGGAGTGAGACTCGGGTCGCCGGAAACGTGCGCCCGAAAGGCGTGCTAGCTTTCTGCCGTTTCGGTGGTCTGAGAGGGAACCTAACCTTTACCGGAACGGTGTCAGATTTGTCCCGAGCGGCTCGCATTCACATCTCAATCAAATGAAACCCACGGAGACTCTTCATCTCAAGGCTCTGGGCATTCGCCGTGACACTGATCGGAACAAAGGCAGGACGAATCTGATGCAAAAACGCACGAAAATGATGCTGGGAATTGTTGGAGGCCTGGTGGCCGTGGTCGCGATCGCCGGCTTCAGCCTCTGGTATTTCATCCTGCGCGATGACGCGCCGGCGGCCGTTTCTCTCGATTCTGCGGTCGATTCGATTGCCTCGCCAA
>JBDTNM010000211.1:0-6011 GCA_039933735.1 bacterium | reverse complement strand
TCGAAGGGCCGGCTCGCGGCTTCGGGCGGGTCGTTCTGGGCGGTCAGTGCGCGCATCACGGAGAACCCGGAGAGCCCGAGCTCGCTGATACCTGCCTCGCACCCGCCGCTGAGAACAATCTCGGCACGGCCCGAACGAATGAGCATGCTCGCCTCGCCGATGCCCTGGGTGCCGGCCGCGCAGGCAGTCACAATCGTGCCGTTGTAGCCGCGCAGGTTGTACTGCAGCGCCACCTGGGCGGCGGCCATGTTGCCGAGGCTCTTCGCCAGGTAGAGCGGGTCCAGCTTCATTCCGCCGCGTTCGAACAACGTCTTCGCGGCATCCTGGATATCGGGGTAGCCGCCACCGCCATTGCCGATCAACACGCCAACGCGGTCACGGTCTTCTTTGTCGAAGTCGATGCCCGCATCTTCGAAGGCCTGCCCGGCCGCCGCGACCATGAACTGTGAGAACCGGGCCATCCGCCGCGCTGCCTTGTGCTCGATGAACTTCTTGGGCTCCCAATCCTTCACTTCGCCGGCGATCTTGCATTCGAACTGCGAGGTGTCGGCCAGCGTCATCGGGGCGATTCCCGAACGGCCGTTGACCAGGTTGTCCCAGAATTCGGCCACGGTTTGGCCAGCTGGAGTGATGGCGCCGAGGCCAGTGACCACCACGCGGGTGCGCGAGCGCAGGGTTTCGTTCATGGCGACAAGGGTACAGGGAAGGCCCGATTAGCTGGTAGCGTCCGGCGACGCCTTCGGCCCGGCCATCAACCCGGCGAGCACCGCAACACACATCAGCGTCACCGGCGGGATCGCCCAACCCACCGCATCGACCCATGCCAGCGACCAGAGCACAGCACCCGTCAGCAGCGCCAGGCAGATTGCTACGAACCGCCCGGAAGGGATGAAGAAGAAGGCCGCTGATACCGAGATCGCCGCGATGCTGAACACGAACAGGAGCCCGCCGCCGGCCAGCAACGAGTGCCCGGAACTCGAATCAATTGCGCCGAGAACCCCGCCGAAGAGGATCATCACGAGCGCCATCACCAGGGCGAGCGCCGAACCAAGCAGCCCGAGCACACCGGCGGCGTAGCGGAACCCGGACGAGCGAACCATCGCCGGTCACGCTCGGCCGAAGAGGCGATATGGGCAAGCGCTATTGGCCGATGTCGATAACGAGTCGGGTGGGGTTGGTCAGGGTCGAAACCTTGAAGGGCATTTCTGCGTTCAGTGCGACGGCGTATTGGACGACTCCTTCGAAATCGCAAACACGGAACGCGCGTTTCAGGGTCGAGAGGTCGGAGTGGAGGTCCCGCAGCGCCGTTGGGCTTCCCGAGTTGTCATGCGCGGCGGCCGGGCGGATATCGACCAGGAGCAACGCGGTCGGAGTCTGCCCCTCCCCAACGAACTGCGTCACGTCTTCGCCACTCCCGCACGAAATGGCCTTCGTGTCGTATTTCACCGAATACCCCGGCAGTTGGGCGCCATCGAACTCGAAGACCAAGCGGTCGAAGCCTGGCTGCGCGGCGGAGCGAATCGTCCGCAGAAGAGCCTGCTGGAGGCCCGCGGGCGGAGTGGCGGTCACCGGATTCTTCGTCCCGCTGAAGACGCCCGGTGTCGTTCCAGCCTCGGGCGTGGCCGTGCCTTCAGAGGTCGGAGAAGCCACCGTCGTGCCATTCACCGCAGCAGTTTGCGAGGCGGACGTGGTCGGCGTGGCGTCATCGTCGTCGCCGTTGCATGCGGCGAACAAAAAGGCGGGCAAGAGCGCGGTAAGCGCAACGAAGGTCCGAACTGTCATGTCTTCAGGATGCAGCATTCCGGTTTAGAGCGGGGAAGGGCCGCAGGCGGCGGTGCTCCTTATCCCCGCGGCAGCCCTACGCCTCGCTGGGCGATGATGTTCTTCTGGATCTCGCTCGTCCCGCCGCCAATTGGTCCCGAAACGGCGAGCAGGTAGGCCGTCAGTACGCGCCCGTAGAGCTGCGCCCATTTGCTTCCCGGCTGAAGTTGGCCGTACGCGCCCATCAGGTTCACGCCCGTGTTTCCGACCTTAATCCCGAGCATCGCCATCCACACCTTGCCGATGCTGGCCTCGTAGTTCGGGATGTCACCCTTCGCCTGCAGCCAGGCCGTCCGGTAGGCGACCAGGCGCCCAACTTCCACTTCGACAGACAGGTCGGCGAGCTTATTCCGCACCGTCTCCTTGTCCCACGGGCGGCCGCCAGGGTGCTTCTCTTTCGCCCAGCGAATCAAGTCGTGAATCGTCCGGCGCGCACCCGAGATGGCAGCGATGTTCGAACGCTCGAAGTCCAGCGTCGTCGTAGCCACGTACCAACCGTTGTCCTGGCCGCCCATCAGGTCCTTGGCGGGCACGCGCACGTCTTCGAAGAAGACCTGGTTGAAGTCGTGCCTGTAGGCGATGTTCGGGATCCCCTGGACGGTGATGCCCGGCGTCTTCATGTCGACCACGAAGGCCGAGATGCCCTTGTGCTTGGGCACATCCGGGTTCGTACGGGCGAGCAAGATCATGCGGTCGGCGACGTGGGCGTTGGAGGTCCAGATCTTCTGGCCATTGACCACGAAGTCATCGCCGTCGCGTACGGCCTTCGTCTCCATGCTCGCGAGGTCGGAGCCCGAACCCGGTTCACTGAAGCCCTGGCAATACCAGGTCTCGCCCGCCGCCATGCCCGGGAGGTAGCGTTCCTTCTGCTCGTCGCTGCCGTGCACGAGCATCGTCGGGCCGGTAATACCTATCGTGAACAGCCGTCCTCCGGCGGGGGCGCGGTGGTAGGCGAGCTCCTCGTTGAGGATCATCTGCTCGATCTGAGTTTTGCCACCGCCGCCGTACTGCTCGGGCCAGGCCGGGGCGAACCAGCGTTTCGCGCCCAGCTTCTTCGTGAACTGGCGCGCGAAGGCCATCTGCTCTTCGTTATCGAAGAAGTCATCGTCGCCTTCGAATCCCGGCGGGATCTCTGCCTTGAGGAAGGCGCGCAATTCGCTGCGCCACTGTTCGGTCTCGGCGGGGAAGGTGAACTCCATCGGTACGGCCTCCTGTTGGCCGATAGAGGATAACGGATGGCCGCTAGCCCCGAATCTGTGAGGAAACTGCAACGGTTCCGCCCGCCGCCTTTACGTTATGAGGAGGATTTTACGTCGCGTTGATGATTGAGCGGCCCCCCGGCCATACCCTGCTGCCCGAGCAAAGGTTGGGGGACGTGGATGAGGCGGATTGCGGTGGCTGTTGCCGTGCTGATTTCGGCATGGATTGGCGCAGGCCAGGCTTTGGTTTCGAAAGCGGACGATGAAGGCGCGACCGAGCCGCTTGTAGCTGGCTTCGAACTGGTCCCTGGCTTCGACATCTCGTGGCCGCAATGCGGCAAGGACTACCCGCCCGGGCCGGTCTCCTTCGCTGTCATCGGTATCAACAACGGGAAGCCGTTCACCGCCAACCCCTGCTTCCTCCACCAGTACCAGTGGGCGCAGCGAGTGGAAAAGTCGCCAGCGGTCTATGTGAACACGGCCTTCCCGAAGCCCGGCGAGTCGATGGCGGTCGTTGGGCCGTACGGCGCCTGCCTGGAAGATGACGGTTGGTGCCGCGGCTACAACTACGGCTGGAACCTGGCCAAGGATGTGATCACGAAGGCCGAATTCATGCGCGTGACGCCATCGCATTGGTGGCTCGATGTCGAAGGCGGCAACTTCTGGTCCGGCGATGTCCAGAACAACTCCCAGGTGATCCGTGGCGCGATCGAGTACTTCAAGCAGCGCGGCCTGCCCGTGGGCATCTACGGCACGCCCTACCAGTGGCGAAACATCGCCGGGACCTGGGCCTCGCCGGGTATCCCTATCTGGACGGCCGGAGCGCAGGGAATCGAGATGGCGGCCAGCCGCTGCGACCCGAACTACGCCTTCGCGGGCGGCGTCGTGGTCATGGTCCAGTACTACGACTGGGGATTCGATACGAACTACATCTGCCCGGGCACTGAGAAGCTGATCAAGCATCCTGAGCCGCTCCCGCTCGCGGGTGGCCCGCGTGGTCGCACCGGCTCGCTCGATGGGCTGGGCCTGCCCTACTGGCACGTGCTGCCACTGGTTTCGAACTAGGCCTGCCCGGAGAACCTTTCAAGGTCGTACCGCGCCTACTCGCGTTCGCGCATGGCCTTGGCGAGCAGAGTCACGACCGCCCGGGCGTCGGAAGCGCCGCTGAGGTCGTTCACCTTCACGCCAGTGGATTTGACGAGCAGGTGGGCCTCTTCGTATTCGGCCTTAATTGCGGCGTAGTTCGAATCGGTGGGCGCAGGGAGATCGCGAAGGCCGTGGAGGTGCTTCATCAGGAAGCTGATCTGGCCGGCGATCTCCTTGTTCTTACTCTCTGTGGTCTTGTCCATGTCGACGCGGAAGAACTTGGCCGCTCCGGCGTGGAAGCCGGTACCGCCCTGGCCCTTGTCCCGAATGCGCTGCTTGCTCCAGCGGACGAACGACTGGGTTGGCTTAATCAGCGCGGCGCCGACCTTGAGCGCGCCAGCGGTCGCCGTTGCGGCGTAACCCGCCGCCATGACGCCGACGCCCGCGCCGTAGGCCGCCGCCGTGGCCGCACCAACGATGTTCAAGACCGAGCCGCCGATCGAGATGAAGTCGGCGACGATGGTGACGACGTTGCCGATGAGCGGCGCGATCTGGCGCTTCCAGCGCTTCTTGGCGTTGAGGGCCATGCCGGCCGCGAACTTGCCGACTTCGCTCCCAGCGCCCTTGGCCGTTTCGACTGCCCGCATCTTCGCGGCCATGATCGCGGCCTTGACCAACTTGTACGTGCGCATTGCGACGGTCACGAGCTGGATGAGCACGTCAACCATCTGGCCCACGATGTTTATCGCCGCGCCAACGACCGGAAGGATGGCGATGGCTTCGCCGGCGAGCGACATCCAGGTGTTCGCTGCGCTGACGAGTGACTTGGCAGTCATCGCTGCGCCCTTGAGCGACTTGAGGAAATCGATCGCCGCGCCCGAAGCGAGATCCGCATCCCAGCTCTTGCCTTTCACCAGTTGCGCGACTTTCGCGACGCCCTGAGCGCCGCTCACTCCCATTTCCACGAGGCCGCCGAGCGCACCCAAAGAATCCATCACGCCGCTCGAGGCATCGGCGACGGTCTTGCCGGTTTCCTTGCCGGCAGCGGCGGCGGCATTTCCGCCGGCACCGACCATCCCGGCAACCGTTTGAGCGCCGCCGAGCAGAGTTTGAGCGCCGGAGCCTGTGAGGATCGAGAGCGTAGCGAACTGGTCCCAGCGCTTGCCCGGGTCCGTGCTTTTGGCGAGTTCCCGGAGCTTCATGACGGAGAGGACGACGCCGATGCCGCCGCCAACGGTGGTGAGGCCCGAGCCGACCGCGCCAAGCCCGGCTCCAGCGGAACCAAGGGCTGCTTGCCCGGTTGCGCCGGTGAACTCGAGTTCTTCGCCGTCGAGGCGGGTGGTGCTGCCGCCGTAGTTGTTGAGGGCATCGCCGGGGACCTGGGTGAGTTCTGCGCCGAAGCCGACACCCTCCTGGGCGTTCTCCATGTTGTGCCCCTCGGGCACCTTCTTCACATCGTTTTCGCTGGTGGTCTGGTTGTGCCCGGCCTTCTGTTTGAGATCCTTCAGGTCGGCGTCGGTGGGCTTCTTCTTGCGGCCCCAGAGGCGCTGAATCGGCTGGCCGGTAGCAATGTGGCGGCTGACGGCACGGTTGCCCAGTGACCCCTGGATTTGCCGCATGCCCGCCGGGGATAGCTGCCCATCGAGGCGGTAGACCGGCAATTCCGCCGCCGGCGCCTGTCCCGCTCCGCGGGCTCCTACCGGGCCGTGGCCCGAGGCAACAGCGGCACGCCGCTGAAGGGCTCTCCGCGCACGGATTCGACGAAGGTCTTTGGCCTCGGTCACGGGCCGAACTATAGCAGCAGCGCATACGGTTTTCCTCCTGTTGTTCCCGAACTGTTCCTGCCCTCAAACCGTAGAATCCGCCCATGGATTTGCAGCTCAAGGGAAAGACAGCCGTCGTCAC
>JBDTNM010000210.1:0-6020 GCA_039933735.1 bacterium | reverse complement strand
GACGATGCCCACACAGCCCGCGTTGCATCTCTCTGGCACGAGATGCATGACCGCTTCGGCATTCCGCTCGGGTACTCCGGCGCCCTGCCACACATCACCTTCCACCTCGGTACTCACGATGTAGAGACGGGCGCAGAAACAGTCGGCCAGGCCGTAGCGGCCGCCACGCCGCCGTTTGCTATCACAACGGCTGGGCTCGGGATCTTCGGCGGTCCGACCCCTGTACTACACCTCATGGTCGCCCGTTCTCCAGAGGTCGCGAACCTGGCCCAAACGCTCACCGCGAGGTTGGCCGCCGCAGGATTCCCTTCGACGGACCCGTATTTCGCCGCCGATAAATGGATCCCGCACATCACGATTGCCCACGGCAACCTGGTTGGTCGCGACCTCGCCCCACTGCTTGCCTGGCTGGTCGTACAGCCCCTCGCCTGGGAAATACCGCTGCACAGCCTCTCCATCGCCCGCGAAACGCCGGACGGCGTCGAAGTCCTTGCGACGTTCCCACTCGGCGGTTGATCCAGGAGTCAGGTAACCCTGACATACTTGCGCACACAACTAGCTCAGAGACGACACATGCACACGATCCGCATCTCCCACCCGGCGTTCCAGGGCGTCCACTCGCAGGAAACGATCGACTTCTATACGAACGTCCTCGGTATGGAGCTCGTCCTTCGCCAGCCGAACCTCGACTACGAACCCGAGGAGCACCTCTTCTTCCACGTCGGCAACGACAACTTCATTGCCTACTTCGTGCCGAAACCAGATACCGATCTTTCAACCTACAAACCCGCCGAATCTGGCTCCGGCCACATGGATCACCTGGCCATCGACATTGAGCTGGCGGACCTCCCTGCCTGGGAAGCTCGCCTCCGTGCAAACGCAGTCGAGTTTGAAGGCCCCATCGACCGCGGCTACGAGCGGTCTCTGTACTTCAAGGATCCGAACAACGTGACGGTTGAATTACTCGCCTGGTTGTCGCCACCGCCAGCGGGCCTGCCACAGGCGGCGATCATCAAGCGAGCGCAGGCCCTTCGCGAAGCCCGTGGGGCCGCCTTCATCGAAGACCAGGATGTGCGCAACGCGGTGGCCGAACTCCAACGCTAGCCGTTGGGAACGCGCCCGGTTGAGGTGCGGATCAGCGCGAGCTCCGCACTCTTCCCAACACCAACCTCCAGCGCCGGCCAGAGACGATCATCCGCTCCTCGGAACCCCAACGTTTCGGCGGTCAAAGCCACCGCTTCCCAAACGGCGAACCAAACGGCTAAACCCCACATTCCAGATTCATAACTGCTGGTACCCAATCATCCCAACAGAACCATCACCATCATCCGTTTCCCACAGCCCTCTCCATCTGTTTCCATGGATGGAAATGCTTGACGCGATCGATATTCATGTTTCCGGTGGGAATGGCGGCCACGGTGTGGTCAGCTACCACCGCGAGAAATTCGTACCCGAAGGCGGCCCCGATGGCGGAGACGGCGGCCGCGGCGGCCGTATCTTCCTGCGAGCCGTTGATGACATCTACACCCTTGAGCAGTACCGCTCGAAGAAGAAGTTCACTGCAGGTAACGGTGGCAACGGCGGCCCCAACCTTCGCACCGGCGCCCATGGCGAAGACTTGTATCTGGAAGTCCCTGTAGGCACCGTCATCCACGACTCCGAAGTTGGCGACCTCATCGCGGACCTGGCGAAGATTGGCGATGAAGTCCTCGTCGCCCACGGCGGCCGGGGCGGCTGGGGCAACAAGCGCTTCGCGACTTCCACGAATCAGACGCCCGGCTTCTCCCAGAAGGGACAGACCGGCGAAGAACTCGACATTCGCCTCGAACTGCGGCTGCTGGCGGATGTGGGCCTCATCGGTTTGCCAAACGCCGGCAAATCGACGCTCCTCTCGGCTGTCTCGAACGCCAAGCCGAAGATCGCGAACTACCCGTTCACCACCCTCGAACCCATGCTCGGCGTAGTGAATGTGGCCTACGATCGCTTCACCCTGGCCGACCTCCCCGGTCTCGTCGAGGGCGCAAGCGAAGGCTACGGCCTCGGCTTCGAGTTCTTGAAGCACATCCGCCGCTGCCGCGTCCTGCTCCATCTCATCGATAGCGCTTCGCCGGACCCGGTGACGGACTACGAGCTGATCGAAGGCGAACTTCGCGCCTACGACCCGAAACTGGAGCAAGTCGCTCGAGTCGTCGCCATCACCAAAAGCGACCTCGACGAAGAGCAGGCTCGCTCCTCCGCGGATGCGCTTGAAGCCCATATCGGCCGCCCCGTCCGCGTCATCTCGGCCGAACTCGAAGAGGGGACCGAGGCCTTGCTCGCGGAACTCATGGCGCTCGTCACCGAAGAGAAGTCGAAAGCCATCGACCATGCCAGCGAGGAAATCCCGGTGCTTCGGCCGACCTCCGACGAGCGCTTCTCAGTCTTCAAGAACGACGACGGGAAGTTCGTGATCGAAGGCTACCGGGCTGTCTCGTTCGTCCAGATGATGGACACGGAAATGGTTGGCGCCTACGACGAAATCCTTCGCCGCCTCGAACGCTGGGGCATCGCCAAGGTGCTTCGGCGCGAGGGCATCAAGGCAGGCGACATCATGCTCTTCGGCGATGTCGCCTTGCCCTGGGACGGCTAAGAGTGCTCCACGTTGCACCACAAATGCGCACCAGAAGATGACGGATCTGGTATCATTCTGGCATCATGCGAACGACCGTGAACCTCGATGAAGACCTTCTGGTGCACGCCCAGCGCGTAACCGGAATGACCGAACGGGGGGCCTTGCTTCGTGCGGGTCTCGTTGCACTCATAGAACGCGAGAGTGCTCGACGTCTGGCGCGACTGGGCGGCAGCGAGCCTGAGCTCGAAGATATCCCTCGCCGCCGCACCCCATCCCCGTGATCCTCGTCGATACCTCGGTGTGGATCGACCATCTGCGTCGCGGGGACGCGTCCCTGGCGGCAGCGCTCGAGGCCGGATCAGTCCTGTCTCACCCGTTCGTTGTCGGCGAACTCGCTTGTGGGAGACTGCAGAATCGCGCCGAATTGCTGGCGTTGCTCTAGGATCTTCTCTCAGCGCCGGTCGCCACGGATGCAGAAGTCCTCGCTTTCATCGATGCGCGAGTGTTGATGGGCAAGGGAATCGGCTATATCGATGCCCACCTGCTCGCTTCGGCTGCGCTTGCCGGTGACGCCCGATTGTGGACGCGCGATCGTCGTGTCGCGGATGCAGCCACCACCTTGCACCTTGCTTTTGAGGGCTAAGCCGAAACGCCGACACCCAGACGCTCCACCACCGCTGCCGCGACCGCTTGCCCCAACAGTTCGTGGCCACCGCGCTGGAGGTGGAATCCGTCCGCTGTCAGCAGCGTGCCATCGTCCGCTCCGCCGGCGAACAGCGGTCCGCTATCCAGGAGCCGGTAGTGGTGGCGATTCGCTTCCGCCTGAACGTCGGCGAGGAAGCCCTTGCGGCGTTCTTCAATGCGGCCCACGCGGACGTGACGGCCACGTTCGGCGGGATAAGCGACGAGCAACAGGTCGGTGTCCTCGAAGCGGGAAATGACGCGAATGATCTCGGCGTAGTTCTTCGTGAGGTCCTTCTGCGAAATCAACGGCTGGGTGCCGATGCCCCGGCGGATGAGCTTCCGCGCCGCCTGGTTCAGGCGATGTGGCTGTTCGCCCTTCTCGCGCGTCCGCCGGTCAAACGTCTCTTCGGCCCGGCGGTATCGCGCGGCTATCCGTTTGCCGAACAGCCCCTCGATACGCTTCCATGTGAATCCTACCGTGAAGGCGAATGTGCCCAGCGGAAGGATCACCACGTCCGGCGAAAGCTCGCGGATCTTCCGTTCGGCATAGGCAGCGCCCGAGGCGGAGACCGCCGAGAAGCCGGCCTCGGTCACCACAACCTCCTCAGCGAGGTTGGCCGCGACACGATCTCGCGCGATCCCGGACCAGGTAGGGCCGTCGGAGAAAACCCCCTGCGTGTCGCTGTTGCCGAGGACCAGGATATTCATAGACCCACCCTAAATGGCCATCGTCGGATTGCGCTGCTCCATGATGTCCGTCATCCGCGCCTTCACCGATTCGAGCACGTTCGCCTGGGCCGGGAAGATGTAGAACTTGTCGTCGCGGACGGCCTCGTACACCTGGCGCGCGACCTCGTCCGGCTCGTACCCCTGGTCGAGTGCCGCCTTGAAGCCAGCCGCGAACATTTGGATCTCGGGCCGTTGGGCGGCAAGGTTCGTGGACGTGTGCCCGCCGAGTTCCTCCGGGCGGTTCCGCTCAGCGTCGAGGATGGCCGTCTTGATCAGTCCTGGACACAGCACCGAAGCCGAAAGCTTCGCGCCCATGCCCTTGAACTCCTTGTAGATGCCTTCGGTCAGGCAGACCACGCTGTGCTTGGAAATGTTGTACGGGTTCGCCCCGGTGAGCAGCCCCGCCATCGAGGCCGTGTTCACGATGTGGCCCTCTTCGCCGTTTTCGAGCATGCGCGGGATGAACGCGCGGATGCCGTAGAGCACGCCCATGAAGTTCACGCCCCAGGTCCACTCCCAGTCGCTCAGCGGGGTCTCCCATGGGCGAGAGCGGAGCGTTGCCGCGGTTGCAGCGACACCGGCGTTGTTGCAGAGGATGTGGACGTTGCCGAAGGTGGCGAAGGCTTTATCGGCGAGGGCGTTGATGTCGTCTTCGGACATGACGTTGGTGCGGACTGCGAGCACCTTGCCGCCTTTTGCCTTCAGCGCCGCCTCGGCCATTGCGAGCGGCTCCGATTCGATGTCGGCAGCGACAACGGCCATGCCCTCTTCCGCGAACCGGTGCGCGAACGCGAGCCCCATCCCGCTGGCGGCGCCGGTAACCACCGCGACCTTGTCCTTGAAGTCCTTCATGTGTGCATCTCCAGCCTGTATGTGAGGCGGGAGTCTACAGGGCGTGATGACTAGCAGGGGCCACGGTGGCACGTCAGCGGTACTGCCGAATGCTCAAACTGAAAACGTCTGGAGGTCTTCGCCAACCGTAATTTGGCCTTCGTACGAACGCCGAATGTCGGCTTCGATCAGGCCGGGACCTGATTGGCCCAGGACGTGATTGAGGATGAGGTGTGGCGTGTCCGCCAGCTGCGCGACGTGGCCAAGTTCCTCTGAGCCGGTGTGGTAGCGATAGATTCCGCTGACCGCGCGGAACTCCAGTGACTTTTCGCCGGAACGCTCGCGGATAGCCTGCAGGCGGCGCCGGGCAGACCCGGATTCGTACACCTCGTGCAGCAGCAGCTCGACGCCCTGCGCGGCCCTGGCGAGTGATTCGAGTGCGGACGTGTCTCCGGAAAAGGCTATCGCACGTCCTTCGGATTCAAATCGCAGGCCGAAGGCCTGGTCCACGGGACTGTGGTCGACGCGAAAGGGAGTGGCGACGAAGTCGTTGGTCTCGGTCGGGAAGGCCTCTTCGTATTCGTGGGTTTCGGGTAGCTCCCAGGGTTGGACCAGCCGGTCGAGCGAGTTTCGAACCGCAATATCGTATTCGAAGGTGTGTTCGAGGCGCCGAAGCATTTCGGTGGTACCGGGAGGGCCGTAGATCACCGGCGGAGTCTTCCACCAGCTCATTATCCAGCCGGTCCAGAGAAGATCCGGCAACCCCATGATGTGGTCCGAATGCAGATGAGTAAGGAAGATGTGGGTCAGCGCGGGAGGGCCACCAGGGGCGGGGCGCCCGGGTTGGCCGGCCTCCAGCAGGCGGTGGACAACGCCACTCCCGGCATCGACGAGCACGCGCGCATTGCCCGTGACGACCAGTGACGCAGGCCCGCGCCGCCTCAGTTCAGGGACGGGAGTGCCGGTGCCGAGGAGGGTCAATTGCATCGGCGCACTGTACAGCCCTCGGAGGCGGTCATAGGGAGTGTGAGCCGGAATCAGCGGACCTCTTGATTTAGCAGGGGCCGCAACGTTCGCAAATCCAGAATCCGCGGACTTTCCTGCCTGCGCCGGCCGGCACGAGGGCGGGGGCGGAGGCTGAGATGGCTGGCGATGAGCATTCGCT
>JBDTNM010000209.1:0-6026 GCA_039933735.1 bacterium | reverse complement strand
GACCAGCTGCCGACCGTGAAAGAGGTCGCGCGGAAGCTGCCGCTCAACCCGAACACCGTGCTGAAGGCCTACCGCGAGCTCGAGCTCGAAGGGCTGATTGATACGCGTCCCGGCGTGGGCACGTTCGTCGCGCGCACGCTGGCGCGGCCTTCGCTCGAACAGCACCCGCAGCTGCGCGAGAAGCTGGCGAACTGGCTCGCGGAGGCACGTTCGGCGGGGCTGGACGAGCCGAGCATCCTCGCGCTGTTCAGCGCCGAGGTCCGGGCGCCGCTGGCGGAGGTGCTGAAGTGATCCCAGCGCTCGAAACCGAGGCCCTCGGCAAGCGCTACGGTTCGAAGTGGGCACTCCAGGACTGCAGCTTTTCGCTTCAGCCGGGGAGCATCGCCGCCCTGCTTGGGCCGAACGGCGCCGGCAAATCGACCTTGCTCGAACTCGCGGTCGGGTTGCGCCGGCCAAGCGCGGGCAGCATCCGCGTGTTCGGACACGAACCGCTGCACGATTCGAAGCAGGTGCTGCCGCTGATCGGCTTCGTCGGCCAGGAGCGCCCGTTGTACCGGGGCTTCTCCATCGCCGACATGATTACGTTCGGCCGGAAGTTGAACGAACACTGGGACGACGAGTTCGCCCACGAACGCATCGCCTGGCTCGACCTGGACCCGCGCAAGAAGGTCGGGGACCTCTCGGGAGGCCAACAGGCGCAGGTCGCGCTCGTCCTGGCGTTCGCCAAGCGAGCGCAACTGTTGCTGCTCGATGAGCCGATCGCGGCCTTCGACCCACTCGCCCGGCGCGAATTCCTGCAGCTGCTGACCGAGACCGTGGCTGACCGGGAAGTGACGGTGCTGCTGTCCTCGCACATCCTCGGCGACCTCGAGCGGGTGTGCGACTCGCTCATCCTCTTGACGGCGGCCAGCACGCGCCTTTCCGGTTCGATCGATGAAGTGCTGGCAACGCATCGACTGCTGGTCGGACCACGCGAGGAGCAGGACCTGGCGACGACCGCCCACGCCGTCATCAGCCGGTCCGAGAGCGAACGGCAGGTCTCGCTGCTGGTGCGAAAGGAGTGTCCGATCGTGCTCGGCGACCGCTGGACGGTGACCGAACCAAGCCTCGAAGAGATCGTGATCGCCTACATGGAACGTCCGAAGCGGCCACGGCCAGTGATGGAGAAGGAAGCGGTGCTCGCATGACATGGTTGATTGCTCGCCAATACCGGACCGAACTCATCTTCACCCTGCCCCTGATGGCCGGCCTGCTGGCGCTGTTCTTCTTCACGGGACGAAGCATCACGGGCGCTTTCCAGGAGCAAGGACTCTCGACCTGCCTGGGCGCTGCCTCGCCCGAGCCGACCTGCATGCGGGCCGCGGAGGACGTGCTCAACCAGTACGGCTGGCTGACGACGACGATGCCGTTCATCAACTTCGTGCCGGCGTTGATCGGCGTCATTGCCGCGGCGCCGCTCGTGTTGGAGTTCGACCAGCGGACGTACCGGCTTGCCTGGACACAGGGCATCGGGCGGACGCGCTGGTTCGTGACGAAACTGGCGGCGTCGCTCGTGCTCGCCGGAGTGAGCGCGGCGGTTCTCGCCCTGGTGATCACGCGGATGTATCACCCGATCAACCTGGCCGAGAGCCGTTGGAACGAGAGTTTCAACTTCGCAGCGCCGGTGTTCATTTCGTACTCGCTGTTTGCCACCGCCCTGGTGATCTCGGTGGGGGTGTTGGCGAAGAAGGCGCTGGCAGCGTTCGTTGCCAGCTTCATAGCGTTCTTCGTCGTACGGATCGCGCTCGAAAACTTCGCCCGTCCGCACTTTCTCGCGCCGAAGGTGTTGCTCTCCCAGGGGTTCGACCTGGCCAACCGCAAGAGCTGGATCCTGAGCCAACGGCCGGTGGATGCGAACGGTCACACGATCGATCGCCTGCAATGTTTCAGGACCGATCCGCTGCCATGCCCCCTGCCAGCCGACCTGCTGACCAAGACGGTGTTCCACCCCGACAGCCGATTCTGGCTCTTCCAGGGCATCGAAAGCGGGATCTTCCTGGGAGCGACGGTGCTCATGCTCGGCGTGTCAACCTGGTGGCTGAGCAAGCGGGTGGCGTGAGCGGCGCGGGAGCTGCAGAAGTCGCGAATCCAGCCTCCGCGCCTCAAAATGGGCGGATTACCCGGGGGTGCCGACATCGCTTCCATCCGACTTCCCGCACGGCTGGAGACCGGCAGGCTCGTCCTGCGGCGCTACGAGGCGGATGACGTGCGGGCGCTGGACGGCGATGCCATGCGCTCGATCGACCACATTGGCCGGTTCCTGCCGAACGCCCGGGCGGAACTCCTCGGCGACCGGGCGGCGCTCATCGCCGAGGCCGGGCAGCTTTTCGATTCGGGTGAGCGCTTCGCCTATGGGATCTTCCTGCGCGACGGCGCATACGTCGGCAACTGCGGCGCCCGCTGGACCGGCGAGGATGAGTTGAACATTGGCTACTGGGTGCTGCTCGAACACCTGAGGAAGGGCTACGCCAGCGAAGCGGTCCGGGCCGTGACGGCGGCCGGTTTCGAGGCTGGCATCCGCCGGTTCGTCCTCAACTGTGACCCTGCCAATGCCGCCAGCATTGGTGTCGCCCGCGCGGCGGGTTTCACCTACCTCTCCACGGCCGAGCGCGTCGACAGTGACGGGGCTCGTTTCGATGAGATGACCTGGGAGCTACACCCCGGCACCCCATCTGATTAGGCGAAGGGCCGGGTAAGAACACCCGGCCCGACTGTCATTAGTAGTCACCGCACCAGAACACTCCGGGGCCAGAGCAAACTGTTGCCTCAGGCTCCGGCGCTGCTCTTACTGCCGAACCGAGGCCATGCCTGCGCCGAGCAGTTCGACCAGTTCGATTGTGCCGCCCTCCTGGAGGTGCGGGCTGGTGACCACCATGTCGAGCGCCGCCTGCATGCTTTCGGCCGTGAGAATGCTGTAGCCGGTGGCCGGGTTGCCGCCGGCGTCATCGGTCGTACCGTCTTTGCTCACGGTCCAGGCCCGGCTGGCGGGGTGCCCGGCGTCTTTGACGTTGCCGCTGAGGCCGCCCATCCACTTCAGCCAATTTTCCATGCGGGCCATCTTTTCATCGTGGGTACCCTCGGCGCCGCCGGCACCGTGATAAACAACCAGGTATTCAGCCATCGTGTGTGTTACTCCTCCGCAAGATGCAGAGCCGAGAGTATACCCGCAGGCCGGGCAGGCACCTCCGGCCAATTCGATGGATGACGAAACAAAATCGAAGCGCTACAGTCGTTCGTGAACCAACGATTCAAGGGATTACCCCTAGGGGAGTTTTCTTGGATAACTCGTACGTTTTTCGGGCAGGCCCAAACGGACAGCGATCCGCGGTCTAGAGGGGTCCAATAATGACCATCAGAGCAGCCAGCGAATCGCTAGCCATCTTCCCGGCGCCTCCATGACGGCAGTGGCTGGAGATGCGGGGCACGAGCGGATGGACCCAACTCAGTGCCTGCACGGCGCGTTAGGCAGCTTGTGCGCCGAAGAACGCGCCCGCGTCGTCGTCACCCTTCCGGATTCGCTGCCGGCCGTGCGGGCAGTCGCTGTGCAGTTGGAGCGCGCGATCCTGGACATTCTGGTGAACGCGCTCGAAGCCGGCCGGAACGTGGTCATGCATGCCGCCGCAGAAGAACGCACGGTGAAGTTCCTCAGCCGTTCCGCTGCCCCGGCGCCGGTCGAACCGGGCCGCTACATGGTCATCGAAGTAAAAGATGATGGCCCGGGAGTGCATCCGCGGATCGAGTCTTCGCTCTTCAAGACGTTCAGCACGACGAAGGGTTCCGGCCGTGGAAACGGCCTCGCCGAGGTCTCTCGCGTGATGGCGTCGCACCAGGGCTACGTCGAAATTCAGAGCAGTGGCGCCGGTTCGACCGCCCGGCTGTTCTTGCCCCTGGCTCGCGCGAACAAGGTCTACGGCGCGTAGCGGTCGTCAGCTTGTGTTCCGATCCGGGGCGGCCTGCCTCACAATTGGTCGAAACAGCAGGCGGTGACCGATGGCGAAGCTGCGAGTGCACAGTCTTGCGATTTCGATGGATGGCTACGTCGCGGGGCCGAACCAGGACCTGGAGAACCCGCTCGGCGTTGGCGCTGAACGACTCCACACCTGGGTCTTCGACACCGCCTTTGGCCGCCAGATGATCGGCGAACCGGGCGGTGAAACCGGCATCGACAACGACTTCCTACTACGCGGCGTGGATGGCATCGGCGCCACAATCATGGGCCGCAACATGTTCGGCCCCGTCCGCGGCGATTGGCCCGATAGCGAATGGAAGGGCTGGTGGGGCGATAACCCGCCCTACCACCACCCGGTGTTCGTACTCACCCATCACCCGCGCGAATCGTTCGAAATGGAAGGCGGCACCACCTTCAACTTCGTCACCGATGGCTTCGAAGCGGCGCTGGAACGAGCGCGGAAGGCGGCGGGCGACCAGGACATTCGTCTCGGCGGCGGCGCTTCGGCCGTCCAGCAATACCTGAAGGCCGGGCTGGTGGATGACCTCCACATGGCCATCGTGCCCATCTTCCTCGGAGCCGGCGAACGGCTCTTCGATAACCTCTCCGGCGGCCCGGAAGGCTACGAATGCGCCGAGCTGGTTGCCTCGGCGGGGGTGATTCACGCGCGTTTCGTGAGAAGCCAGGCTTCGAGGTGAATCCGGCCCTCGGGGCAGAGTTCTACGTCTAGTCTGCCTGGGAAGTGACCATCCGTCTGGATTCTCGGGAGCTGTTGGTCAGTCCGCGGTTTCGAGTTCGAAGGCGGCATGGAGCGCCCGTACAGCGTCCGGCACTTTCGCCGAATCGATGATGCAGGTCAGCCGGATCTCGCTCGTCGAAATCAGTTCGATGTTGATGCCAGCGTCGTACATGGCCCGGAACATCTTGGCCGCGTAGCCGTGAGCCGTCTGGATGCCGACGCCGACAATGCTGACCTTGCCCAGGTTGCCATCGGAGGTGAACTCGGGCGAACCGACCGATTCGCAAATGCCCGGCATGATCGCCTCGGCCTTGCGCAGGTCGCCGCGCGAAAGCGTGAACGTGAGGTCGGTGAGGTTCCCCTCGCTCGAGTTCTGGACGATCGTGTCGACGCTGATGCCCGCTTCGGCCAGCGGTTCGAAGATGTTGGTGGCAATCCCGGGCTTATCCGGCACCCGGCGGACCGTGATCTTGGCGACGTCGGTGTCATGTGCGATGCCCCGCACGCGGTTGCGTTCTTCCAACTCAGACTCCTGTCGAATCAGCGTGCCCGGCGCATCGACCATGCTCGATGTCACCAGGATCGGGAGGTTGTAGACCGAGGCGAGCTCGACCGCGCGGTTGTGCATGACGCTCGATCCCTGGGTGGCCATTTCGAGCATCTCTTCGTAGGTGATGTCCTTCAGCTTGCGCGCGGTCGGGACGATGCGCGGGTCGGCGGTGTAGACGCCCTCGACGTCCTTGCAGTTTTCACAGCGTTCGGCGCCAAGGGTGATCGCCAGGGCGACGGCTGTGGTATCGCTTGCGCCACGGCCGAGCGTCAGGATCTCCTGGTCTTCGTTCACGCCCCAGTAGCCGGCGACCACCGGAACCCGCCCGGCATCAAGTTCGGCCCGGACGCGGTCGGCTTCGACCCGCGAGATGCGGCCCTGGTAATGGCGGCCCTGGGCGATGATTCCCGCCTGCTGTCCGGTGAGACCGACCGCTTCCTGGCCTAGCGTCTTCAGGGCCATCGCGACGAGCGCGACGCTGACCTGCTCGCCCGTGGAAAGGAGCATGTCGAGTTCGCGAGGGTCAGGGTCGGGGGCCACCTGGAGGGCCAGGTCGATCAGGTCATCGGTCGAGTTCCCCATCGCCGAAACGACGACGATGACCTGGTCTCCCTGCTTGATGCGCTTGATGACGCGGCCGGCGACATGCCGGATCCGGTCGGCATCGGCGACGGAAGTGCCGCCGTATTTCTGGACAACGAGCATGAGGGACAGGGTACAGCGGGGTGACGTAAGAATCGCGCGGTCGA
>JBDTNM010000208.1:0-6030 GCA_039933735.1 bacterium | reverse complement strand
CCCGCTCGGGACGCGGACAAGGACCGCTACCTCGGCCTCGTCGCCACGGGCGGCTGAGCCGGGCCACGACTCCTCGTCTTCGGCGCCTCGGTTCACGCGGAGGTGGTGTCGGTGAAGGGCAGCTTCAGGTTCGACCGCGTCTGGTTCCGGCGAAGGGATCGCGGCCGAAACGTCAGGATACCTTTGACTTTTTGCTCGCGAACTCCGATATCTGCCAGGAAAGATCGCGGTCGTAATTCTCAAGGTCGTCCGTGGCACTTTCGAGTAGTTCTTCGAACCTCTTCGTGTTGTCAGAGATCTCGGCCCTGCCGGCAACTACCTTCAAGTTCATGAGGTCACCGCGAAGCTTGTTGCTCAGGCGTTGGCGGAACTGTTCGATGAATTCGGACGCGAGACCGCGGTTTCGGCCGGGCAAGAGGATGCCAAACGTATTGGAATTGATCCGGCAAAGCGGTTCCTCGACGGTGGTGGCGACGCTAAGGAGTTTACTGGCGGATTGGACGATAGCCGCGGGCAACTCGCGTCGAGGGGATTCCGGGTCGGCGATCTCGACGAGGACAAGGCAAAACGTTTCGCCGGTGCGCTGGTAGCAGGCGATCTGACGTTCGACGGCACGTTGCATGGAGAGTTTCGTGCCGAGCCCGGATTCCGGATCGACCTGGAGGTATTCGGCATAGCGGGATAGACCTCGGCGTGCATCGACGGCGTGTTCCCGCCATTCGGCCAGGCTGGAAAAGGCGAAGGTACGACGCCTGGTGCCGGAAATCCGCAGCCAGGTCTGGCTGGCGATAACCACAACACCGATGGCAACGGCAGAAACCGCGTTCCCAAGGAGCATCAGGCAAAGCATTGCCACGATTGCGGTGCCGGCCACGAACGGGCCTCCGGTTTCGAATCTGCGCAGCCGGCGCTCCGCGGAAACCGTGCGGTGTTCCGTGGCCCGCCGCGCACTCACGTCGCGGATAATCATGCTCGCACGGCCGCCCGATGCCTCATTCACCGGTGCAACGGTGATTTCGCCGATGAACGTCGACCCGTCGCCGCGCCGGAGCAGGATTTCATCGCGAAATGCGCCGGCCTGGAGGCGCGCATCGAGTTGTGTTGCGGTTTCGCGACTTTCGGCGGCAAGGAGTGCCAATCGGCCGCGGGCGATGATATCGGCCTGGGAGAGCCTGAGGAGAACCTCGGCCGCGGGATTGGCCGCAAGGATGGAACCGTTCGGTTCCGTGACGATGACTGCATCGAGGCTCGAGCGGAAGAGTTCCCGGAAACGCTCTTCGCTGGCACGGAGAGCTGCCGCCTGTTGGCTGCGCTCGACGGAGAAACGGATCGTACGTTCGAGTACGACGCTGTTTAGGTTGCCCTTGATGAGGAATTCATCTGCCCCGGCCTGCATGACGGCGAGATCGTTTTGGAGCAGATCCTCGCTGGTGAGCAGTATCAGCGGCAGCAAAGACTTGCGCCGGCGAAGTTCGGTAATCAGCGCATCGCCCGTGTAGGCCCCAAGATAAAAGTCCACGAGAGCGATATCGAAGTTGCCGGCTTCCACCGCAGCAACGCCGTGAGGTGCCGACTTCGCCCAGTCCAACACGTAGCGCTGGCCACGAACCTCCGAGAGCAAGTCCCGGGTGAGGACGTACGAGTCCTCATCGTCATCGATCAGTAGTACCTGGAGCGGCGGCTGATCGAAGGAGGACAGTTTTGCGAGTGTCATGTGATTGGCCTTTCGTGGAGTTGAACGGAGGAAGACCGAGCCGGTCGTTTCTACGATGTTTGGGCGGTGGCGGCGCCCATCAATGTGGAGCGAGGACGACGGTCTTGAGCCAGTGGGCTCCGAGAGTCCCGAGGACGTTGACGAGCTCCGGGAAGGTGACTGGCTTGCCGATGTAAGCGTTCGCTCCCAGGTCGTATGAGCTGACAACGTCTCCGGCCGAGCGGGACGTGGATAGCACAACTACCGGGATGCGCCTCAACGCGGGGTCGGCTTTCATGATGGTGAGCGCTTCCCGGCCGTTCATCCGTGGCATGTTCATATCGAGCAGGACAAGGGCGGGATGAGGGGCGTAAGCGGGCGGTGCGTACCGTTTTTCCCGGCGGAGATACTCCAGTAACTCTTCGCCGTCGGCGACCGTCTGCAGTTGGTGGTTCGTGCCGCTCTCGGCGAGCGCTTCGATCGCGAGGTCGCGGTCATCTGGGTCATCTTCGGCGAGCAAGATGATCAGTGGTTCGAGATTCATTTTTGCGCTCCAGCGAGGGGCCCCCTGGGGAGCCTGGCGAATTCTGAGGAGGGGGCGAGTCCGTCGGTGACGCTGCGCATGTTGGTGAGCCACGGCGGCGCCTGCGTCACGACAGCGAGCCACTGCTCGAGGGCGTAGAAGACATTGACGAGACCGACGAAAGTGTTGGGCTTGCCGATGTAGCCGCTGGCACCGAGGTCGTACGACCGAATTACGTCCTCCGTCGCCTGTGAGGTCGATAGCACCACGATCGGGATTCGGCGGAGAGCTTCGTCAGCTTTCATTTCCGCCAGCACCTCCCTGCCGTCCATTCGTGGCATGTTCATATCGAGGAGCACAACCGTCGGATAAGGGGCCTCTGCGGGACTGGCGTAGCGGCCCTCGTGGCGAAGGTATTCGAGCAATTCCTCTCCATCACAAACGGTTCGGAGTTCGAACGCTGGCCCGCATTCGTGCAGCGCATCGCGGGCGAGGGCGCGATCGTCAGGGTCGTCTTCGGCCATCAAAATGGTCATCGGTTCGAGAGTCATGGCGTTGCTCCTTCGGGGGCCGAGCAGGCAGTCGGCAAGAGCACGGTGAAGCGCGTACCGTCGCCGGGCGAAGAAGTGGCGGAGATACTGCCGCCGTGGCGGTCGGCAATCTTCCTACAGACTGCCAGGCCGATGCCGGTCCCTTCGAACTGTTCGCGGCCGTGGAGCCGTTGGAACATTCCGAAGATCTTCTCCGCGTGCGCCGCATCAAACCCGAGGCCGTCGTCCCTCACGGAGATCGCCTGCATGCCTTTCGGCCCGGCGCAAGCTTCGATGAATATCCGTGGCGGTGCGGAGTCCTTCCGGAATTTGATCGCGTTGGCGATGAGGTTTTGGAACAGCTCCCTCATTTGCGTTTCATCACCATTGGTCTCCGGGAGCTTGCTGGTTTGGATGATCGCGCCGGACTTTTCGATGGCGATTTCCAGATCGGTTAGGACATCGGCGAGCACAGCGTCGAGCGCTATCCGATGGAAGGGCTCGTTCGAGCCCGTGACCCGTGAGTACGAGATGAGGTTCTGAATAAGCGCTTGCATGCGGCCAGCAGCGCCGCACATGCGGCGGATGTAGTCGGCGCCTTGTTCGCTGAGGCCGTGTTCGCCCGATTCGAGGCGTCCGCCGAAGGTGAGTATCTTGCGAAGCGGTTCTTGCAAGTCATGCGAGGCAAGGTTCGTGAAGGCCTGGAGTTCCGCGTTACTGCGGCCGAGTGCTTCGACGGTGGATTGGAGGTGGGCTGCGGCCGCCTTCCGTACGCTGATGTTTCGAATGGCGGCGGTGATGAGGAGGCCCTCCGCGCTTTCCAGCGGGCTGAGCATGATTTCGATTGGGAACTCCGTCCCGTCTTTGCGGAGTCCCGAGAGTTCGATACCCGCGCCCATCTGCTGGCCAAGTGCTTCCTCAGCGGAGCGAAGGTCATCGGCGATGAGGCGTTCCGCGAAGCCTAGCGGGATGATGTTGCGGACCTGTTGCCCCACAAGTTCATCACGGTGGTAGCCGAACTGCTTCTCCGCCTGGAGGTTCAAGAGAACTATCTCGCCGGCCGAATTTATTACCACCATGGCGTCCGGTGCAGCTTCGAGGAGCCCCCGGTATTTAGCACTCGCTTCCTTGCTTTCGCTGAGGTCGTTGCTGAATTCCGAGAAGCCCTTCAGTTCGCCGTTGGCGTCGTGGAGTGCGGTGAACGTGACGCTGGAGAGGAAGCGAGAACCGTCCTTGCGGAGGCGGATGCCTTGTTCTTCGTGGCGGCCCGCCTCGGCGGTAATCCTCAGGATCTCCTGGGGGCGTCCCTTTTGAACATCGCGTGCGGGGAAGAGGCGAGAGAAGTTCTCCCCGATGATTTCCTCCGCCGTATAGCCTTTGATTCGTTCGGCGCCGGCATTCCAACTGAGGACCTGGCCCTCAGGATCCATCATGAAAATGGCGTAGTCGTGGACGCCATCAAGCAGCATGCGATAGCGCTCTTCGCTCTCTCGCAGTTCGTCTTCCATGAGCGTTCGCCGGCGTTCCACTTCGGCCAGGTACTCATCCGCTGCTCTGCGAACGCTGATATCTCTGATCGCAGCAGTGACCAGCGTGCCATCGGCGCTCTCCAGCGGACTGAGCATGATCTCGATTGGGAACTCGCTGCGATCCTTGCGGAGTCCGAGGAGCTCGATACCCGTTTCTATCTGTTGAGCGAGCGCGTCTTCCTTTGTGCGAAGGGCATCGGCTACCAGTCGCTCCGCGAAGCCCGCCGGAATGATGTTGGTCACCTGCTGGCCGAGTAGCTCGTCGCGATGGTAACCAAAGCGCTTTTCGGCCTGGACATTGAGCAAGACGATTTCGCCCTGCGCGTTCACCACGACCATGGCGTCTGGAGCGGCCTCGAGGAGTCCGCGGTACTTATCCACCATTCCGACGAGCTCGGTGTCTACCTGCTCAAGTTCGTGTTCAACGGGACTTACCTCAACCACGACTTTTGTCCTCTCTCGTGCGGCTTCCGCACCGGTGGTTCTTCAGGGAAACGACGCCTCGGCGAGCGGGAGGGCGAACTCCCGGCATCGGAGCTTTCAATGACCCCATCGAGGGCAGTGAGCTCTCGCGTCTAAGGGGTCGGCGGCACAAAAGCGATCCTCAGTGGTTGTGCGGATCAACGTTGACGTTCAGTGAGTGATTCGGTGTCGACGATCTCCGGATGAGGCCCACATGCGGGCCCCTCCGACAGCGGCAGCGGTCCGGTTCTTTGTGGCGTTCGGGACGGAAAGGAAGCTGACCACCTTACCCTTCCGCCTGTTCCTTCCGTTGCCGGATGCCCCGCCCCCGCTAGACTTGGTTACCGATGAAAATGGCTGCTCGAGTTCGCGACCTGGCTGCGCGTCTTGGGCACACCCGAGGACTTGAAGTTCGCGCCCGCTCAGGAGGCGGACAAGGACCGCTACCTCGGTCGCGTCGCCACAGGCGGCTAATCTCCACGATTTCGACACGCAGGGCGGCAAAGTGCGTGAACGTGCACTTTACTGATCCCGGCTGGCCTTCTTAAAATGCGTGAATGCGCAGTTACTCTCCTGAAGGCGAACTGACACCCACTGCCAACGGATGTCCCCAGCGTGGGAAGCACGACAAGGAAGGCCGGCGAGAAGCGTTCATCTCGGCAGCGGCGAAAGTGTTCGCAGCGCACGGATTCGATGCGGCTACGACACGCCAGGTCGCTGATGCTGCCGGTTGCAGCGAAGGCCTGATCCACCGCTATTTCGGGAGCAAACGTGGCCTGCTCCTCGCGTTGCTGGATGCTCGGGCCACTGAGGTCGCGGAGTCATTCGCTCCTCCATCGACGGACGGTGTGCAAAGCGCTGTCCGGGCGATCCTCCTTAATCAGGTCGAAACTATGTGGGTTCGCCGCGACGTCATGCGTGTCAACGTCTCCCAGGCAAGCATCGATCCGGAAGTCGGAGAGGTGGTCTCTCGTAGATTCCACGAAGTTCGAGTCGCTCAGATTTTTGAACTCCTCCGACCACTGCAGTTGGGAAGCGAAATTCGGCCAGACGCCGACCTGCAGTCAGTTGCTTACTCGCTTTCGGGGCTTGGGTTCGCCCTCGGGTTTTGGGCGCAGGTGGCATTTGGACATGACCGCGAGCGAGTGCGCCAGACCGCTGCCGAATTCGCCGACATCGTGGCGCGCGGGCTCCTGCCCGATCAACCAGCCGGGCTAGCGCCCAACGGGCATGGAGAGTCGTCGTGAAGGTCGAGTACAAGTACATCGTGGCGATCGTGTCGGTCTTTGGGCT
>JBDTNM010000207.1:0-6046 GCA_039933735.1 bacterium | reverse complement strand
CGGCCGACCTCGCCTCGGCCAGCCAGTTGGCCAGCTTTTCGCGCAGCTGCGGGTGCTGTTGGAGCGAAGGCCGCGCCAGCGTCTGCGCCACGAACGTGCCCACGCCGGGGCGGGTATCGATCAGGCCTTCGAGCTCGAGCTCGCGGTAGGCCTTGAGCACCGTGTTCGGGTTCAGCGGCAGCTTGCGCGCGACCTCTTTCACGGTCGGCAGCTGGTCGCCGATGTGAAGCGTCCCGAGCAAGAGGGACTGCCGCACCTGGCGGACGAGTTGTTGGTAGGGGCTTGCCGGGTCTCGCCGGTCGAGGAAGAACTCGATCATCGCTAGCAACCTATTTATCTAGGATGCTAGGTAATGTACGGAAGGGAGGGTGTGGGGTTCAAGATGGAGGGCTTTACCTGGGGTGGAGGAGGAAGCCATAAGCGCATATGCACGGTTATTGCGCGAAGCGAGAGCCGCGCGGCCAACTAGCTCCACCCAGCCTGAGGTCCCCTCCAACTAGCCCCGACCGTAAGGGAGGCCGTCCCACCCCCGGCGCCAGCACCCCCTTCCACCTTCGCCGCCCCACCTGACACGCTCACACCTGAATGTGGAGCGCTCGGCAGGCTGGGGCGGAGATGGGTGGGCCGGGAGTTTGGCGTCGGTCATGGGCCGGCGTTGTTTAAGCGTTAACCAACGCACTCTAGGTTTCCGGTCGAACCAACCACTTAGGGGAAACAATGAAGAGGATCCTGGCGCTCGGCGCCCTTGCCGCCCTGGCCGTCGGTGCGTCGACCGTGCTCGTGTCCGCCAAGGACAACCATGACGAGTATCGCTCTGGCGGCGATGGCCCGCTGACCTTCGCCGTCTTCGGTGACCAGCCCTACGCCATCGATTCTGCGAATTACACCAAGGCGCCGCCGCTGTATGGCAATGACACTGCCGAACTAGATGCGCTGCCCGCCTTCATCAAGGCTGTCAACAACGACCACAAGGTGCAGCTCTCCCTCTTCGCCGGAGACATCCACGGTGGAAAGCAGCCCTGCACCCTGGCCTGGAACCACGCGATCGCCCAGCTCTGGTCAGCTTTCAAGGATCCCTTGATTTACACGCCCGGCGATAATGAGTGGACCGACTGCAACAAGGCCAAAGAGGGCGGGAACACAAAGAACAGCAACGGGGACTACGTCGACTACGCCAACGGAAACCCCGTGGCCAACCTCGCCCTTGTCCGCCAACTCTTCTTTGCAACGCCCGGCGATACGATGGGGGGACACAAAGACGTCGTCTCGCAGGCTCAGGAGTTCGATCCCGCCCATCCGTCCGACGGCGAGTACGTGGAAAACGTCATGTGGGAACAGGGCGGGATCATGTTCGTCAGCGTTAACATCCCTGGCGGCTCTAATAACGATGCAGACGCCTGGTTCGGGCTCACTCTGACCGGTGAGCAGACCCAGGAGCAACTTCAGCGTACCGGCGCCGACCTGCGCTGGCTGGATAAAGCGTTTGCTCAGGCAACGCAGGATCATATGGGTGGCCTCGTCATCCTGACCCAGGCCGACATGTGGGATCTCGACTCCGTCCTGGACGCGCCGATTGGCCACCATCTCACAAACTACGACGCCATCATCGCGAACATCGCCAATAACACCAACGCTTTCAACAAGCCGGTCTTGCTTTTCAACGGTGATTCGCACATCTACCGGTCCGACAATCCCCTCTCACCGGGTGGAACGTGCCTGACCGAAGGCGGCGTCTGCACTGACACCGCCATTTCGCTCGCGGATGCCAACGCAACGCACACCGGCATCCCAACGGTATCGGACAACCTCTTCCATCGGCTCGTCGTCCATGGAAGCACGTTCCCGCTCGAATACCTGCGCGTATCCGTCAACACCAAGCATCCCCCGGCTCCCGGCCCGAATTCGTTCGGCCCGTTCAGCTGGGAACGCGTCGCCCCATAACGCGGAAACTTCCGCCACATCACACCAAACGGGGAGGCCAGTGGCCTCCCCGTTTGATTACGCTCCCGGGCCGCCCAAGTTGGACACGTACGCGCCCGCCATAGCCTTCGTCTATGGCTTCCCCTCGTCCTATCCACTGGCATGGGGTTCTCGGCCTCCGTACAATGGCTCGACCGTGCATCTGGAGCGTCCCCTTCGAGGGGGACGGGACTCCGGCGATTCAAAGCACCACAGGACAGTTACACCATGGAAGATGTCGTCATTACCAGTGGCGTCCGGACAGCTATCGGCAAGTTCCAGGGCTCCCTCGCAGATGTCCCCGCCTCCGACCTCGGCGCCCACGTGATCCGCGAAGCGGTCAGCCGCGCCGGCATCGACCCCGAGAATGTCGACCAGGTCATCATGGGCATCGTCGGCCAGGTGGCCGAGGACGCCTACCTCTCGCGCCATTCGGCGGTGAAGGCCGGTCTCCCGGTCGGCACCCCGGCGATGAACGTGAACCGCATCTGCGGCTCCGGACTCGAAGCGATCAACACCGCCTCCCGCCTCATCCAGAGCGGCGACGCCGATGTGGTCGTCGCGGGCGGCGCCGAGAACATGACGCGCATGCCGTTCTACCTGCGCAAGGCCCGCACCGGCTATCGCCTCGGCCACGACAGCATCGAAGACGGCATCATTCACCTGCTCAGCGACCCGTTTAAGGGCTACCACATGGGCATCACCGCCGAGAACCTGGCCGAGCAGTTCGAAGTCAGCCGCGTCGCCCAGGACGAGTTTTCGGCCGAAAGCCAGCGCCGCGCGATCGCCGCGATCGATGCCGGCCGCTTCGTCGATCAGATCGCCCCGCTGAACATCAAGGTCGGCAGGGAAGACAAGGTCTTCGATGTCGACGAGTACCCTCGCGCCACCACGGCCGAGGCCCTCGCCAAGCTGCGACCGGCCTTTAAGGAGGGCGGCGTGGTCACGGCTGGCAACGCCAGCGGCATCAACGACGGCGCCGCCGCCCTCACCCTCATGAGCGCCTCGAAGGCTAAGGAACTCGGCGCCACCCCGCGCCTGCGCATCGTCGCCCGCGCCGAAGCCGGCGTTGAGCCCGCGATCATGGGTAGCGGACCGATCCCCGCGATCAACAAGGTGCTCGCCAGGGCCCAGATGACGATGAGCCAGATCGACGTCATCGAACTGAATGAGGCCTTCGCCAGCGTCTCTTGCGCCTGCGCCAGCGAACTGTCGTTGGACCCCGAGAAGGTGAACCCGAACGGCGGCGCCATCGCCCTCGGCCACCCGGTCGGCGCAACGGGCGCGATTCTCACCGTAAAGCTCATGCACGAACTCGAACGCACCGGCGGCCGCTTCGGCATCGTCAGCCTGTGCATCGGCGGCGGGCAGGGCATCGCCACCATCTTCGAGCGCGTGAACTAGTCGTTCGTCGCCAGTGGTCAGTGATCATGAAGCCGGCCCGCAGTGGCCGGCTTCATGCGTACTCTCGGTTTCGCCGACTAGCACAGACACGAAGAAGGGAGCCTGGCGGCTCCCTTCCTTGGTCCGAGCGTGCACCCTTAGCGGGCGGCGCCCACGCTCGTCTTCCATTCGCGCATGGCCTGCGCACCCGGCCGGTCGATGTGGACCTTGTCATCGACGCTGGTGACCCAGCTCTGGGGGATGAAGTGGTGCTGGCCCTGGGCATCCTTGGTGAGCTTGATCTGGTCGCCCTCGAGGTGGTCGACGGTGGCGAACTGTCCGTTTTCGGAACAGACGACGGGCATGTGTTCCTTGATCTTGCTGGTATCCATTGGTAAGCCTCCTTGGGTTTGGCGTGGTTCCACCGTATCCCGGCAGGCATGCCAGAAGGCTCAACGGACCGGCAAGGCAGGGTTTCAGGAGCGTTGCACCGGGTTCGGACGCTTTACCGGCTGCCTGAAGGCGAACGTCAGTCGCCGAGCGTGAGCAGCTTCAGCCCGGGGAAGCGAGTGAAGCCGCGGTCGAAGGTCACGAAGGTCGCGTTGTTTTCGACTGCGAACGCCGCCAGGTAGGCATCGGCGACGTCCGGGCCGGTCGCTTCAATATCGACGACGAGCCGTTCGAAGATGTCCCAGTGGCGTGGGCCCTCTCGGAGGAGTTGGTAGCTCGGCATGGCACGAAACTCTCGACATTTGTCGAACATTTCGTCGGAACTGGCGGCCATGGCTGTCATTCGAGGATTCGTCCCGATCCGTACGAAGCTGCTGAACACCATGTCAGCGATTGCGACCGGTTCGAAGCCGTTTGCGGCTGCGTTTAACCAGTGGACAGTCACAGAGTGCTGGTCCGCGTCGGGGAAAGCTGCGTAAAGCAAGATGTTGACGTCAGGGACGAGCAAGGGGGCCTTCAACTTGATCGATTAATTCCGAAGCGGAGGCGAAGCTGAGCCCCGGCAGCGGTCCGCCGGCCGGGAGCGGGTGGACGCGCCATGTACCGCGTTCTGCCTTTTGGACACGACGAAGTGCGCGCTCTATGTACTCGGTGAGCGAGATGCCTTCGTGGATCGCCGCGATCTTGGCGGCCTTGAGGAGGTCATCGTCGATGTTGAGGGTGGTGCGCATACAGGCAGATTAGCATATCGCTGCATGGAGAGGAGTGCGGTTCTGATCCCCGGCAAAGCGGGTTAGTATTGCCGCATCGAGTTCCGGCGCCTCCGAAGGCGGAGCGACCGGCTGGTTCGAACACAAGTACATGGAGCTATCACGATGAGAGAAGCCTGGATTATTGAAGGCGTCCGTTCGCCGCGGGGCGGCGGCAAGCCCGGAGTCGGCAGCCTTACCCACATTCACCCGCAACGCATCCTGGCGCAGGTGTTGAACGCGCTGCAGGAGCGCGTCGGGTTCGAGCCCGGCGACGTGGAAGACGTCATCATGGGCAACGGTTCGGGTGTTGGTGACCATGCGATGGACATCGCCCGAATGGCGACGCTGGACGCGGGCTGGCCGGTGACCGTGCCAGGCGTGACGCTGCACCGCTTCTGCGGTTCGGCCCAGCAGGCCACGAATATGGGCGCGATGGGCGTCATGTCGGGTCAGCAGGAGTTGGTGGTGACGGGTGGGATCGAATCGATGTCGCACTCCGCTTCACTGAGCGTCGATGGGTTCACCGCGAACAACGGGCATCTCTACGAGCAGTACCCTCTCGTGCCCCAGGGCATTTCGGCGGACCTGATTGCGACGGTCGAAGGCTTCACGCGCGAGGATTGCGATCGGCTCGGCGTTGAAAGCCAACGCCGCGCGGCCGCGGCCATCGACGCCGGGCACTTCAAGCGCAGCGTTGTGCCGATCTACAACGACGACGGCTCGCTCGCCCTCGACCACGACGAATACCCTCGTTCCGGGACGACGATGGAGAGCCTTGCCGGGCTGAACCCCTCGTTCGCAAAGATGGGCGTGATGACTCCGCCGAACGACACACGCAGCTTCGACGAGATTTGCAAGGCCGTGTACCCGCAGATCAAGCAGGTCGAACACGTGCATCACGCCGGCAACTCCTCGGGCGTGGTGGATGGCGCCAGCGCGCTGCTGATCGCTTCGCCAGAGTACGCGCAGGCACACGGCCTGAAGCCGCGCGGCAAGATCCGGATGACGGCGACCGCCGGGAGTGAGCCGGTGATCATGCTGACTGCTCCGGCGCCGGCTTCGCAGCTCGTGCTGAAGAAGGCCGGGATGCGAAAGGAAGACATCGACCTCTTTGAGATCAACGAGGCGTTCGCCGCGGTTGTCCTCTAGTGGCAGAAAGAAATGGAAGTCGACAACGAACGGCTGAACGTGAACGGCGGGGCGATCGCGCTCGGCCATCCGATCGGCGCGACGGGCGGGATGCTCATCCAGACGGCCCTCGACGAGCTCGAGCGCCGCAACCTTTCGACGGCGCTGATCGCCATGTGCACCGGCGGCGGCATGGGCACAGCGACGATCATCGAGCGGATGTAGGCCACGGCGTCCCAGTCCAAACCAAGAACACCCCCGAGACGCGAGTTCCGGGGGTGTTTCATTTGGCGGCGATGGGGGCGGAGTCGTGGCGCTTCCGGCGGTGTAGCGCTCCCTGTCAGTCGCGCCTTGTTGGATGCGTGGTGGTGATG
>JBDTNM010000206.1:0-6098 GCA_039933735.1 bacterium | reverse complement strand
CGCACGATTTCGGGGATGTCGCGGATCAGTTCGGTGGAACCGCCATGCTGCACCTGTTTCGAGTTCACCCGCGTCACCACTTCCAGCGTGGTGTATTCGATGCCAGTGACGATCGATGGGCCGAAGACGCCGAAGGTGTCGCTGCCCTTGGCCCGCCACCACTGGCCATCGGCTCGCTGCCAGGTGCGCTCGGAGACGTCGTTCCCGGCCGTGTAGCCGAAGATGCCGGCCAGCGCTTCTTCGCGGCTTGCGTTCTTCAACTTCTTCCCGATGACGATGACGATCTCGCCTTCGGGTTCGACGTGCACCGCGTCAGTCGGGAGCACGATGTCGTCCCCTGGCCCGGCGATGCTCGCAAGCGGCTTGAAGAAGAGCGTCGGCGGGTCCGGCACGGGACGCCCATTGAGATGGCTGGAGTAGTTCAGGCCGACGCAGACGATGGACCGGGGCTCACACGGTGGAAGAAGTCGGACGGCTTCGAGCGACAGGCGTTCGCCGGTAGCCTTCGCCGATTCCCAAAACGGCTCCTCGATCACGCGGATCGTCTCGCCGTCAAGTTGGCCGGCGCCTTTGCTACCGTCCTTGCGTTCGAACCGTACGTAGTTGGCCATGCTTCACACCCCGTCGTTGCTTGTCGAGGGAGTCTACCCGACAGGCCCTATTTGGGTCGTTTCGCACGGTGAGGAGTTACCACTCGTTCCAATGCGTGATCGTCGCGACTGGTTCTCTCTCCGCTCGCTTGAAGTCGGTGCCCTTCGTATATCCGACAGGCAACAAGCCAACCTGGAGCACGGTTTCGGGTATGCCGAGCAACTCGGCAACTTCCTTCTCGTGGACAAGATGGAGCGTCGTCAGCGCCGACCCGAGCCCGCGCGAACGCAACGCGAGTTGGAAACTCCAAACGGCTGGAAAGATGGAGCCCATCGCGCTGACGATGTTCAACAGAGGCGAACCTTCCGGCGGCCGGCCCTGGACGCAGGGGATGACGAAGACGGGGGCCCGCTCAAGGTTCTGGGCGAGGAACTCCGCCGAGTCGTAGACCCGCACCGTCTGCTCGTCACCGCGCTTCTTCGCTCCCTCGGCCGAGCGCGCAAGGTAGAGGTTCGACGTCTTTCGGTAGAGCTCCGCGATGGCTGTCTTCTTGGCCTGATCGTCGACGATCATCCAACGCCAGGTCTGGCTGTTCGAGGCCGTCGGGGCCTGGATGGCCAGTTCGAGGCATTCGTTGATGACCTCCCGCGGCACGGGCCGGTCGAAGTCGAGGCGTTTGCGCACCGCTCGTGTGGTCGAAAGCAGGTCGTCGGTCATGGTCAGGTCGTAGTTCAAAGCGTCCTCCGTGTGTGGCTCATGTGGTCGATTCAGTCGTCTAGCTGGACTGCAAGGGTTGCTTCCGGATTTCCAGCCGAGCGGGCGATGACGATTTCGAAGTCGCCGGGTTCGGCTTTCCAGGCGTGAACTCGCGGGTCCCACGCTTCGAACGCGCGGGGCGGAAGGGTGAGCTTCACGGTGCGAGTTTCGCCCGGGTCGAGATGCACCTTCGCGAATCCCTTCAGCTCTTTGTCCGGCCGCAAGAGCGAGGATTTCACGTCGCGGACGTACACCTGGACGACCTCCGCTCCTTGTCGTGAGCCAGTATTCGTGAGATCTAGCGCAACGCCCAGGGAATCACCCGGGTGGAGGATGTCGGCGCTCAGGCTCGCGTTCGACCAGGCGAATGTGGTGTAGCCGAGACCGTGACCGAACGGGAACAACGGCTCGATGCCCGTGCGGTCGAAGGCGCGATAGCCAACGAAGATGCCCTCGCCGTAGCTGACTGCACCAGCCTCGCCCGGGTAGGTCAGATTCGATGGGTGGTCTTCGACTCGCCTCGCAAATGTGGTCGGCAGCCGGCCGGAGGGTTCCGCGGCGCCGGTGAGGATCTCTGCGAGTGCGTCGCCACCTTCCTGACCCGGGTACCAGAATTGGAGCACGGTTGGCACGTCGTCGAGCCAGGGCATCGAAACCGGCGATCCGGCATTGATTGCGACGACTGTCTTGGGGTTGGCAGCCGAAACGCGACGGATCAACTCATCTTGCGCGCCCGGGAGAGAAAGGCTCCGCCGGTCGCTGCCTTCGGCTTCCCACTCGGGCGTCAGGCTTGCCACTACCACGGCGACGTCGGCGCGCCGGGCGAGGTCGATGGCTCGTTCGAACAGGTCGGGCACCACTGGTTCCTGACACCCGACGGTGACCCCGAGAATGCCAGCCCGGGCGGCCGACTGGTATTCGAGCACCACTTCGTGCCTGCTTCCGGCTTCGAGCGTCAGGACTGCTCCCACTTCAGCACTGCCGGCGCCGTAGAACGTCGTTCCGGCGCTTTGTGAAGTCCAGTTGTCGACGAGCAAGGCGCCGTCGACAAGCAGCCGGGACAGCCCTGCGCTGGAGAGGGTGAACCGATGCTCACCAGCGACCGAGGCTATAAACGTGCTGTGGGCGCGGAGCGAAAACTGCCCCGCAACCGGTGTCGAGTTGGCCAGCCAGCGAAGTTCGAATCGTGGCGCACGGCGGGTCACGGCAGGCCTGCCTTCGAATTCCGGACCGTCGAAATAGTCGACCACGATTCCGGGCTCGCCGTCGCTCTCGAGTCCGGCTGAGAGCACGGGGGTTCGGCGGTGGATTGTGACTCCCGGCTCGTGCTCCACGCGTTGCTCGGGGTCCATTCGTTCGCGAAGTGCCGCCGCCAGCGAAGTCACGTGGTGAGGCTCAACTGCGGAGCTGCCTCCACCCATCATGCAAAGCAGGTCAGCGTGTGGGCCGATGAGCGCGACGATGGCGTCGGGCTCAAGCTGCAACGGCAGCAGGCCATCATCGTTCTTCAGCAGCACGGTCGATTCGATCGAGGCCCGCCTGATGAGGTCGCGGTGCTCGGGCCGGTCGGTCGAGCGCTCCTCTGACTCGCCAGGTCCGTCGAGCGCTCCCGTGCGGATCGCGAGACGAAGAAGCCGCCTGACTTTGTCATCGAGGATCGAGGCCGGTATCTCCTCAGCGTTGATGGCTTCGAGCAGCCGGCGCCCCATGAAGCGCGGCCTCCCGGGCATCTCAAGATCGAGGCCTGCCTCGGCAGCGGCAATGCTGTAGGTACCCCACCAGTCCGACATCAGTAGTCCATCGAAGCCCCAGTTATCCTTCAGCAGGCTGATCAGTTCGGCGTTTTCGGAGGCGCTCGTGCCGTTAATTCGGTTGTACGCCGTCATGCCGGCCCACGCCTGTCCGTCGTGAATGGCCGCATCAAATGGAGCGAGGTAGATCTCGCGCAGCGCGCGTTCGCCCACCTCCGAAGAAATGGTCATGCGCTCGAATTCGGAGTCGTTCGCGACAAAGTGCTTCGCTGTGGCCGCCACTCCCTCGGACTGCACGCCCTGAATGAAGGCGACTCCGATTTCGCCCACCAGGTGCGGGTCCTCCGAGTAGCACTCGAAGTTGCGGCCCGCTAGCGGATGGCGATGGATGTTGAGCGTGGGAGCGAGCAAGACGCTGCAGTCCTTCGTACGCGCCTCCTGACCGATTGCCGCGCCAACCTCTCGGACCAAGTCGAGGTTCCAGGTCGCGCCCAACGCCGTCCCGCAGGGAAAGCTCGCTGCCGTCTTTTCACCAAAGGTGCCGCCACGGGCGCCGTGAGGTCCGTCGGTCACCTTAATCGCGGGGATGCCGAGGCGGGGCACGGCGTTCGTGCGCCACGCATCGGCGCCTCCAACGAGCGAAACCTTCTCTTCGAGTGTCAGTTGGGCGACGAGGTCGTCTATCCGGCGTTCACTGGTCGCATCGAGCACGGAAATCCCCGGCCGGAGTCCCGGCTGCGGCACGAAGTATAGGGAGCCGGGACGGAGTCAGTTAGCTGCGAGCAACCAAATCCAGGATGGCCGAGCGGAGTTCTTCGACACTGACAACTTCCCTGTCGGGCATCTCGTCCGGCGAGCGCGGCAGCTGCTTCCAGTGGCGGCCCGTCCGAAAGAGAACGGTCGCCATTCCCAGAAGACGCGCCGGAACGATGTCGTTGTCCACGCGGTCGCCGACCATGATGCAGTCCGCCGGGGCGATTCCGAGGTCTTCGCAGGCACGAAGAAAGAGGCGAACATCGGGCTTGTGGAAGCCGTGGTGACCGGAGACTTCGCGGTGACTGAAGAACTTGCCGATGCCCATGCGGTCGAGTTCTGCGATAACCCGGACGGGCTGATTCGCCGCCAGCCCCATCGCCAATCCGGCGACCTGGAGTGCCTTCAGGAGTGATTCGATCCCGGGCCGCAGTTCGAACCCGCCCCGGGCCTCCGCGCGCTGCCCATCCCGGCTGCGGAAGTGTGACCACGCCCTTTCGTAGACGTCCCGATTTTGTCTGGAAACCGACCAGACCATGGCCGCGTAGGCATTCGGTGCGAAGGCCTTGACTGCCGCTTCGCTTGCCGCATTCAGGGCATCCGAGCTGACAGAGATGTCCTGTGAGGCGAAAGCCTCGATGATTCCCCGGTCGATTCCCTGCTCGTGGAGGATTTCGGTATCGAGCGGACCTCCGACGTCGAAAAGTATCGCGCGGATCGTCACTTGATTGCGCCTGCGGGCACCCGGCCTCCATCAACGACCTCGTCCAGGAAAGTCACACCTTCGTCGCCGAGATCCAGTGGATCGACGCGGTCGAGCAGCCTTTTCCGGTACTCATTGGCGACCAGCAGTTTCCGATACCCGAGCCCGGCGTTCGCCTGGGCGTCTGCTTCTCCGAGAAGGAGCACCGTGCAGACGAGGGCGCCGAGCCGGTCGCACATTGCCGTCATGCGCGCCTCGCGGCTGTCATTGTCCGCCAGCAGGAGGGTTTCGAACCGAGTCGCGGTGTCGCCCAGCCGCTCGCGCACGAATTGGGAGACTCGCAGGCACTCGGGGTCCGTCAGCGAATCGAGGCGTTCCTCCATGTCTTTGAACAATGCATCGTGAGCTCGCTGCCGCATTCCCGCCCGGGCCACATCCAGCGCGACCACGTTTTCGGCGCCTTCCCAGATGCTGCCGAGGTGGGCGTCGCGGAGGAGGCGGGCGTTCACCCACTCCTCGATGTAGCCGTTTCCCCCGCGGACGTTCATAGCCATCCCGGCGGTAGTCCGTGCGCGACGGCAATTCGCGTACTTAATCAGCGGCGTCACGATGCGGATGATGTCCTGGTGTGGGGCCGAACCCGCATCTGCCCGGTCGAGGCACCGGGCCGCGTAGAGCACGATGGAGAGCGCCGATTCGGAATCCAGGGTCATCTCAAACAGCTGTTCGCGCAGAAGCGGCAGGTCGAACATCGCTTTGCCGAAAGCGGATCGGCCCCGGGCATGGACGACGGATTCGAGCAATGAACGGCGCATGATCGCCGCTGCGCGCATGCCGTTCGAAAGCCGGGAAACGTTAATCATCTCCGCCATCTGGGCGAAGCCTCGGCCTACGTCGCCGACCGGGTAGCCGACTGCGTCATGGAACTCGTACTCGCCCGTGGGCATCGACTTCGACCCCAGTTTGTCTTTCAGCCGGCGGATGATGATGGAGTTCCGGCTGCCGTCAGGGAGGTTGCGGGGAACGAGGAACATCCCGAGCCCACGAGTTCCTTCGGGGGCGCCTTCGGGCCGCGCGAGAGTGAGATGCACGTCGGCGCCTGCATTGGAGCAGAACCACTTCTCACCGCTGAGTCGCCACTCACCATCGACCTGGCGGGCCACGCACTCATTCGCACCGACATCGCTGCCGCCGGTGCGTTCGGTCAGCAACTGGGCGGACTGGAGAAGTGTCGTCAGGTCCGTGCTGGTGAGCCCGGGCAGGTATCGCTCGCGCAGATCGTCGGGGCCAAATTGGCCCAATACGCGAGCGGCTGAATCGGTCATCGAAATCGGGCAGAACAGTCCGAATTCGCCCTGCACGAAGAGGTACGACAACGCGAACTTGATGACGTGCGGGACTCGTCCGGGCCAGCCGAGCACACCCTCGCGGTGGGACATGGCGGCGAACCCGAAGCGGGCGAAGCCCAGTTCTTGCATGGCCAGGAACGCCGGGTCGTACAAGATTTCGTCGACGCGATTGCCATTCGCATCGAAGTTCTTGAG
>JBDTNM010000205.1:0-6108 GCA_039933735.1 bacterium | reverse complement strand
GGCTACACTGTTTGGATCGACAAGGAAACGAATGTTCAGCTTCAGTTCGTCGTCACCGACGAGAACGGTTCACTGACCAAGCGATTCACAACCGAACTATTCGAAACCGGGAACGCGGTGGATTCCAGTGTCCTTCAGTACCGCGCTCCAACGGGAACGACCGTGATCGAATCAGCGGATTATTCCGCCGCGAAGGGCGCGCTATACGCGGGCTCGAGCGAAATCCGCCAGAGAGCTCCGGAGATTGTGAAGTAGCAGCGGGAGAAGTCGCATCTTCCATCGTCTCCTCTTGTTAATCGCGGCGCGGATATGCCGAGACTTCAGTTCTAAAAGAACGGGAACTCCGCCTCCAGTCCCATCTCCACCCTCCCGGCCGCCTCGTACGTGAATTGGCTGATCATCACGTGCGCGGCGGCCATGTGGATGTCGCGGAACTGGCGCTCGAGAGGTGTGTTCTGGAAGAGCGACGCGGTGCCCAGCGTTTGGTGCAGGGTATCGACGGCGAACACGCTGGAGCGCGTGGCGTGGCTGGCCGCCAACCGGACCCGGGCCCGTAACAGGTCCTCCGTCTCGCTCTTGCCGGCGAGAGCGCTCTGCCAGAGCGCATCTGCCTGGTCGTACATGAAGTCGCGCGCCGCGAGGACTGCAATCGTTGCTTCCGCGATGGCGCCCTGGAAGCGTGGCACGAACTTCGTCGGCTTGTCTGAACCGTACCCGACCTTCGTTTCTGCAATCTTCGCGGCAGACTTGATCGCGCCTTTCGCTACTCCAAGCGCCTGGGAACCGTGATTAATGAAGATGCAGCCGGGCACCCGGAACAACGCCCAGTCGCTTTGGGGTGGGTCGGCGACCATCTGAAACCCGCGGTCGGCGGGGACGAACGCGCCTTTCACTTCGAAGTCGTTGCTGGCGGTGCCGCGGAGGCCGGTGGTGTGCCAGGTGTCGTGAATGGTGACTTCGCTTCTCGGCACCATCAACATGCGGCTCTTGTGATTGCCGTCCGCGTCGCGGATCGGCTCATCGCCGTCGAAGAGCATGGACTCGGCGCCGAACCAGTCCGCGTGGCTGCTGCCGCTGGCGAAAGGCCATCGGCCGGTGACCACGAAGCCGTCGCCTTTGCGAACCGCCCGACCGGTTGGTCGGGCGGTGCCACAGACGATCTGGCCGTTGCCCCAGACCTCTTTCGCGCGCTCCACCGACAGGAAGCCGGAGAAGCCGGCGTTCTGCTGGGCGATCATGATGCACCAGCCGGCAGAGCCATCCCCGGACGACACTTCTTCCACAACACGCGCCGCTGTCACGGGGTCTGCCTGCATGCCGCCCCGGTCTTTCGGCACCGGCAAATGAAAGAACCCAGCCGATCGGAACGCTTCGACCAGTTCGGGGAGGAGCCGGCGTTCGCGTTCGATTTCGGGCGCCAGTTCTTCGATGCGTGGGGTGAGTGCGATGGCGGCGGCGACGGGATCAGTTACGGCTGCGGGTGCGGTCATGGTGGGTACTCCTGGCGTTCTTCTCGGCAGTCTCTCCGGGAGGCTGATCGTTTCACGAGTCGCGGAATCCGTCAGCGAAGAGGGCCACATTCTCTGAATTCGAAGGCGTGATACTCGTGCCGCGCCGGCGTTGGGTAGCGCGGGATGCGACGGGTGCAAACTGGCGCACCCTCACGCGCTCGTTAGAATGCCGCCGAGGGGGTTCTCAATGGCTTCTGGTCCTCTTTCCGGGGTAAAGGTCCTCGAATTCACGCAAATCATCGCCGGCCCCTTCTGTGGAATGCACCTGGCGGATATGGGCGCCGACGTAACGAAGTTCGAACCTGTCGCGGGTGAACCGTGGCGGCTTATTCTCGAGCTGGTTCCGAAAGAGTCGCGACCGTTCGCAAGCCTGAACCGAGGCAAGCGCGGCGTAGCGATGGACTTGGCTCGTCCTGAAGCGCAGGAGGCGGTCCACTCGCTCGTTAAGGACGCCGATGTCGTCCTCATCAATTACAGGCCCGGCGTAGCCGAACAACTGAAGATCGACTATGCGACTCTGAGCGCGATCAACCCGAACCTGATCTATTGCGAGAACACCGCCTTCGGGAAGAAGGGGCCGCTGGCTAGGCGCGGCGGATACGACATTGTGGTCCAGGCGCTGACCGGCCTGATCGCGGGCGAAGCGAAGATGGACGGCGATGTGCCGACCTACGTCTACCCCGCGATCGGTGATTACGCCACCGGGATCCAGATGTCGAACGCGATTTGCGCGGCGCTCTATGCCCGCGAAAAGACGGGCAAGGGCCAGCGGATCGATTGCACGCTGATGGGCACCGCAATGGCGATGCAGACCAGCCAGTTCACCTGGTTCGATGCGTTCGACGAGGAAGTTATCCCGCCGATGCTCCGCGACCTGAAGGAAGCGCGCGCAGAGATGAAATCGTTCACCGAGCAGGTGGACGTGCAGCGGAAGTATCGCCCGGCCGCTCCCGGAAACATCTACTACCGCCTCTACCAGACGAGTGATGGATTTATTGCCGTAGGAGCGCTGAGCCACGCCCTGCGGGTCAAAGTGCTGGCGGCGACGGGCATCAAGGACCCACGCTTCCAGCCCGACGGGTCCTTCGTGGTGGCGCCCGCGGGTTGGGAAACGCGCGGCCCCGAGCTGGTGAAGGAAGCGGAAGCGCTCTTTCGCACACGCACCACCGAGGAGTGGGGGCTCCTCTTCGAGCAGCACGGCGTTCCCGCCGGCCCGCTCTACTTCATCGAGGAGCTTTTCAACCATCCGCAGACGATTGCGAATGGCCTCCAGGTGGAGATGGATCACCCGCTGCTCGGGACGATGAAGCTGGTTGGGCCGCCGTTCCAGATGTCCGAAACACCGCTCGCGGCGCAGTTCCCGAGCCCGATGCTTGGCGAGCACACGGATGAAGTGCTGGCGGAGGCCGGGCTCTCGACGGATCGGATCGAAGCATTGCGGGCGGCAGGCGTCATCCTCTAACGGGGCACTTGGATCCCCTATGGGTTCCAAAGCGCGGGCCGATCCGATACCGTTTTCCGGCATGCCGGATTACATCATTGCGGACGGACCCGGGTCGGACGTTCAAGAGCGGGAGATACGCGCCGCTGCGCCCGATGCCGAGGAACGGTTACGCCGCGCCGAGCTGTTCCTCGAGCTGCCCCACGTCGTGAAGTACGACCAACCGCTCGACGAAACGCTGAGGGTTCTCTCGCGGTTCCTGGTCGAGCACACGACCGCGATTGCCGCCGCATTTTCGCTCGTTCGATACGACGATATGACGACCCTCGGGCAGGGCTACTGGAACCTGCCGGTTGGCTATCTCGAAGGCATGCAACGGGCGCGTCAGAATTCCCCGCAGGGCGACTACCTGCGCGACCGTGCGGCGACGGACCAGACCTACGTCCTGCGAAATGCGCGCGCTTATATGCTCGACCGTCCCGAGTACGAGCACATGTACCCGTTCATCGAACAGGCCGAGTACGAGACGCTCATCGGCGTCCCGTTCATGGTCCGCCAGGAGACGATCGGGATTGTCTTCCTCTACTACCGCGAGGACGTGGACGTTGATGACACCGAAATCGCCTTCGCTCGGTCGATCGGTGAGTACGCCAAGCCGTTCATGGATAACGCCTGGTTGTTCGCCGAATCCGAACGGAAGGCGGCGGAACTGGAAGCGCTTTCGCGGGCCGACCAAGCCCTGCACGAATCGATCCTGCTCGAGTCGGTCTATCAGTCCCTCACCAACCTGGCCGTCGAGTTGTTCGGCGCCGACCGCAGCCTCTTCCTCTCGTGGGACGAAACCGACCACCTTCACTGCTTTGTCGCGAGGGGTGTCGCGGAGGAGGAGTTGGAGCGGCTGCAGGAGGTCTATCACGCCATTGCACGGGAATCCTACTCGCTGACCTCGCCTGACATTCGCGTGATAGAAGATGTCCAGGGCAACTCCCGCGTCCACCCGGGCGTCCGCAACGTCACGACTTCGGCCAGTTCGGTGGATATCCCGGTGATGGTGAACGAGGAGATCTTCGGCACCTTCGTGCTTGGCTACGCAAAGCGGCGGAGCTTCAACGAAGCCGAGCGCCGACTCTTCCGGACATTGGCGGACCGGGCCGGGCTCGCCCTGCAGAACGCCGTGCTCTTCGGCGAGAGTCAGCGGCGGGCGAACGAACTCGAAGCCCTCCACCGGGCCGATGAAGCGCTCCACCGCTCGCTGGCGCTCCAGGATGTGCTGACAGCGATGACCGAACTCGCATTCGACCTCCTGGGCGCCGACTCGAGCCTGGTCGCAACCTTCGGCGAAGACGACTACCTCTCCGTAGTTGCCTCTCGCGGGCTGGAACCGGAGACCTTCGAAATCCTGAACGAGAGCTACCATCGGTTGGACCGCAGCCGGGTCTCGAAGATCGAAGGCCCGTTGCCGGTGTGGCTGACCGAGAACATCCACACGGAAGCCAAGGCTGACGAGCGGCTGCGCCACCGCGCGGCTGGCGCAGTGGCGGAGATCCCGGTAGTCGTTGCCGGCGAGATCTGGGGATTCTTCAGCATCGGCTGGGGCCGCACGCGTGGGTTCTCGCCCTCCGAACGGGCTATGTTCGATGCCTTCTCCGCGAGGGCAAGCCTTGCAATTCAGAATGCGGTGTTGTTCGAAGAGAGCCAACGCCGGGCGCGTGAGATGGAGGCCCTGTACCGGGCGGACGAAGCGCTTCACCGCTCGCTCGCGCTGGAAGATGTCCTCGGAGCGATGATCGACCTCGCCATCGACCTGCTCGGCGCCGATTCGAGCCTGGTCGCGAGCTTTGGCGATGACGAGCGCCTTGCTGTGACGGTATCCCGTGGGCTGACACCGGAGGTGCTCGGCATCATTAACGACTCCTACCAAAGCTTCGACCGCGGCCATTTCGAGCGGCTACCCCAGCCGTTACGCACGGGCTTAATCGAAGACGTCCACCAGTCGCAGCGCATCGATGAGCGCCTGCGCAACCGGACAGTGGGCAGCTTCGCCGAAATTCCGGTGGTCACGTCGAACGGGCTGTGGGGCATTTTCAGCATCGGCTGGGCCCGAGTGCGCCGCTTCAGCGATGCCGATCGGCAGGTGTTCGAAGCGTTCGCGGCCAGGACCAGCCTCGCGATTCAGAATGCGCTGCTGTTCGAACAGGCTCAGCTCTCGGCTTCGCTTGAGGAGCGCCAGCGTATCGCGCGGGAGTTACACGACTCGGTCTCGCAGGCGCTTTACGGCATCGGCCTGGGGGCGCGGACCCTGCGCCGGCGCCTCGGTCCGGACGCGGACGCAGCTATCTCCGAACCGGTGGAGTACATCGCCAACCTGGCCGAAGGCGGGCTGGCGGAAACGCGCGCACTCATTTTCGAACTGATCCCGAACTCGCTCCAAACCGACGGGCTGGCGACGGCACTGCAGCGCCAGGCGGCGGCTACCCAGGCGCGCCACCAGGTGAGGATCGATGTCATCCTCTGCGACGAGCCGGACGTGCCAATTCGCATGAAGGAAGCGATCTACCGGATAGCGCAGGAGTCGTTGGGCAACGTCGCCAAGCATGCGCGCGCCTCGGCGGCGACGCTCACGCTTGCTCAGAGCGAATCGCAATTGACACTCCGGATCTCCGACAACGGCAGCGGTTTCGATACAAGCGCTGAGTTCCCGGGACACTTTGGCCTTCGCTCCATGGCCGAGCGGGCCGAGCGGGTTGGGGGCACGTTTCTCATCGAAAGTACGATCGGCGCCGGGACGAGCCTGACGGTCACGTTCGCGCAGGCGCCCACCTAAACCGGGCTCGTTCCCGCCCGGACCGGCGGAGGTTCGCGCGAGTGAATGCCGAGGACATCACCTGTCGTTTCGTTGCCGTGGCTTAACGTTGAGCTTGCGGTTAGCTTACAAAGGGCTGTATAGAGACATAAACAACTGGCAATAACCTTGACGCAACCGTTACAGTGCCTTCGCGCCGGTTAGCAATTTCGCCCCGGGAACTTTCCCGGTAAGCCCGGCGTTTGGTGTTGCAGGGAGGATCCCACCGTGCGGATGAGGACAATGAACCGGCCTGGTCTTGGCCGAATGGCGGCGCTTTTAGCCGTGACAATGGTTGCTACGCTAGCGGCCGC
>JBDTNM010000204.1:0-6113 GCA_039933735.1 bacterium | reverse complement strand
CGATGGCGACGCCGTCGTAGTACTGCAGCATCTGGCCGAACTGGTCGCGGTCCGCCTCCAGGAAACCGCCGGACGACCGCGCCAGTTCGTTCAGCGTGCGCCGCGTGCGCCGGCTCATGAGCAGCATGTCGGGCTTGCCGCCGCGCACCTTGTCGATCATTTCATCGAGCTTTGCCAGCGTGAGAACGGCCCCGTTCGTGCCCATGCTCACTGTCTGGCCGCCGGCGCAAAGCACATCGATTCCGTCGAAGCTTTTCGCGTCCACCCCGTCGTCGCCGTTGACGAACGTGTCATCGAACAGCGCCTGCACGGCCCGGGCCTTGAGTTGCACGACCGCCGCTTCGAGGTCCTGGATATTCGAACGCGTGGACTTGAGGAAGTTATCGACATCCGCATCGCCGCCGAGGATCTTCAGCGTCGCGGTCGCCTGGGTGAACGTCGGTGTGCTTTCGTCCCAGTCATCGCCCACGTCGTAGAAATCGGCTGTGGGTGCTGCGTTTTCGCGGTTGTAGGTCAGGCCATTACCGACGATCTCGACGAACGGCAGGCGCTGAAGGATTGGGCTTTCCTGCGCGATCGTTTCGATCACGCCGGTGAGCAGGGAATCATTGCTGAGTTTGGATGCCTCGATGAGGGTGAGTGCCAAGAGCGGATCCTCCGTGGAAGTTGGAGGCGATGGTCTGGCCTGCGGCGGCGAAGTCCGAGGGGCGGTTGGCACCGGGATGCGAGATGAAGGCGCCTGATTGCGCAGGCCAAACCTCACCCGTACAAGAGTCGAGTGAAGCTCACTGACTATCCGAGGTACGTCCGGTTCTGGGCGGCCTCCACCGTTTCCGGCTTCGGGACTTACATCACAACGATCGCCATTAACGTCATCGTTGTCCTCAGGCTCGGCGGCGATGGCGTCGATGTTGGCTTCGTCAACGCGGCCAGATGGTTGCCGTATCCGTTACTGGGGCTCCTGGCCGGCGTATGGATCGACCGCCACCGACGCAAACCGATCCTCGTGGCGGGCGATTTCGGCCGCGGAATGATCATTGTTTCCATTTCCGTGCTGGGACTGACCCACACGCTCACGGTTCCGCTGCTCGAGGTGCACATGCTCGTGTTCGGCGTGTTGTCGCTTGTGAGCGACGCCGCCTACCAGTCATTCGTGCCGCAACTGGTGCCACGAGAACTCCTCGTACGCGCAAATGCCCGCCTCGAGCAAAGTGCATCCGTCGCCCAAACCACCGGGCCGGCGCTGGCGGGCTGGGTAACGCAACTGCTCAGCGCCCCCGCGGCACTGCTGATCGACGCCATTTCCTACTTCGTCTCGGGCTTCGTGGTGGCAAGCATCCCTTCATCTTCGGCCCCTCTGCCGGCCGCTGCTCCCGGCAACGTCGGGCGCCAGATCCGCGAGGGTCTGCGCTGGGTCTACCGCCATCCGCGACTCGGTCCACTCACCTGGACCACCCACCTCTGGTTCCTCTCGAACAGCATGTTCAGCGTTGTCTTCACGGTTTACGCATTGCGCGAGCGTGACATGGGGCCGGGCGGCCTTGGTGTGGTCCTCGCGTTTGCGGGTGCTGGCGCGGTACTCGGCACTGTCATCACAACACGCGTCGGGGACAGGCTCGGTGCGGGCCGGACGATCATCCTCGGCCGACTGGTCTATGCACCGGCGTTCGCGATCATCATCGCGGCCGGCGCCACCTCCCCGGACGCATGGACCGGTTTCGCCGGCATCGCCTTCGGACAGTTGCTGATCGGCTTCGGCCTTGGCCTCGAAGGGCCGCAGGAGATGGGGTATCAGCAGGCGGTCACCCCCGACCGGCTGATGGGCCGCATGAGCGCCACGAAGCGCTCGATCAACCGGGGCATGATAGTCATCGGCGCACCCCTCGGCGGATTCGTTGCCGGGGCAGTCGGTAACCGGCCCGCCATGGCGATCGCCGCCGCCGGGATGGTGCTCGTGGTCGTTTTGCTGGCTGCATCCGATGCTCGCCACGCGCGGATGGCCGACCAACTTACGGAGGACGAGGCTTCGGCTGTTTAGAGGAAAGACGTGCGTAGGGCGGCTATCATGTTCTCGTGAATATCCCCGCCGACGAGGCCTACTGCTATCTGACCACCACCGGCCGCACCAGCGGCGAGCCGCGCGAGATCGAGATCTGGTACGGCATCATCGAGGGCAAGCTCTACATGCTCAGCGGCAGTGGTGAAGACGAACGCGGGCCGAAGGCGCACTGGGTGCGCAACCTGCTGAAGACTCCTGCGGTGACCGTGCGCGTCAAGGATGTGACGCATGCCGGTGTGGCGCGGGTGGTCGAGCGAGGGGCGCCGGAGGACTCGGCGGCGCGAGCGCTGCTGGTCGAGAAGTACCAGCCCGGCTACGCGAACAACCTGGACAACTGGGGCCGGACCTCGGTGGTAGTTGAGGTGGCGTTCGGCTCGTAGCCGGGGACGCAGGAAACCTGTCACAGCCCGGAGACCGCCCGCAACTCCTCTGGCGTCGTCGTGCCGAAGCCGAAGAACTCCAGGTAGGCAGGGATCTGCTCGAACAACATTTCGAGGCCGGTCTGCACCTGGCAGCCACGCTCTCGCGCGGCGCGGAGCAGCGGCGTTTCGCCTGGTTCCAGCACCACCTCGCCGACGAACGTCGCGCGGTCCAGCTTCGCAACATCGAAGGGCAACGGGTCACCGGGTTTCATCCCCAGCGGCGTCGCATTGACCACCAGTTCGAAGCCCGAGGGGTCCGCCTCGCCGTAGCGAAAGGCGACGGCCGGGAAGTGCCGGCTTAGCCGCGCCAGCAACTGTTGCGCGAGACCTTCGCGCAGATCGCACAGCTTGACCGACGCAACTCCGCAGCCAGCCAGCGCCGCAGCGATCGCCGAGCCGACGCCTCCGGCGCCGACCACCAGCGCCGAGATACCTTCCAGCTCGAAGCCCTTCCGCCGTAAGCCGCGGACGAATCCCTCGCCGTCGAACATCTCGCCGAAGAGCGTGCCGTCGGGCCGCTTGAGGATCGCATTGCACGCCCCGGAGGCACGGACCGTGTCGCTCGAGGCGTCCAGCAGTTCCACTGAGGCCAGCTTATGCGGCATCGTCACCAGCGCTGCGCTCACATTGCTCATCGCGAAGATCGCCTTCAGCGCAGATGGCAGGTCGCCCGCTTTGACGCCCATCGGCACAACTGCGGCGTCGATCCCACGGCTTTCGAACCACGGGTTGTAAATCAACGGCGCCTTGAAGCCTTCGGTTGGGTAACCGATGTGGGCGACGAGTTTGGTGGTACCGGAAATCACAGAGTTAGTAGGCGATGAGCGACAAGCCATGAGCAACGACAGGGGTGTGGACGAAACGAAAGGCGCGACTGACAGGGAGCGCTACGAATTGGGTTAGCCACGAGAGCCGAACCCTGCGACGCGATCCGATGTTGGCGATCATCGTTTGCAACAGCGGACCAGTCTGTGTTGGTCGAGAGCCCAGCGCTCCCTATCAGTCGCGCCTTTTGCCATTCGTGGACTTACGGCCAAGTTCTTGCCCGACCGCGTAGACTCGGACGACCACCAGAACCCGGAGCCACGACATGAACATCGGCGTTGTTTTCCCGCAGTCCGAAATCGGCAGCGACCCATCCGTCATCCGCGATTTCGCGCAGGCGGTCGAAGAACTGGGCTACACCCACCTGGTCGCGTATGACCACGTCCTCGGCGCTGTGCACGAAGGCCGCGAACCGCGCCTCACCGGGCCGTATACCGAAGAGACCGTCTTCCACGAGCCGTTTGTGCTCTTCGGCTATCTCGCCGCCTTCACCAAGAAGATCGAGCTGGTCACCGGCGTCATCATCCTGCCGCAGCGGCAGACAGCACTCGTCGCAAAGCAGGCGGCCCAGGTCGATATCCTCTCGGGCGGGCGCATTCGCCTGGGTATCGGCACCGGCTGGAACTACGTCGAGTACGACTCGCTGAACGAGAACTTCCACAACCGCGGCAAACGCGAAGAGGAGCAGGTCGAAGTCCTGCGCAAGCTCTGGACCGAGCCAGTTATCGATTACACCGGCAAGTGGCACCGCATCGACCGTGCCGGCATTCGGCCGCTGCCGAGCCGTTCGATCCCGATCTGGTTCGGCGGCATGGATGAGCGGGTGATCGAGCGCGCCGCCCGCCTCGGCGATGGCATGTTCCCACTCTTCCAGCCGGGTACCGATGCCGGCAAAGCGGGCTTCGAAAAGCTCTGGGAGTACGTCGATAAGTACAAGCGTGACCGCTCGAAGTTCGGGCTCGAAGGCCAGCTTGGCTACGGCGCCGGGCCGGACAAGTGGGCCGCCCACATCGAAGGCTGGCGCGCCGCCGGCGCCACTCACGTCTGCGTTCGCACCATGAACGCCGGCCTGGCCACGCCCCAGGACCACATCGACGCGATCCGGCGGTATAAGGCCGAAGTTGGGTAAACCAACCGCCGTTCGTTGGCGGAACGACCGCCCTTAGTTAGAGTCACTTTCACTACCAGGAGTTCTCACCTTGGATTTTCGTCTTTCGTCCGATCACGCCGCCTTCCAGGGCGAAGTAAACACGTTTGTTGGCACCCTTCCCGAACGCGACGACCCGGGCTTCGATGAAGTCGTCCGCCAGGAGCTTGCCGGCCGCGGGTGGTCGGCGCTTGCCTGGCCGAAGGAATACGGCGGCCACGGCGCCAGCCCCATGCAGCAGATGGTCTTCAACGAAATCATGGGTTACGAGCGCATCCGCGCCTCGAGCATGGGCACCATGTGGGTGGGCCCGTCGCTCATGGTGTATGGCACCGACGAACAGAAGGAGCGCTGGCTCCCGAAGATCGTCTCCGGCGAAGACGTCTGGTGCACGCTCTATTCCGAGCCCGGCGCTGGCTCCGACCTCGCCGCCCTGCAAACGCGTGCGATCCGCGATGGCGACGAATACGTGGTCTCCGGCCAGAAGATCTGGACGTCCGGCGCCCACCGGTCGAACTGGGGCTGGCTCGCGGCGCGCACCGACCCCAACGCCCCCAAGCACCGCGGTATTTCGATGTTCTGCCTGCGCATGGATAGCCCCGGCATCCAGGTGCGCCCACTCGTGAACATGACCGGCAACCACGAATTCAACGAAGTCTTCTTCGATAACGTCCGCATCCCTGCCTCCCAGCGCGTCGGCGAACAGGACCGCGGCTGGTATGCGCTGGCCGTCGCCCTCGACTTCGAACGGTCGTCCATCGGCTCGACCTCAGGTGCGCGCCGTTCGCTCGATGACTTCATCGCGCTGATTCATTCCGGCGCCGCGACACTGACGGATCAGACCCGCGGCCGCCTCGTTGACTGCGTGGTGGCGGGCCAGGTACTGCGTTTCATCGGCTACCGTATTGCCGCCGAACAGGAACGCAGCGGCACAGCCCCCACGCTTCTCGCCCAGATGGCGAAGCTCTGCGCGATGGAACTGAACCAGCGGATCACTTCGATGACCATGCAGGTGCTCGGCATGGAAGGTCAGGGCCACCGCGTGACCGATAAGGCCGAGGAGTACAGCCAGGGCTTCCTCCGTTCGGTTGCGAATACCATCGAAGGTGGCACGAGCGAGATCCAGCGCAATGTCATCGCCACGCGCGGGCTCGGCCTGCCGCGCGGCTAGACCCTGGCAGGTTCGCAGACTTAGGTCCGAACGGCCCGCGTTGTTGGGCCGGGCGGACTGCGTCTGCTCCTGTTGAATTGGTACGTTGGAGGCGCGCCGCTTGTTCTCGAAGCGGCTTCAGAAAGTACCTGCCTACGTGAAGCCGCCACGATTCAGCCCGACCACGGTATTGTTTGCCGCCTCAGTCCTGGGGCTTGTCGTTGGGGGCACCCTTTGGGTCGTATCGTCCAAATCGACCGCTGATTGGGCCTTCGCGGCGACGGCACTGCTGGCGCTCATCCCGACGCTCATCACGACGGTCCGGGCGGCGATTCGACGATCCGCGACCGTCGACGTGATCGCGCTGCTGGCGATCCTTGGTGCGGTCGTCCTCGGCGAATTCCTGGCGGGCGCGGTCATCGGGCTCATGCTCGCGACCGGGCGGGCGCTCGAAGAGTACGCCGCGAATCGCGCCGAACGAGAGCTTTCGTCGCTCCTCAAGCGAGCCCC
>JBDTNM010000203.1:0-6114 GCA_039933735.1 bacterium | reverse complement strand
TGCACAACGTGCAGTGTGCACGACACGACCTGGTTCGAAATTAACGGCAAGCCTTCCGTCTTCATCGCATCGACCGAATTTATCGACGCGGCTGCAGTGCAGTCGGCTGCGCTTGGCTTCCCCGATGTGCGGCGCATCTTTGTCCCCCATCCCATCCAGGATGCGACGGACGAAGAGATGCGAGCGAAAGCAGACGCGATCGTCGATCGGGTCATCGAAGCGCTGCTGGATTAGGTCTTCGGCGGCCCGAGGTGTTCGGCCGCGATTCGTTCGTGCGAGAGCCGCCTGAAGGCGACGAACACCGGTTCGAACAGCGCGAGGCCTAGCATTGCCTTCTCGAGCGCCAGTTCTGGTTCGAGTTCCATCATGCCGGGGAGGCTTTCAATTTCCATGCGCGCGATTTGCTCCGCGGCCTCCGCGTAGGGGGTGAGCAGCTCTACCGGGGTACCGGGGAAGAGCATGGTTCGGATGGAAGCGAAGGCTGCGATGAGCTGGTGGCGCGCGAGTGAGTCCTCGCGGACGGGCAGTCCAAGCGTTTCCAGAAATCGGTCGATTTCCGCGGCAGCGTGCACCTGTTCCGGCGTGAACTCGGAAATTGTTTCTCCGCCGAGCGCATCGACCGCGGTCCCCATCAGTTCATACGTGTTCTCGCCGTGGTCCAGCGCCTCCACGATCGTTGCGATTTTGGAAATCGATAGGCCGGCGACCTCGCGCAGGGCGCCGACAAGCGCGGCCCGGCGGACGTGCAACTCCGAGTAGTCGGCCTGGTTGGGCGAACTGAGTTGCCCCGGTTTGAGAATTCCCTCTCGCAGATAGAACTTCAACGTCGGGATTGAAATGCCCGTCTTTTGGCTGAGCTCCGAAATCTTCACGGCGAACTCCGGGGTGGGTCTTGACAAGGATAGTACCACTATCGGATAGTGTCACTGTCTACTATCCAAGGAGCACAAGCATGTTGATCGACGAAGCCCGAATCCGCAGCCAGGCACTCGACTCAGATGCGCGCCGCATCTACCAGGCAGCAATCGTCGAACAGTCCGTCAAGCTTGAAAAACTCCAGGCAACGGTGTGCGCGGCGCGCGCCCGCCTCGGTCTTCCTGCTATCGTCCGAGCCTGACGATGACGACCGCAATCCTGGCCCAGGGCATCCGCAAGGCATATGCGGATTTCGAAGCACTGAAGGGCGTCGACCTGGAAGTGCCGGTCGGCGAAGTGTTCGCGTTGCTGGGGCCGAACGGGGCGGGCAAAACCACGCTGGTCGAGATCCTCGAGGGTTTCCGGGAGCGCACGTCCGGCGCGGCGGAAGTCCTGGGCGTAGACCCGATGAAGGCGAATGCCGAATGGCGCGCGCGCGTGGGCGTGGTGCTGCAATCGGCCGGGTTCTTCGAAGCGCTCACCCCGTTGGAAGCGGTGAAACACTTTGCAACGTTCTACCCGGCGCCACTCGACCCCACCCGGGTAATCGAGATGGTGGGGCTGACCGAGAAGAAGGACGCGCGCCTGCGCAGCCTCTCCGGCGGTCAAAAGCGGCGCGTCGACCTGGCACTCGGGATCGTCGGCGACCCGGAAGTCATCTTCCTGGACGAGCCGACCACAGGGCTCGACCCACAGGGCCGTCGCCAAATCTGGGACGTGGTGACGAACTTCGCGCACCTCGGCAAAACCATCCTGCTGACAACGCACTACCTCGATGAGGCCGAACACCTGGCGAACCGCGTGGGTGTGATCATCAAGGGCGACATGGTCGAGGTCGGCTCGCCGCGAGAGATTGGCGGGCGGCAACGGGCGAACGCGACGGTCGCCTTCGCGGCGCGCGGAGCATTGGCGGGCGTCCCGCTGCCCGCGGGCATCGACTGCACACGGGAGGGCGAAGTCATTTCGATTAGCACGTTTGAACCGACCCGCACACTCGCCCTGCTGACCGAGTGGGCCGAGACATCAGCAGTGACAGAACTCCCAGAATTGAGCATCACGCGGCCGAGCCTCGAAGACATCTACCTGAAGATGGTGGCCGCTGCGGACGCGGAGGATGCCTCGTGACTGCCACCCCTCAACGTGTGCCGTTCGAGGCGAACGCGCCGGGCAGGCTGGTACGCCTCTCCATTGAGCGGACGAAGCTGGAGCTGCGGACGTTCTTTCGGACCCCGGAGCAGGTGTTTTTCACGTTCCTGCTGCCGGTCTTGTTCGTGCTCATCTTTTCCACAATCTTCAGCGGCGAAATCGACAGCCCTCCGGGCGTCGAGAAGGTCCAGTTCGCGCAGTACTTCGTGCCGGGAATGATCGCGACCGGCATTGTCAGCGCGACGTTCGCGAGCCTGGCGATGACTGTCTCTCTGGAGCAAAGCGACGGCCTGCTGCGGAGGCTTTCAGCGACGCCCTTGCCTCGGAGCGCCTACTTCGCCGGGAAGATCGGCCTGGCGCTGGTCACTTCGTTTCTCGAAGTGGTCTTGATCCTGGGGATCGGCGTAATCGCGTACGGGGTGAAGCTGCCGACGGAGCCCGTGAAATGGCTTGCCTTCGGCGGTGTGTTCTTTTTCGGCGTGGCATCTTGCTCCCTGCTCGGCATCGCCTACACGCGTTTGATCCGGGTTGGAAGTTCGGCGCCGGCGATCGTGCAACCGCCGTACCTGATCTTGCAATTCATCTCAGGCGTGTTTCTGCAGTACAGCCAGGTGCCGAGTTTCCTGAAAACGGTGGCCTCGATTTTCCCGTTGAAGTGGATGGTCCAGGGCTACCGCTACGTGTTCCTGCCGGAGTGGGTCGCCCAGGATGACTACGGCGGCGGCTGGCAAATCGAGCGTGTGTTTGGCGTTTTGGCGGCGTGGTTCGTCGTCAGTTTCGTACTCGCCCGGGTCTTCTTTAAGTGGAACCGTGGCCAGAACGGCTAGCGGCTTGACCGCCTGCCGTAGCATTCCGTCGAAACCAGCCAGGGAGCCCGTATGGCGAAGATCAACAAGCAGCGAATGACGGCCGAAATCGAAGGCGACTTCGTCGTCTTCATCATCGGAGCGCGGTTCAACAGCTTCTGGAAGTTGATGCGCAACTTCTGGTTCTTCACTTCGATGCCGCGAATGTTGCGGGAGCTTGACCAGCATCCGGAGATCGGACTGCTGAGCTACCACCAGCATCTCTCGCCGCGCACCGCGATGGTTATCCAGTACTGGCGCTCGTTCGAACAGCTGGAGGCGTACGCGCGGAACAAGGACTCGGTGCATTTTCCGAACTGGGTGCGCTTCAACAAGAAGATCGGCTCCAGCGGAGACATCGGGATCTGGCACGAGACGTACAAAGTTCGGGCAGGCGAGTACGAGTCCGTCTACAACAACATGCCGGCCTACGGTCTCGGCAAAGCCGGGAAGCTCGTGCCGGCGGCGGGCTACCGTACGACGGCCGCGGGCCGGATCACCGGGCAGGACGCCGCCGCTCCAGTCACCCCCGAAGGTGAACTACTCGACGCATAGAGCCGGACTCAATGCGGCTTCCGGGCGCGGAGACCGTACATCTGGGGTAGGTCCGGTACGCCTTCGGGCATGTAAAACCGCCGGCCCTCGCGTTCGATGCTTCCAGCGAACCGGGACGTGCCGTTCGCGTAGGGATATTCGCGCAGCACTTCGAGCACCAGACCGGCATTCAAGAGCGCCGTGACGACGTCGGCGATTCCCCAGCAGAACTCGCTCGTGGCAATCGGGTTTTCGAAGTCTTTGACGCCCTCTTCGAAACCCCAGGGGACGAGGCCGGAGCCTGCGGCGGCCACGTAGTCGCCGATTCCCACACCGTCGGTGACCGGGTCGCCATGGGAGAAATACGGCCAGTCTCGGACCCCTTCGTCGTTGTACATCATGGCGACCGGATGGAACTCGACGAGGCCAAGGACGCCTCCCCGGTTGAGAACGTCGGCGACGCCGCGGCCCCAACGCTCGATATCGGATAGCCAGATCAGGGCTCCATAGGAGACGAAAACGCGGTCGAAAGTCGTGCCCCGATGGCGGGCCTCATCGAACCAATCGAACACATCCGCTCGGACGAAATCGGCAGTGATGCCAGAGTCTGCGGAGAGCTTGCGGGCGTAGTCGATCGCTTCGTCGCTGATATCGACCCCGGTCGCGATGGCTCCCAGAGCGGCCAGCGAGAGTGTGTCCGGTCCGGCGTTGCACTGGAGATGAACCAGCGACTTGCCCGCGATATCGCCGAGCATTTCGAGTTCTTCCGGGAAGACGGTGGAGCCGCCGTCGCGAAGATACTTCGCCTGGTCGCCCTTATGGCTGTTGTGCGCCGCCGTGGCGAGGTTCCAGGAGAGGCGATTCTGCTCGTGAATGTCTTTGCGCATCCGAAGAGTGAATCAGGCGACCAGTCTGGTGTCGATGATCTCAGCCACAACTGCGGCTCAGTCGCGGATTTTGACCGTGGTCATGACGCTGCCCATTGGACCGCTTACCCAGCCGCCAAGGTACGCAGCGAACTTGCCTGCCTCGCCGCCGGCCACCACGAAGGTGATGTTCCCTGGCTCGCGGAACTTCGGGACGAGCGTGTCGAGACCGATGCGCTCGGCGACGGCGGGGGTGATGCCCTCGGCGCAGAATTCGTCACGAAGCAGTTCGCGCGCCGGTCGAGACGTCACTTCCTGAATGCGCGCACGGATTTGATCCTTGGTCCAGCCATCTTTGGCGAACGTGTCCACGTGTTCCGGCGGAACGATCACGACGATCTCGCCGTGGAAGTACTGCTTCGGGTGGCCCGCCGTTGCCAGTGCCAGCCCGTAACTAGTCGCGAGGCTCTCGGCGCCGCGCGATAGCTGGTCGATGATGCCGTTTGGCGCGCCACCGGCGTACACGGTCACGGTGCTGTCTTCGCGCTTGAAGCCGCGCTCCACGTGCAGCGGCTCCCAGTTGCTGCGTTCTTCGAATTCGGGGAAGCAGAACGTGTATTTGCCCGGTTGGCCGAGCGCTGCGCGGTCCACTTCGCCGGGGCGCCCGCCGCCGACGTTGCGGACCACCAATTGCACCGCCCGGCCGATGGTCGCGTTCGCGCGGTTGCCCTGGCCGAGGACGTTCATCTTGTAGTTCATCCCGATGCGGTCACGAATCGGGCCGTTCACGATGATCACCGGCGTCGGGAAATGCGTGGTCGCGAGCACGCCGTGCATGTTGAACTGCTCGGTCGTCACCGCTTCGATCGCCGCAAGCACGACCGGCAGGTATTCCGGCTTGCAGCCCGCCATCACGGCGTTGATCGCGACCTTCTCGACGGTCACCGGCGCGAGATTCGGCGGCACCGTGGCCACAATCTCCTGGGGGTCGCGCTTCGTACCCGAAAGCATGCGCACCACGCGCTCCGGCGTCGGCGGGACAACCGGCAGGCCGTCGGTCAGGCCCTGGTCGAACATGAACTCGAACAGGTCATCCGATTCGCCAACGTCGATGCGGCGGGCTCGAATTGGGCTGCCTTCCATCTCCGCTTCCAGTCGCTCCGCGATACCGGGCTCGACCGACTTCGAACCGCAGCCGGGCCGCATCTCCGGGTACTTCGCCCAATCGACGACAGGCGCCGGCGAAAGCGTGGTGGTTATTAGACGGTGAAAGAGGGCCTGCCAGTCTGCCTTGCCGAACCCAACGAACCGCTCAAGTTCTTCGCCCTCGCCGTCCGCGAGGATGATCGACGGCACCGTATCGAGGTCGTAGCGGTACGAAACGTGCAGCTTCGAATCGTCGAGCATCGGCGCGGTCAGCTCGAAGGTGGCGGCCAGGCGGCCGTTGCCCTCCGCGTCCTGGCCGATGCACCAGACGTCCATCGATTCGCCGAAGGTTGCCGCGGCAGCCTCGATCAGCGGCATCGAAAGCACGCAGGTGGGGCAGTCTTCTTTGACGAAGCAGAGCAGCGCGTTGCGCCCGGTGGGGAACGAACGCTCGGCGCCGGAGAGGTCAGTCAACGAAAAGGAAGGCAATGGCATAGCGAGCGGATTCTAGTCCGTTGGGTCGTCGAGGATCGCGAACAGGTCAGCGAGGGCCAGTTCGAAGCCCGGAAGGCAATCCGCCGTGAGCGTTGTCACGACCTGACCCGTCTTGCGGCGGCCCTGATAGATTTCCGCCGTCTTCGAAACAGGGTCGATGAGCCAGC
>JBDTNM010000202.1:0-6114 GCA_039933735.1 bacterium | reverse complement strand
CGCTGCGCCAACGCGCACACCGTGCTCGTCCCGATCGCGCCTTGCTCGTCATACATCGTGCATTCGCCGACTGCGATGCCCTCGGCCGAATGGTGCGATGCCGTCTCGAACCCGATCCACTCGCCCTCCGGATACCGGTGCAAATACATCGTGATGTCTGCATTGATAAATTCCAGGCCGTTACTGCCCCAGTTCGCCCCCGGGTTCGCCCAGTCGGCCGCCGAAGCTGCCCGCACCAACGGCGTGAGCGCCGCGCCCGCGACCAGCGGCCGAATCTCCCGCATCCACACCTTGCCCTGAACGGCCTGTCCCGGATCGCGCGAAGTCAGCGGCCGCATATCCCACATCGGCTCCCAGTTCGCCACTCCCGACATCGCCGAAGCCGGCACTTCATCCGGCCGCTTCACATCCCAGGCAGGCGGGCTCCACACTGTGCCCGTCGGGTTCTCGGTCCGCTTCAACAAAACTGCCGTGCCTCGAGCATACGAAGTCCCCTCCGACAGGTACTCCACCTCGATCACCCGGATCCTGTTGCCTTCCCGAATCGGACGAACCGCAATTTCGCAGGGCGCGAGCGTCGGCAGCCGGTACAGGTCGATGGTCAGCCGGGCGCAATGGAAACCGTCGCCACCGAAGCGCGTCTCCACCTCGTGTCCGAACAGCCCCGCGAGCACCCGCGCATGCAACGAGTTCGCATCCCACGGGCCGCGCGAAACCGGGTCGATGATGTACCGGCCCGGACCATCGGACCGTGCGAACGCCTCTGCCGCCATCAGTTTCTCCAAACCTTCGGACATGGAACCGGGGCCTCGACGGCCCCGGTTTGGTTTTGATGCTTGTTCGGCCGAGACTAGTCGGCCGAAGGAAGGACTTTCGGCTGCAACAATTCCATCGACCGCCCGTCGACGTTCAACGCGCATGGCCCCGGCTTCACAACCAGGACTTCGATTCCCGTCTGCTCATCCTTGTATCGTTTGCCAAGCTGGACTGCATCCATGCCCGCTGTCTCGACTTTTACCGATGCGTCTTCCGCACCGCGCATTTGCATCGCGGCATCGCCGCAACGCAGTTCTCCAGCTCCACCCTTTGTGACGATGAACTCGGCCACGCCGCCGGGAACGACGTAACGCTTACCAGTCTGTGCTGCTGCCATTCCTGACCCTCTTTTTCTTATGTTGGCCCGGCCCACCGCCGGCCCAAACGTAGACGGGATGCTACCGACCGTGGATAGGCCGGTCAAACAAACGGAGGCCGTCTTGGCCTCCGATTGGTACTCTGCACGACCCTTCGGCTACTGGACGAAGATCGTCGCCAGCATCTCGGGGTGGAAGTCGCACGTGATCTTGAACGTGCCCGCATCGTTGAACGTGAACTGACGGCTATCGCCCTGCTTTAGGTTATCGCCGTCCTTCTTGCCATTCACCGTAATCGTATGTAGGCCGGCAACGGAACTGAACGCCACCGCGGTGCCCTTGGCGACAAGCGCAATACCCTTGTTCGGTGCCTGGGCAGTCCCGTCAGCCGTGACAGTCCAGTCGGCTGCGTGAGCCTCAATCTTCACGTCTTTCGAAGCAGTTGCCGGCTGAGTAGCCGCCGCCGCCGGCGTCCCGTTCGGGACCACCGTATCGAACGCACTCCGCGAAATGGCGTACTGCACGCAGGCCGTGCCCGGGTTCTTGGCATCAGGCGGCGCCGAACCCCAGGCGTCAGCCGGGAGCTTCAGGCCGGTGCCTACGCGCAGAGTGTCCGTCGCCTTGATCGCGTTCTTCGTTGCGAGGCTGTCCGCCGTCACATTGCCGTAGCCCGCCGCCACCTGGGCAAGCGTTTGGCCCTGAACGGTATAGGCGTCGATCTGAGGCAACTGCAGGATAACCGCGGAACTCAACGTCTCCGTCTCCTTCGCGCCGTTCGCGGAGGCCAGCTCGGCCGCTGTCGTCGCGTGCGCCGCCGCCACCTCTTCCCAGGTATCGCCGGTTTGCACCGTGTACTTGGTACCCGAAGGCAACTTCAAAGCGGTCCCTGCCGCCAGCGTTGCGTCGACCGTGCTGCCGTTCTCGGTGGCAAGGTCCTCGGCTTTGACGCCGTGCTGCTGCGCAATCGTCCCAAGCGCCTGGCCCTCCTGGACAATCACCGTCGGTTTCGGCAACGTCAGCGTCTTTTCGAACGCCAACGGCGCATCGCTCGCAAGGCTCGTAATGTCCTTGTTCAGCGCCTCAAGCGCCGAGACGGTGATCCCGTGGCGCTGAGTGATAGTCAGCTTTGAATCGCCGGACGCAACCTGATAAGTCGCGCCCTGCGGCAACTTCAGTTTGTCGCCGGGGAACAGCCCCGGGATTTCAGCGCCCTCGGCGGTCGCAAGCGCGAACGTCGCCACCCCGCGCTTTTCGGTGAAGTCGTAGTTGATGTTGTTCAGGTCCGCCAAAATGATGGCGCCAACGAACTGCGCTTCCGCAATCTTCGTGATCGTCTCGTTGTCCTTGTAAGCGGTGTAGATGAAGCCATTCGGGTCATTTTTGAACCCGGGGATCTTCAGCTCCGTGCCCTGCTTCAGGATGCCGTCGACGGGCAGGTTATTCGCTGCCGCGAGTTCCTTCGGGCCGATGCCGTGGGCCTTCGCAATCGTCGCCAGCGTATCGCCACCGACGAGCACAGCCACTTCATCGTTCAGGTTGTGGGCGAACTCTTCGGCCGTAGCCCACCACTTCGAGGTCATCTCGCCCGTGCCGTCGTCCGCCACCGGGTACGTCAGGAAGTCGATGATGTGCGAGAGCTGTACCGCGTTCAGGGAGCCGCCGTTGGTGTTCAGCCAGGCGGGCATGAGCGTACCGGCGCGGCCGCAGTACAGCGTCCGCTGGATAAGCGCGCGGTTCGCCTTCAAGACGAGCGGATCCTGGTCCTGGAATTTCGTTGCCTCGTTGGCGCGCAGCTGCGGGCCAACGCCGCCCTGGCCCGTGCTTCCGTGGCATGTGCGGCAGTTGTTCGCGAACAGCAAGGCCCCGCGCTCAAGCGACTGGTCCTGGCCCCACGCTTGCTGGTCCCTCGCTCGCACAGGCAGGTCGACCGCCGTGTATACGGCGCACCCACCCACAAAGATGAAGAGCAGCGAAATCATCAGGAGGATTTGCTTCTGGGTATTCAATCGTTCCTCCCGCTACCCGTTGTACGACGTGGCGCGCAACGGGTTGTCGGCCGCTCCGCGTGTGATTTTGCCGGTATTCACGTTCACGGATCCGTCGCCGTTCACCGTCAGCGCCATCGTGTCCATCGGCCGCGGCGCGGGACCGAAGACACGCACGCCAGCGCGTGAATAGGTCGAACCGTGGCATGGGCAACGGAACCAGCCGATAAGGCCGGGGAAGTTCACCGTCGCGCCGTTAAAGCCCGGGTTCCACGGCACGCTGCAGCCGAGGTGCGGGCACTTCCAGTAGAGCGCCATCAGGCCGCCGATACCGCCAACGCCAAGGACATCGCCCTGGGCGCCAGTCAGGTTCACCAGCCAGAATTTGCCTTCCGTGATGCGCACCGGGTCGGCGCCCGGCACCGGGATGCGGCTTTTCGCCACGTTCACCACGCCACCGAAACCCTTCGGCCCGCGCAGGTTGAAGAAGCCGAGGAACCCGGCAATCAGCGAACCGCTGAAGAGCATGACCCCGGCGAATGCGCTGACGCGCATAAACGAGCGCCGCGCAAGCTTTCGCGCCTCTTGCTGGCGCGCCCGTTCGATTCGCCCCCGAGGGGCGGCGGATGGTTCTGCTGCCATTAGTGTCCTGGCTCCTGACCGGGGATACCTTCGCTCACCTTCAGCTCCCACGGGAACACGAGTTCCTGGCCCTGGCCGCGGAACGCCGTACCAACCAGCGTGAGCACTCCGTATGCGGCAACAAACCCGCTGAACAGCGCCAGCAGCGCATCGCGCCGGTTCACAATCCAGCCGACTCGCCACATGGTGTAAATCATCAGGCAGGGCAAGCCCAACAGCACCGCGATCGGCACCGCTTGCTCAACCAGCCAGCCCGGGAAGTCCAGGTGCTGGAACGTCGTCGGGCCGCCCGAACCAGAACCGTCGAGGATGCGCAGGTTGAACGGCAGGTAGGTGATGTTCCGCGACCAATCCGGCCACGGTAACTGTGACTGCATCGAGCGCACGTTCTCGAGGAACCGTAACGAGTCGCCGCCGGAGATATGGAACCATTTGTGGATAAGGAACGCCGCCTTGCCTGAGTCCCAGAGGATCAGCAGCCACGTGCCAATGAAGCCGAACGAACCGGCCACCGCCGTGATTTTCACGGAGCCTTCGGTCCGGAACCACGCGCCCTGGCCTTCCGTCTCGCGGTCGAAGTAGGGGAACGCGCCGAGAATGATCAGCCATACCGTCGGGATGATGATGCCGGCCATCGCCGCGTTCATGTGCAGCAGCAGTTCCTGCAAGTTGAGCAGGTACCACGGCGCCTTCGATGGGTTCGGTGTTACGTCCGCGTTCGCCTGGTCCAGTAGTGGCGCATTCACCACCACGGAGAGGATGAACAGCGTGATCGTGAAGAGCAGCGCCGAGATGAACTCGACGAACACAAGGTCCGGCCAGACGAGTACCTCCTCGTCCCGGGCACGGGCCTGGGGGCGAGCAACAGGCCGGGCGACTACTGCGGTTGCCATACTCTTCCTCTTCTCAGTTCGTCAGGGCGTCTAAAGTGGCCGTGCGAGGCCACCGTCTCGCCGGATTCGCCAGAAATGGATCGCCATGAAAATCGCGGCGAGCAACGGCAATCCGATGACGTGCAGCGTGTAGAAACGAATCAACGAGTCCGGGCCGACTTCGAAGCCGCCGAGCAACCAGAACCGCGTCTTCGGCCCCAGCACCGGCGCCGAACCTGCGATGTTCGTGCCTACGGTGATGGCCCAGAACGCCAGCTGGTCCCAGGGCAACAGGTACCCGGTGAAGCTCAGCAGGAACGTCAGCACCAGCAGAATGACGCCGACCACCCAGTTGAACTCGCGCGGCGGTTTGTAAGCGCCCGTATAAAACACGCGCATCATGTGCATGAACACCAGGATCACCATCGCGTGGGCCATCCACCGGTGCATGTTTCTCATTAACTGGCCGAACTCAACCGTCGTCGTGATGTTCTGGATGTCCAGGTACGCGCGTTCAACGCTTGGGACGTAATAGAACATCAGCAGAATGCCGGTGACCGTCAGGCCGAGGAACATGAAGAACGAGAGGCCACCAAGGCAGTAGGTGTGCGTGATCTTCACGTGGGTGCGGTGGATACGAGTCGGGTGCAGATGGAGGAACACGTTCGTCGCGACAACCAGCATCTGGTTTCGCGGTGTGTTCGGATATCCCGTGCGGAAAATCGACTTCCACACATAGTTGTGGAACATCTTGTCGTAAATCTTATCCGCGATCGTCGGCTTGGTAGGAGATTCAACGGCCATGGTTCATCACCTCTGCCACCAGGCGCCGAAGGCAACCATGATGGCCAGGGAAACGATGATCGTGATCCCAACGAATACAAGCTCGAGCGTCTCGGCGAAGTCGTGCGGAAGATTAGCGAATTCCAACCGGCCTGCCTCCCCATGACATTCCCGGGCGCGGCGAACCCCGGGGCGACTTTGTGAATCGCGTAGCAAGGCGAGTTATACCATCGGGCTGTGGGGCGATCAAACCTGACCGACGCCCTTTATCCGCCCTCATGTAAGCCACGACGATGACGCCCTTTCCAGTTCCCTGCTCCCCGTTCCTTTCTCCCTCCTGTACGCTTCCCACATGCCCGAAATCTCCCGCGGCGACTTCACTACCTCCTATGCCGAAGCCGGAGACCTCGAATCTCCAGCCGTTGTGCTTCTCCACGGCTTCACGAGTGACAACCGCATGTGGCTGCCCGTCGCCGGCCCACTGAGCATCGACTACCGCGTGATCGCACCGGATATGCGCGGCCACGGCGCCACCACCGCTCCCGATGACCTCGATACCTACACCATCGAGGCATACGCCCAGGACCTCGCCAATCTGCTCGATGACCTCGAAATCGATGTTTGCGCCCTCGCCGGTTGCAGCTTCGGCGGCATGGTCGCCCTCCAGTTCGCCACCACCTGGCCCGAGCGCCTCGCCGG
>JBDTNM010000201.1:0-6163 GCA_039933735.1 bacterium | reverse complement strand
CCCTGGCCCGCGTTGTTCTCAAGGATCAGGAGGGCCGGGTTGTCGGGCTCCTCTTCGAGCACTTCGCGCAACATCACGCCAATCCGGCCCGCCAGGGACTCCGAGAATCCCGCGCCAAGATGGCTGCCGACGTGGAAGATGGTCCCGGTGACGCCCATGAGGCCCGCGAAGTGCATATACGACTTCAGGGAAGCCTTGGCTTTTTCGAGCATCGCCTCATCAGGGCTGCCGAAGTTCATCAGGTAGACGCCGTGGAAGAACGCCGGAATGCCAGCAGCGTCGCGCGCCGAGCGAAAGCTCTCGATCTGTTCGTCCGTGCAGGCGGGAAGTTTCCATTGTTGCGGGGCCGAGATGAACAGCTGCACGGCCTCGGCGCCAATGGCGCGGGCACGTTCGAACACCAGGTGATGACCACCAGCGCTGGAGATGTGTGCGCCGATTCGCATGAACGCTCCGGGACGTCGATTCAGAGACTCTTGACGGCCTTTCCAACTATGACAGGGAGCGCCCCAATCTTCATCCGGCGGGAAGAGACAGACGCGAAGCCAGTCGCGGAGATCGCATCGAGCGTCTTGCGGTTCAGGTGGCAGCCGCCGCCGATGAGTTGCCAGAGCGGCGTCATGGCGGTTTGTGCAAACGAGCCGGCCGCGCCTTCGGCCCGAACGTGTTCGAAAAACACAAACTCTCCGCCCGGGCGCAACACGCGGATGGCCTCGGCCAGGGCTTTTCGCGGTTCCGGGATCGTGCAAAACACGAGCGTGGCGATGACGGTGTCGAAGGCGTCGTCCGGAAAGCCGAGCGCCTGGGCGTCGCCGTCGAGAAGGGTCAGTTCCCTGCCATGCGGACGATGAGCCTCGGCCCGGCGGCGCATAGCCGGGTCGGGTTCGATACCTGTGTAGCCGACTCCGGGAGGGAGAAACGGCCAGTTCGACCCGACGCCATAGCCAAGTTCGAGGGTTTGCCCCCTGGCGCCGCCGACAACTTCGGCTCGCAGTTCGCGCTCACGCGGACTCTCGTGCCGGCTCATCCAATCCCAAACGGCGGCGAAGCCGCGGTGGCCGCGATCATGGTTCACGCGCCTGAAGCCCTCCGTTGACATTGACGGGGCGAGGTTCCCAGAATCCCGGCAGCCTACGCGCTGGCCATGGAGGCCACAATGTTTCCCGACGTTCCGAACACTGGATTGCCGTTGTCCGGCCTGACCGTCATCGATTGCACGATCTGGCAACAGGGCACCTACGCGAGTGCCATGCTTGCCGACTTCGGCGCCAACGTGATCAAGATCGAAGGGCCTGATTCACCCGATCCGGGCCGGGGCGTCAGCGACGCGTATTTCCAGAGCCATAACCGCAACAAGAGAGGGATCGTCGTCGATTTTAAGCACCCGGAAGGGCGCGAAACCGTCCTTCGCCTGGCCGAACAGGCTGACGTCTTCGTCCAGAACATGCGCCAGGGTGTGATGGACAAACTCGGGCTGAATTACGCGAACTTGAGTAAGCGAAATCCGCAAATCATTTACGCCTCAGCGAGTGGTTACGGCGCTCGGGGGCCACACCGCACCTGGCCGGCAATGGACATCCTCGGTCAGGCGCGCGGGGGCACGATGATGACCCAGGGGCCTCCGGACCTTGCGCCGATATTCTCGTTCGGTGGCATGGCGGACCAGGTGGGCGCGATTTCGCTCTCGTACGGGATTTTGATCGCCCTCTGGCACCGGGCCCGTACAGGCCAGGGCCAACAACTCGATGCCTCGCTGCTGGGCGGCCAGGTGATGCTCCAGTCATTCAACATCACCGGCACACTGTTCACAGGCGCCGTTCCTCCACGCCGCCCGCGGGAGCAAGCGGCACCCATGTGGAACGTGTATCAATGCAAGGACGGCGGCTGGGTAGCCTTGAGCATGTCGCTCATCGGCCGGTGGTGGAAGCCCTTCTGCGAAGCCATTGGCCGCCCGGACTGGCGTGATGATGGGCGCTACAACAAGCTTCCTGACCACTACGAGCACCGCGAAGAGATCATCCAGCAGCTCGATGCGCTCTTCCTTGAGAAAGACCAATGGGAGTGGGTTGAATTCCTCTGCGGGCAGGGATTGCCGTGCGCCCCAATTCAGGACTACGCCCAGATCATCGAGGACCCGCAAGTCGTGGCGAACGAGTACATCGTCGAGTATGACCACCCGTCCGGTGAGCGGCGGAAGATTGTCGGCCCTGCGGTGCAGCTCGAATCGAGCCCGGGACAGATTCGCCAGCCGGCGCCGGAATATGGGCAACACACCGAAGAGGTGCTGCTCGAATTCGGCTTCGAATGGGAAGAAATCGAGCGTCTCCAGGCCTCGGGGGCGATTGGGCTCCGCTAGCGAGAGCCAGGAACAACGCCGCGTACGGCTGTTTCAATCGCGTAGACGCTGGTGCCTGCGGTCATGAAGAGTGTGGAGAATTCGGGGCCGCCGAAGGTCAGATTGGCTGCGTGCTCGTCCATCTCGAAGACGCCGAGATAGGTGCCGTCGGGTGAATGGACCGACACGCCACCGGCGCCTGTGGTCCAAAGACGGCCTTCGGTGTCGACCTTCATACCATCCGGAGCGCCGCGGCGTGGATCCTCGTGCTGGTCAACGAACAGTGAGCGGTTCCAGAGCGAGAGGTTTGGGGCGACGTCATAGGCCCAGATCAGGCGCTCCTGGGAATCGCCGATGTAGAGCGTATTCTCCTGGGGCGAAAACGCGAGGCCATTCGGCTGTGTGAAGCCCGTAGCCACTGCCAGGCTGACCGTGCCGTCCGGATCGATCCGATAGACCCCCTGGAAATCAAGTTCGGCCGTTTGGCCCGGAGACCCGAACGCGGGTACTCGTCCCGTATCCATCCCGTAGGTCGGGTCGGTGAAGAAGATCGTGCCTGATGAATGGATGACAACGTCGTTAGGGCTGTTGAGTTTCTTGCCATCCCAGGTATCGGCGAGTGTGTCGGTGACGGTCGGAGTGGCGTAGTAGCCCCTTGAGACTCGCCGCCCGCCGTGTTCACAAACTACGAGCCGCTGTTGCGAGTCGAGTGTCATTCCGTTGGACCATCCGCTCGGGCGTCGGTACGTCTCGGCAGTGACGTTCCCCGGCCGCCAGCGATGCATGTGGTTCCCCGGTATGTCGCTAAAGACGAGCGCATCGTCTTCGGCGATCCAAATCGGGCCCTCGGTGAAGCCAAAGCCGCCGCAAAGTTGGCGCTCCTCGCCAAGGAGGAGCTTCGAAATTCCGTTGTCGTCTTCGATTCGCATAGCGCCCGGATTCTGGCACAAGCGAGCCCTCCGCCGAAAGGACGAGACTCGAAACTCTTGAAGTTCGCCGACTTCCGCATTAGGATAGGGGGGTACCCTATGAAGGAGGTCTGGAATGACCCCCGAAACCCGAAGGCTGGCACTGCGGCGAATGAAAATTGTCGCCGGGCAGGTGCAGGCTCTTGAAAAACAACTTGAGGACGACCGCTACTGCATGGACGTCCTCGACCTCTCGCTCTCTATCCAGAAGGCGCTTCGCAGCCTGGATGGACTCGTCATCGAAGGCCACCTCCGCACCCACGTCAAAGACATGATGACGGGCGGCGAGGAGGACAAGGCTGTATCCGAACTTCTTCGCCTCTACCGGGTCCAGGGCCCGGTGGAAGCCTGAAACCAACACCGCCAAACGGCAAAGGAGATTCCAATGGCAACCACGATTGAATTGAACATCACCGGTATGACTTGCGACCACTGCGTGAACGCTGTCACGACTGCGCTGAAGGACGTCGCCGGCGTTTCCGACGCTGTCGTTAGCCTCGAGGACAAGAAGGCGACCGTCACCGCTGACACCGTCGATCTCGCGGCGCTCATCGCCGCGGTTGAAGAAGAGGGCTACGAAGCCGCCGCCAGGTAGCACTTCGTAATAACCAGGAAGGTTTTCCCATGGCAACAACTGATTCATCCGTGACGCTCGACATCACGGGGATGACCTGCGCCTCGTGCGTCCGCCGGGTTGAGCGGGCTCTAGCGAAAGTCCCCGGTGTCGAAACAGCGAGCGTAAACCTCGCGGCGGAGACTGTACGCGTGACGTTCGCGGAGGCAGTCGAGTTCGACACGCTCGCCGCTGCCGTCCAGAAGGCGGGCTATGTCGCGACTCCGACCAAGAAGCAGGAAGAGCGAGCGACCGAGCGAGCTTCGCATGCGCGCTCGACGAGACTCCAGCTGCTCATTTTCGGGGCACTGGCGATCCCAACGATCATCCTCGCGATGTCGATGGACATCGCAGGCATGCATATCAACGACGATCCGAAGCTGCATGGATGGATCGTTCTGGCGCTCGCGACGCCGATCCAGCTTGGGCTTGGATGGCGTTTCTATCGCGGGGCGTGGATCTCGCTGCGGCACATGAACCCGAACATGGATGTACTGGTCGCCCTCGGGACGTCCGTTGCGTTCGTGTATAGCGCCTGGGTCGTCATAACGAATGACCATCGGCACATGTTCTTCGATGTGAGCGCAGCCGTGCTGGTCTTCATCACAATGGGCAAGTACTTCGAAGAGTCTTCGAAGGGCGCGGCCTCAGCTGCGATTCGATCCCTCCTCAGCCTTGGGGCAAAGACAGCGACCGTGCTGCGTAATGGCGTCGAAGTCGAAGTTCCGGCGGAGCAGCTCTCGCCGGGCGACCTGTTCGTAGTGCGCCCCGGACAACGAGTTCCGGTCGACGGCATCGTCCGCGAGGGCCAATCGACCATTGATGAATCCATGCTCACGGGCGAATCCATCCCGGTCGAACGCACATCTGGCGATCACGTGGTCGGCGGGTCTATCAACCAGAACGGCGTGATCCGAGTCGAAGCGACGGCGGTCGGCGACGAAACGGTCCTCCGCCGAATGGCGCGGATGGTCGAAGAAGCCCAGGGCTCGAAGGCTCCAATCCAAAAAGTGGTCGACCAGGTCGCCGCGATTTTCGTGCCGGTCGTGATCCTGCTGGCTGCAGCGACGTTCCTGGCCTGGGGCACGCTTGGAGGGAGCTGGCAGGATGGCATGGTCGCTGCTGTGGCGGTCCTCGTCATCGCTTGCCCGTGCGCACTCGGGCTGGCCACGCCCACAGCGATCATGGTGGGCACCGGCCTCGGCGCCGAACGCGGGATTCTCGTTCGAAACGCCGAAGTGCTCGAACGCACGAAGTCGCTTGACGTGATCGTGTTGGACAAGACCGGAACGCTGACCGAAGGCCGGCCCCAGGTGTTGGAAATCGAACTGTTCGGCGAGCTTTCCGAAAGCGAACTCCTGAAGGTGGTCGCTTCGGCGGAATCGCCGAGCGAACACCCCCTGAGCCGCGCCATCGTTGACCGCGCCGTGGATGCTGGCATCGATTTGTGGCCGGCGAGTCAGTTCGAAGCGGTCACAGGCCGCGGCATCCAGGCGATGATCGAGGGCAAGCTCGTCTTGGCCGGGAATCCCGCGATGCTGGCCGACTACGGGTTCAACCTTGACGGCAGGGTCGCAGAACGGATTCGTGAACTGGAGTCGTCGGGGCGGACCGTTATCGTGGCCGCGATTGATGGCCGGGTTGAGGGCGTGCTCGGAATCTTCGACGACGTGAAGGCGAACGCCGCCCGCGCCGTCGCGTCGCTCAGGTCTCAGGGCCTCCGCGTGATCATGATGACCGGTGACAACGAGCGAGCCGCCGCAGCAGTCGCTGAGCGGGCCGGAGTTGCGGAGTACCGAGCGGGTGCGCGGCCGGAAGACAAGTTGGCGCTCATCCGTGAATTGCAAGGCCAGGGATTGTCCGTCGCGATGGTGGGCGATGGCATCAACGACACGCCGGCCCTCGCACAGGCGGACGTCGGCATCGCGATGAGCACGGGCGCCGATGCCGCTATCGAAGCAGGGGACATAACGCTTCTCAGCGGTGATGTCTCGAAGATTGCAGAAGCGATCGCGCTTTCCCGCGCGACTCTACAAACAATCCGCCAAAATCTGCTCTGGGCGTTCGGATACAACGTGATCACCATCCCGATCGCAGCCTTCGGGCTGCTCAACCCGGTGCTCGCCGGGGCTGCGATGGCCTTCAGTTCGGTCAGTGTGATGGCGAACAGCCTGCGCCTGCGGACGAAGGCACGGAAGCTCGCGATTGCCAGCGGGAACGCATATTCGGCCCCCAAGACCGGTTTCA
>JBDTNM010000200.1:0-6189 GCA_039933735.1 bacterium | reverse complement strand
CCCACCCCCTCGTCGCCGCTCATCGGTCCGCGAGGTTCGCTTCGTGGGGTTTGCCCGTCGCAGACCTCACCGCCGGTCTCGGCGGGGACCTCACGGCGTTGGCGGCCAGCGGGCTCCACGCGGTAGGCCTAGAGCGCGATCCGGCCCACGCGCTCTTCGCGGCCGCCAACGTTGGCGTTTCTGTGGCCCGAGGGGATGCGGCGTCGCCCCCGTTCGACATTGGCCGCATGGCGGTCGTAATAGACCCGTCCAGACGAGAAGGCGGCCCGCGGCGCTTCGATCCCTCGGCATTTTCGCCGCCCTGGGATGTGGCCCTCGCGTTGGCGAACCGGGCGAAAGCAGCCGTTATCAAGGCGCCCCCGGGCCTCGGCGCGGAGTTCGTTCCGTCAGCAGCGGAACTGGAAGCCGTCCAACTTGGTGGTTCCATGCGTGAAACTGCAGTTTGGTTTGGCGCGGACGTTCGTCCCGGCCTGCGCCGCGCCACGCTCCTCCCTGCAGGAGTCAACCTGGACTCGGACGAGCCCGAAGCCTCGGCCGAGCCCGTCGGTGTTGGCCCGGTCCTCTTCGATCCAGAGTCCTGCGTGACCCGGGCGACGTTGGTCACGCACCTGGCGTACCGGCTGGGGGCAAGGCTCATGGACCCATACATCGCTTACCTCACGGCGCCGGAACCTGCGTTTTCGCCGTTCGCGGCGACCTTCGAGGTGCTCGAATCGCTCCCGTTTTCGGTCGCCCGCCTGAAAGAACGGCTTCGGGCCGGCAGCTGGAAACCAGACGAAATCCGCCGCAGGGCCTTTCCGGTGGAGCCAGATGACTTGCGGAAGCTGCTGGGAAAGCTCGAAGGTTCGCCGGTCACGTTGCTACTGACGACGCTGGGCGGCCGCAGGACCGTTTTCATCTGTCGCCGTCTGTTCGCCTCAGACTGAACCGGGCACAATGCTCGGCATGCCGACACTCCTTGTTTCACGCCACATCAACAATCTCTATGCAGCCGAAATAGCCGCTGCTTACCCGGGAATCGAGCAGCTGGTGCTCCCCGGTGATGACGAAGAGCCATTTGCCGAGGAAGTGTTGGCGACGCTCGACTATGCCTTCTTTTCGCTGGACGTCTATCCGAGTTCTTCTCGGTCCTTTTTTCGAACAGTGCGGGCCGCACCGAACCTGAAATGGATTCACGTGATGAGTGCTGGCGTCGATAACGCCGTGTTCCAGGAACTGCTCAAGCGGGGCATCCGAATGACCACCTCGTCCGGGTCCACCGCGAAGCCAATCGCCCAGGCAGTGATCGGCGGGATGTTACTGCTCGCGCGCGGATTCCTCCCATGGGGCGAGTCACAGCGGCGGAAGGCATGGGAACCGATTCGTGGGGCTCAGACCCCGCCCGACCTCGTCGGTCAGACCATGACCGTCGTCGGTCTGGGCGCGATTGGTGCTGAAATCGGTCGGATTGCCGCCGCGATTGGCTTGAACGTGATCGGAGTTCGGCGCAGCCCGTACCGCGAAGGCGATCCCGTCTCCGAAGTTCTCCCGCCCTCCCGGCTTCTCGAGGTTGCCCCGAGGACAGACTGGCTAGTCCTCGCCTGCCCGCTCACCGATGAGACTCGTGGCGTGGTCAGCCGAGAGGTCCTGGCAGCTCTGCCCAAGGGCGCCCACGTCCTCAACATCGCACGCGGAGAAGTCGTCGACGAGCCGGCACTGATCGAAGCACTTCAGTCGGGCCAACTCGGCGGCGCCTACCTCGATGTGTTCTATAGGGAACCTCTTGAGCCGGACTCGCCGTTCTGGGACATGCCGAACGTCATTGTCTCCCCACACAACTCCAGCACCTCCCGGGGAAACGACAGGCGGGTGGCGACGGACTACTTCCTCCCGAACCTTGCACGAATGGCGAAGGGCGAGTCGCTCATCAACGAAGTGAGCGTCTGAGACGGAGTAACGTGAACGTTCTCGGGGCTGGGACCGCTGTCGCGCGTCCAAAGTGCCGGCTATTTTCCCTTAAACACCGGCTCTCGCCGCTCGACGAAGCTCATGGCGCCTTCGTGATGGTCTTCCGTGGTGAACAGGTAGGCCAGGGAGTTCCCTACGTACTCGCCCATCTCCGCCATCGAGGCATGCACCGAACGGCGCAGGCCTTCCTTCATGTAGCGCAGGGCGATCGGAGGATTGGCCGCAATCTTCCGTGCCATTTCCATGCCGGTGTCGAGGAGTTCGGCAGGCGGCACTACCTTCGATACCAGCCCGATCCGCTCCGCTTCTTGGGCGGAAATGATGTCGCCGGTAAACAGAAGTTCCGCCGCCTTCGAGGGACCCACCACGCGCGGCAGGCGCCATAGACCGCCAAGATCGGCCACAAGCCCACGCTTGATAAACAGTTCACCGAACTTCGCCGCTTCGGAGGCAATCCGGATGTCCGCGAACAGAGTGAGGTCCATCCCCCAACCAACCGCGGCGCCATTGACCGCGCAGATCACCGGTTTGTCGCACTCAAGGGCGGCCGCGGCCGCGGGGGTTGGTTTCGGCTTCGAATCCCGGAGGCGAGTCACCGTCTCGTCGCGCTGTTCCCCTAGCATGATCTGTTTTACGTCATCGCCGGAACAGAACGAGCGGCCATTCCCGGTGAGGAGTACGCAGCGGACTTCTGGATCCTTGTTGGCATCGCGGAATGCCTGCTCAAGCTCCGCGTACATCTGGCGGTTGAGGGCGTTCATCACCTCCGGGCGGTTCAAAGTGATGATGCCGACGTGGTCTTCAAGCCGGTAATCGATGAACTCAGGCATGGCGCCCTCCGAGGGATGTGTGAGGTCGATTCTAGGCTTCTGGCGGATGGAAGGTTAGCCGCCAGAGCGCGAGGCCGCCCTTGAGCGGGCCGTCCGAGCCCCACAACCGATCCGAACGCGAAAGAGGAACGATTTCTCGTCCCCCCTTCAGGCTTGCCATTCGGACCGTCGTGGTTACTGGCCGCCGCCGACGGCTCCCATGGTTTCGGCTTCGGCATGTGCCGAAGCCGTCGCCGGGACGGCCACCCGGCGGCTGCCTTTTTCAGCAACTCGGTACACCAGTCCATCGCCCTTAAACAGCTTGAACTGCGCGTGAAGCGCCGGCATCGATGCGAAGAAGAACGTGATCACGGCCATAAGCGGCCACACCGCAACGCTGGTATAGGCCCGCAAGCGCGAGATGTGAGCGGGTCGTGGACCGCGCTGGCGATATTCAACCGCGCCCATAATGAAGAGCGGGATGATACAAATGCCAACGAGTATGCCCGCTGCGTTCAGCCACATTGTGAATTCGAGCAGGCCACCGTGGTCGAACGCGAACCATTTGCTCGGGTGGATGATTTGCTCAGGATGCCAGCCAGTGCCCGGCACTGCATACCGGTGAGTCCACCAGCGCGGCAGGGGAGCGCCCCAGGTACCGGCCATCTTCGAAGGAAGCAGCACACCGAGCGTTACCAGGTACCACTGTGCCACCCACAAAGAGTGAACCTTCGTGACCGCGCTCGCCAGCAACAGCTTTCGCTTCCGGCTTAGCGGCGAGTTGGGATTTCGCGCCCCGCGCCAGGCGTACGGGATGTCGCTGGCGCCCCAAGCGTGGCGCAGGCTCTGCGCGTAGTGCGCTCTCAACGTCTTGAAATAGCCATCCGTAAGCACGCAGTCGTTGCCCAGGGGCAGGAAGAGGGGCTCTACATTGACGCGGTCGCCCAGTGTGTACGAGCACTTCAGGTACAGGTGCCAGTCCTCGGGGATGACTTCCTCGTCCCAGTAGTCGACCTCGTTCAGCATCTGCCAGCTGAGCGAATAACAGGAGGTCGGGAACTTCACGCTGCCTGGCAGGATGACGTTCGATAGCCGGTTGATGCCAGAAAGGCCGTCAGGAATGCGCAAAGGCGCGGGGATGTCCCAGATGTTGTTGCTGTTGAAGATCGTCGGCTGCCAGAACGTCCGGTACCGGTCTTTCGCCGTCAAGAAAAGGTAGTTGAGCGCTTCGAAATGGCGCGGGTGGAAGACCGCATCGGCGTCGCAGCTCGTGACCGTGAAGCGGCTGATCTCTTCCCTGCGCTCTTCGATGAGGTGGATGTACGCCTCGCGAGCGCCCCATGCCTCGTTCGAACCCTTGCCGGGTGTCTCGTTGGGGAGGCCGGCGGGATGGAAGGTCGCGAACATATGGTGGAAGCGTTCCCGATAGCGGCTCACCAGGCGTTCCGCCTTGACGTGGGCGTCGGCTTCGCGCGCTTCCATCGCCATGACGATGACCATCTGGTTGGCATTCGCCTGAGCGGCGAGCGAGTCGAGGGTTCGCGACAGGCCTTCTTCGCTCTCTTTGTAGTTGGGGATGATGACCATGTGGCGGGGCCATTCCCATTTATCGGCTTCGGGGTGGCCCGGGAGCCAGGCGCAGTACTTGGCCAGCCAGTTGGTCTTCTGCCATTGTTCGATGCGGTGCAGGCCAACCCAGCACGAAATGGCTACGGAATAGGAGCGGACCAGCCAGTAACCGAAGAAAGCCATTGAAAGGATGGCGTACGGCCACGGGGCGTAGAACGGGCCCCAGAACACGAAACTGGCGAGAAGGAGAGAGATGCTCAGCGGCAGCATGTTCCACATGCGTTCACGCAGATGCGTTGACGCGTAAACGGGGAGTGCAACCGGGGCTGATGGGGCGGCGAGGGCTGTCGACGGGGATCGGCGAGCCAGGATAGCCATAGTTGAAGACGCCTCTATCGAGGTTCTTCCAACGCCTACGAGGTTAGCTGCCGGGCTGCGACCGGAGATGGCCGCTCCGCCGTCGCGAACCTTCCACAGGAAGGACGCCCTTGCGGACTCGCCCCGAAAACTGGTTCCCCCGTTCCGCCGAAGCGGACTAGGCGTGCGTTCGAGTCGCTTGCGAGCATCGTTCGCCCGGCCGCGCTAAGTGTCAATAGTCGAGACAGTTCTGCGGGTCGCCTGTAGATTGCGGTCACGATGACCGACGTATTGCAAAAGCATGAAAATCAGATGGGCGAACTGCGCGAGGTTCAGTTCTGGTTCCACCAGGGTGACCAGCATGTGCCCGGGCTCCTCTACCTGCCCGTGAACCACGAAGAGAAGATGCCGTTCGTCCTGATTCAGCACCCGGGCATGGGTAGCAAGGAAGACTATTTCGTCGCCGAGATCGCCCGCGCATGGGCGAAGCGAGGCTGGATTTGCGCCGGCCTGGATGCGCCTCTGCACGGTGAGCGAGCGTCCGCCGACCCAATGTCCTTGTTTCGCAACCCGGAGCAGTACCCGGCAATCCGTACGCAGTTCGCGGCGGAAGTCACCACCATGATCGACCTCCTGGCGGAGGAATTCCCCGTCGACATGGACCGGCTCGGTTTCGTTGGCTATTCCATGGGCAGCATGCTCGGGATCCCGGCGGTCGCACGTGACGGGCGATTCAAGGCGGCGGCGTTCTGCCTCGTCGGTGAGGGCGGCCTGGTTGGCGCCACCGAAGGCCCCGATGCCGACGTCCCCCGTCTCGGCAACGTTGCCGTCCGCGTGGTCGGAAAGCTCCAGGACCAGCTCATCCCAAGGGAAAAGACCGAAGCGCTCTACGCGGCCATTCCCGGCGAGAAGGACATCCGTTGGCTCCCGGGCACGCACTTCGAAATCGGTCCGGACGTCATCCGCCTGGCCGAGGAGTGGTTACTGGCGAAGCTGTAGCGCTTTTCTACAGCCGTGATGCTTCCTGTATCGTGCGGCCACACCTCACCGGGAGCCGTCGCATGACAACCATCCAATCATCCACCGGCCCGATCGACACGAACGACCTCGGCTTCACGCTCATGCACGAACATGTGCGCGTCGGCTGGGGCGCGATGTACCAGCAGTACCCGGAGATGTTCGACCGCGAGCACGAGTTGGATCGGGCCGTCACGCGTCTGAAGGCGGCGAAGGAGGCAGGAATCACATCAATCGTCGACCTGACCCCAATCGACCTCGGACGCGACGTGACCTTGATAGCCGAGGCCAGCCGACGTTCGGGAGTGAACATCATCGCCGCGACTGGCATCTACTACACGGAGCATCCGTTTCACTTCCAACTTCGCGACGACAAGGAGATGGCAGACCACTTCATTCGGGACATCACCCAGGGCGTTTCGACTACCGGAATCCGCGCCGGAGTGATCAAGTGCGCCACTGAACCCACCATGCACGCGATGAATGAGCG
>JBDTNM010000199.1:0-6202 GCA_039933735.1 bacterium | reverse complement strand
GCCACCGGCACAGCCGAAGAGAGCACCTACGCCGGGATTGTCCGCATGGTGCAGGCGGCTCAGCTCTCGAAGGCGCCACTTGTCCGCCTGGCCGACCGGTACGCAGTGATCTTCGTCCCGGTAACACTGGCGACAGCAGGTTTTGCCTGGCTCATCTCATCCGATCCGGTTCGAGCACTGTCCGTCCTCGTTGTGGCGACGCCGTGTCCACTGCTCCTGGCAGCGCCGATAGCAATCGTGTCGGGGGTCTCGCGAGCAGCGCGGAGGGGAGTCGTCGTCAAAGGCGGGGCAGCGATCGAAACCCTCGGCCGCGCCCGTGCTTTGTACATGGACAAGACGGGGACGATCACGCTCGGCTCGCCACGCGTTCGGCGTTCCTTGCTGGCAGAGACGGGCGTCGATGAAGCGGATTTACTCCGCCTTGGCGCATCGCTCGATCAGCTGTCGTCTCACGTCCTCGCGAGCGCCCTCGTCGCGAGCGCTCGTGACCGGGATCTGCGCCTCGTGATGCCGACGGCGGTGCGAGAACAGGCGGGGGCAGGCATCGAGGGCATGGTGGATGGCAAACTGGTGCGCCTCGGCAGTTTCCCATGGGTGTCGGAGTCGACATCCAACGGCCCCGAGCAGCAACGCTTCCACCACCGCGTGATGCGCCACGAAGGTTCGGTGATGTTCGCGGCGATCGATGGCTGCGTGGCGGGAGCGTTCCTGTTCGACGACCCCATCCGGCCAGATGCACCGCGCGTTTTGCGCCTGCTGAAGCGCCGAGGGATCGCCGAAATCGTGATGCTCACCGGCGACCACGCCGCAATCGCCGATGCAGTCGGCGGCGCAATCGGCGTGGATCGCGTGATGTCGGAGCTTGCCCCGGAAGAGAAGGTCGCGGCGGTGCGCGAATCCCAAGGACGGCGTGTCACGATCATGGTCGGCGATGGCATCAACGATGCCCCCGCGCTTGCCGCCGCCGATATTGGCGTGGCAATGGGCGCGCGAGGCGCTACGTCATCCTCCGAGGCGGCAGACATCGTCCTCGTCGTTGACCGCCTGGACCGGCTCCTCGAAGCGTTCGACATCGCCCGCCGCTCGCGCAGCATCGCCATCCAGAGCATGGTGGCGGGCATGGCGCTCTCATTCGTCGCAATGGGATTCGCCACCGCGGGCTTGCTCACCCCGGTCGTCGGGGCAGTCCTCCAGGAAGGCATCGATGCTGCCGCAATCTTGAATGCCCTGCGGGCACTGAGCGGAGGGCGGCGGTCCTCCCGGCCAGCCCTGCCGGCCGCGGTCGCTGATGAGCTTCGAGCCGAACACCGGCGTCTGATTCCAAAGATCCAGGTCTTCAGCGATAGCGCCGACGTGCTCTTTGAACTCCCGCCGGATGCTCTCCGAGACAAGATTGCGAACCTCAGCGCGACTCTTGCCGAAGTCCTGGCACACGAACGAAACGACGAACGTGAGGTCTACACAACCCTCGCCGAACAGATGGACGGCGAAGATCCCCTGGCGGCGATGAGTCGCACCCACCAGGAGATCTTCCACCTCGGGCGCTCGTTCGAACGTATTACGGCGACCCTCGATCCAGCTGCGCCAGACGTCGAAGACCTTATCGACCTCCGGCGCACCCTCTACTCGCTGGGCGCCATCCTCCGCCTCAACATCGCGCAGGAAGAGGAAATCTTCCTCTCCCTCGATCCCGATTCGACGGAGACCTACATCCAGGCTGGCTGAATCCGGCTATTTCTTGATTGCCTGAGGTTCTCCGTAGATGAAGTTGTCCATGACGGCGACGTCGTAGTTCGAGTCGTCATCAGGGCCGAGCGCGGCCGTGCCGTAGGCAACCCGCACCCGCGCAATCTTGGGCTCATCGAAGACAATTCCGAGGAACGAGAGACCGCTGCGCTCTTTACCACAGCGGCGACTATGGCCGCGGCCCGTCAAGGCGTGAACAACCCGCGCCGCCGCCCGATCGCCACGTCTGCTCTCGACAAGCCCGCCGCCATCATCTACAAACCGCCGATGCACGACCTCGACCCTTCCCGCATCGACCTCTCGCTTGATTCCCGCGCGATCACGTTCGAAAACCCGACCGGCGCGCGTGGCGCGGGCGGCACGGCTCATGGGGGCCGCAAGGGAGCGCCCTCGCGTCTGCTCCAGACCGGCGAGACGGTCGAGCTGGCAGACATCGAAGGCCCGGGCACCCTCCGCCACATCTGGATGACCTTCCCGCCGGCCCGACCGGAAGTGATGCGCGCCCTCTGGTTCGAGGTCTACTACGACGGCGCGAGCGAACCTTCCATCTCCGTCCCGGCGCTCGACTTCTTTGGGCTGCCGTGCGGACGGCCGGTGCCCTACCACTCTGCCATGGCTTCGGCGCAGGAAGGCCGCGGCTTCAACGCTTACTTCCCGATGCCGTTCAAGAAGCGCTTCCGCATGGCCATCACCAACAGTTCGAACCGGACGCTTCCGTTCTACTACCAGTTGGACTACACACTCCAAAACCAGCTGCCGGAGGACGCGGGTTACCTCCACGTCAGCTTCCGCCGCGAAAACCCGACCGTGATGTACCGAGACTTCGTCATCGCCGACCAATTCAAGGGGCCGGGCCGCTTCCTCGGTTGCGCAGTCGGTGTTCGGACGATCGACGCCGCTGCCTGGTACGGCGAGGGCGAAGTGAAGGTCTTCCTCGATGGCGACGGTGACCTGCCGACCATCTGCGGCACCGGCCTGGAGGACTACGTCGGCAGCGCGTGGGGCATGGGCGCCCACTTCGCGCACTACGCAGGATCGCCGCTCGAAGCCCGCCCGCCGGAACGCCAGGGCGGCGTGCCGGACTTCCTCAGCTTCTACCGCTGGCACATCCCGGACCCAATCGTCTTCCGCGAGAGCCTGAAGGTGACGATCCAGCAGATCGGCTTCAACTCCTTCCGCGAAGGCCAGGAGAAGGAGTTCGAGGAGTACAGCCGCACGAACCCGGCAGCCGGCTCGGGCTGGACGAAGAACGCCGCGCCGGGGCTGCTCGCCAGCGGCATCGCCGAACGCGTCGACGACTACTCGGCCGCGGCCTTCGTCTACTGCGCCGAGCCCCAGCCCGTCCCTCGCCTGGACATCGCCGCCGCCATCGCCGACATCGGCCGCATGCCCTACGAACAGCCGAACCGCATCGCGGCCTTCGGTGGGTAGCACCCGAGTCAGAGACGCGTCGGGAACGGCGCGCTCGCAGGCCCCAGCGAGATAGCCACGAGCAGTGCCGTTCGTTCCAGCGCCCGGGGCGTCGTGGCCTGAACTACCGAGCGCGCCCCTCCGGACGCGCCTCTGACTGGTGCCGCTCGTTCCAGAGTTTGGTGCCCGGGATGAGATCTCCCTGGGCGTTCATGGTGTATTCGCAGGCGTTTTCGATATCTGTTTCAGTCCACAGGTAGCGAGCGCTGCCGCCTCTGGCCCAGAGCGGCTGATTGGCTGCGATGAGCTTCGCGGTGCGAAGGCGTCTTGTGCAGCGGTCCTTCAGGCGCGCTATGACCTCGTCCCTCTCAGCGTCGGTGCCGATGACGGCGTGGACATGGTTCGTCCGGCAGTGGCAGGCGAGCAGTTGCCAGTCGCGGAAGTCGCATGCTTCCTGGATCGCGGATTCGATCGCCGAGCGGAGTAGGGTGGTGAAATGCATTGGCGGCGCGGAGAGGATGTTGGACTCGAACCCGAGCCGAGCGTCGTTTCGCCCAAGGGTCGGTTCACCGTGGGAGTTGTGCTGGCGATCGACCGTGCCGCGCTCGTCGCCGTGAAGGCGGTTGGCAAAGGCGGAAAGCGTTACGAACAGCGCAAGCGGTCGCTCCGGCACCAGCGAAGTATGTCAGAGGCGCGTCCGGAAGGGCGCGCTCGGCGCGACTCAGACCTCACACAAGAGCCAATCAGATTCAGCGAAACCGATGAGCAGTTGAAGGGCTATGCATTAGGGTGCTTCGAAGGCTGCGGGATGCTTGGCGGAGGGCTTGCCGTTCTTGTGGGTCTCACCCTCGGGGTCGTTTTGTTCTTCGCCTGATGGAGCCCGGCCCCAGCGCGCCGCACTGCCCGAACCCTTGGACACCGTGGTTATCCTTGGTCTGGTGAACGAAGAGAGCGATGGCGCAGTAGAGGAACTCTTTGCGATCTCTTGGCCGACGCGATCCGAGAAGTCGGATGGCCGAGACTGGGATAGCGCTTTTGAACGGCTCCTGGCCTTCATGGATCGGGACGACGCGATTGCCGATGACGATCGACCGCTTCTCTCAGACCACGCGGCGGAGCGGCTCGGTGGGGCAATCGCAGACGAGGCCAGCGACCGCTACGACTTTGTGTGGCCCAAGGTGTCGGAAGCGCGGGCGCGGCTACGGCCCATCTTCGATGCATTGGACGCGCGCGAGGCCCGAGCTCCCGGAGCGATCGAGGCGTTCTCCCGCGGCCTCGGAGGCCTGCGGACGTTTCACCATCTGCACCAGGTGCTCATCCTCGAATGGCTCCAGGGACTGGGGGCTCAGGGGCTGGATACGCCCGGGAGGTTGATCGCAGAAATCCGGCTCTGGCCCTGGGGTGACAGCGCACCCCGTGCCCGCCCAATATTGGTTGGCTTCCTCGACCACGCCGACTCGTTGGTCCGGGCGGTCGCTGCTGAAGAGCTGGGTAAGACGTTCGACGACATCGAGCCTCAGTTCCCCGAGGAGTGGGCGGAACTCGAGGGAGTGCTTCAGGACGTTAAGTCCGCTGAGCTCCGATCCCCAGGCGTCGCGTCCGCCTTCATCTGGGGACTTCCCTACCGGGTCCGCGACGATGCAAGGCTTGCAGCGTGGGTCTTTGATCTGCTGGTGGAGCGGACGGGAGTCGAGCCGGAAGTTCGCTACTTCAACTCGTTGGAGTGGGTGGCCGCAGAGGAGATTTTGAACAAGTCTTCCGCATGGATCCCGAGATTGGTGTCCGCCGGTAAGAAGGACCTCGCGAACTGGGTGGCTCTTTCGTCTGATGTGCGGAACCGGGAGGTCGAGAGTCAGCTTGTAGGAATGACCCACGACCCGGACGACTGGACCGCACGTGCCGCGGCGACCAGTCTCGCGCTGTACTACGGAACGACCACTGCCGCGGCCACCAATCGCGGATTCGTCAAGGTGCAAGACGAGCAGCCGCTGTATCGGACGTTTGTTGTCTACGACCACGACGACCTGGCAAATCCGCGGATCCTGGTGCTCTACCCCCGCCATCCTCGAAGGTCGCTCACCCGTACTGAGGCTGACGCTGCGATCGATCTCCTCGTGCCCACCGATCTGCGCGGAAACGAGGTGCCTCAAAAGGCGCTGGCTCCACGCACGGGCAGGCGTGAGTTCAGTAACCGCACCTACGTGAACTATGACCTCGCGGGAAAGAAGAGTCCCCGAGTGCGGCGAATAGCAATCACTGGAAACGGCATTCAGGGGCCCGCATGGGACCCCATCGCATTGTTGCGATCCCGACGAATCGGGGAATAGCGCCTTACGCCGGCTGGAAGATCTCCACCGGGTTCCCGGAGGGGTCGTCGACAAGCACCTGCTTGCCGCCGAAGCCGCTGATGATCTCGCTGCGAAGGGGCGCGCCAGCCGCCTTCAGCTTGGCGACCATTTCTTCGATGTCAGGCACCTCTACCTGGAAGCGCAGCCAGCCGCCCGGCGCCGGAGTGCGGCCGTCCGGCATCGATTGCCCGGCGCCGCCTCCGCCGCCCGGCCTGTTGAGCAGCAGGCGCAGTTCGCCCCGTGACAGCATGGCGAAGCCCGGCCCGCCCTGCATTTCGACCTTGAACCCGAGCAATTCGGTATAGAACGGTAATGCGACGTTGACGTCATCGACGATGTAACGGACGGATACGGTCATTTCGAATCTCCTGTGGTTGATTGCGGATTCGTTCGGTTCAGCTTACTTCTGGAAACCAAACGACTTCCTGATTGCTTTCGCGTGGCCAAGCCCGTGTCCGGCGAACGGACTGGACCGCGTTTGTGCCCCGGTGCGCTGGTCGCCGCTCGACAAGTGATCCCATTCCATCCGTTGAGCGATGGCGCGGCTGGCAGTCCGAAACTCGCTCATGCGGGCATTTACCAGTTCTTCGAGCATCGGTCGGGCCCTCAGTCGTACTTCACGAGCTGAACTTCAAGCCCGCCTGGCTGCGCCAGGAACGACGTGTACATACGGGCGAAATCCTGGCGATGCGGCGGCC
>JBDTNM010000198.1:0-6216 GCA_039933735.1 bacterium | reverse complement strand
CGGCCGCATTCCTCGCCAGCCGCGAGGCCTCGTTCATCACAGGGGTGGTCCTGCCGGTTGACGGCGGTTACACGGCTCGGTAGGGCTAAATCAAGCCCCTGGCTCGCAACCCCTCGACCTCGTCCATCGACATGCCGAGGAGCCCCATGAAGATCTCGTCGTTGTGTTCGCCGAGGTTTGGAGCCCGGCCGGTGATCCGGCCCGGCGTTCCGGTCAGCAATGGCACGACCCCAGGCTGGAGCAGGTTCCCGTACTCCGTGGATTCGACGGACACCACCTGGTGGCGGTCGGCGAAATGCGGATCGCCGACGATGTCTTCCATGAGGTACACCTTGGTCGCCGGCACGCCGAATTTGTCCAGGGTCTCCTGGCATTCGGCCAGAGTGCGGGCACTCACCCACTCGCCGAGAATCGCATGGATAGCCGCGTGGTTCTTGAGCAGGTTGGTGCGCGGGGTGAAGCGCTCGTCGACCACAAGTTCGGGCTGACCGATTGCATCGCAGAGTTTCACGAACGCGCGCTGAGTGGTCGCGTTGATCACGAGGAAATGGCCGTCAGAGGTTTCGAACTGCTCCGCTGGAACGACGCCCGGGAAGTAGTTGCCGGAACGCTCGCGGTCCTTGCCCTGCAGCCCATAGTTGGCGATATGCGTCCCACTCATACGCCAAACCGCCTCGTAGAGAGCCATGTCGACGTCCTGGCCCTTGCCCGTCAGTTCCCTCGCACGGAGGGCCAGCATCGCGCCGAAGGCGGCGAACATCCCCGCGCCATAGTCTGCAACGAAATATCCCGGACGAACGGGAGGCCTATCTGCGTAGCCCGTCAGGCCGGTGATTCCTGCAAATGCGAGCGCGACGCGGTCGAAACCTGCTCGGTCTTTGTACGGGCCAGTCTGGCCGTAGCCACTTATTCGGACAGCGACGAGCCCGGGGTTCGTCTCGCGAAGGGTATCCGGCGCGAAACCCCACTTTTCCAGCGCGCCGGGCCGATTGTTGTCGACTAAGACGTCGGCCTTGTCGGCGAGCCGTCGAAAGATCGCGGCCCCTTCAGGCTTCGTGATATCGAGGGTGATAGCGCGCTGGCCGCGGTTGTCCTGCGCGAACGAAACGCTTCCCCGGTTCGATTCACCGGTTATAGGCTGCTCAACCTTGATGACATCGGCTCCGAATTCGGCGAAAAGGGTGGAACAGAACGGTGCGGCAAGGATCTGGCCGGTGGTAATCACGCGGATTCCGGTGAGCGGCAGGATTTCTTCGGGTGTGGTCATGTGCTGGCAGATAATACGGCCCGTGCCTGAACCTCGCCCGGACCAGACTTTCTACGACCGCGTCTATGCCTTCGTTTGCGGAATACCGCCGGGCAAGGTGGTCACCTACGGGCAGGTCGCGCTGGAACTCGGTGCGCCAGCCGCGTCACGCGCGGTTGGATACGCACTCCACCATCTACCCTCGGTCGAGATGGATGTCCCCTGGTGGCGGGTGGTGAATGCCAAAGGCGGGATCAGCCTCGGCAGTCGTGGTTCCGCCGCCGATATCCAGCGCGAGCGACTGGAAGAGGAAGGCGTTCGTTTCACGCTTGAAGGGCGCATTCGCCTGCGCGATTTCCGCTGGGTCGAAGACTAATTCGACAGGGTCATCGTTCGGCCATTTTCGAACCCGGCACGTAGTAGCGCTTGTGCCAGATGCCCGTGAACGGCTCCCCCTCGATCGGCATCCGCCAGGTCCGCACCTTCGATCCGGCGAGTAGCAACCGAATGAGCGCCCTCGGTTGGTCGATGGTCTCCTGGATGTAGTGTTCGGCGCCTTCGGCATTCACATAGCGACGGGCAATCCTGCGGTAGAGGTCGCGCCAGATGTCATCGTCGCCGGTCTCATGCACGATTTCCGCGACGCCCTCCAGGGTCATCTTCGGATACGGATGCGCCTGGTCATCAATCGTGATGGCGACACGTGGGTCGGTCCGGATATGGCCCAACCACGACGACTCAGCCCGCGGCGTGAGCCAAATCGCGTCGTCTTCGTTGATGAACCAGATGGGCGTGACGTGAGGCGCACCCGAAGGCTGTATGGTCGCGATCCGGCAGAGAATGCCAGGCTGCTGGAGGAGTGTTTCGCGCTCGGAAGTGGAGAGTGGCGGCATTGGTCTATTCCTCCGAATCGCGCAACCTAGGTGGCCATCGAGTCTACTCGAACCAGAGCATCTCGCCCGGCGCCAGCTCGACCACGTCGATCTGGCCGCGATGCTGCACCGCCACCTTCCGAGCCGTCTTCGCATCATTTCGGACCTGCACGCGGCCAGAGACCTGGCGTTCGAACAGGTCCTTCCGCGTCAGGCTCGCAGAGTCCCCGACGACGCGCGGTGTAGGGCCCGGGGCCGTGAGTTGCCACAAGGTTCCCTCATGGGGGCGAAGGAACACATCCCCCATGGGCAACATCCGGCCGTTCCATGTGTCGAACGCAACCTCGCCCGGCGCGAGCAACTCCGCCCAAGGGATCCACTCTGAGGTCTCGCCCCAGTTGAGTACTCCGAGCAGCGCGCGTCCTTCACCGAGCGTCACTCTCCAGACCCGGGCAACTGGGCCATCCGCTGCATCCATTGGCCGCGCTGCAACTCCGGGCGGAGGAAACAACGCCAGCGCCATATCCCGCCGGTCCTGGCTCACTTTCGGGAGGTCGTCGCTCGCGATGACCATGCCGCCGCTGAGCGCGATACCGGTGGCCAGGAACCGCGTTTCGGCCTCGTTCAGTTCCGTGTCGGTATCTCGCACGATGAGACAGTCCGGGTCGTTCGCCCACCAGCGCATATGCATCCAGTTGCGCTGAAGCGTCAGGCGCATGGCGTGTTTCACCGACGGATTCGGGCCATTGGCCCAGAGTTCTTTGACATCCGGCCCGACTCGCATGGCGTCAACCAGCCCGACGACAGGGCCGAAGTGGCACGTACAACCCAGGATGAACGTCGAGTCTCCCGCCTCTTCGCGGATGATTTCGAACCCGCGCCGCAGATTTTTCGGCGCTGTCGTCCCGGGCGCAAAGTACGTGACCCGGGTGCTATCGGCTGCGGCGTAGCTGCAGGCGTCGAGCTTCAGGTACTCGTAACCCCAGTCATTCACGACGGTCCGAACGGTGTGGCGAAGCCACGCTTCAGCCTCGGGGTTCGTACAATCGAGGACCGCCGAACGCCCGAGCCACGTTTCGACGAAGAGCGTCGCTCCATCCCGGGCCTTCAGGACCATGTCCGGGTGCTCCAGTAGCGCGGCCGAATTCTCGTTCAGCAGAAATGGCGCCAGCCAAAGGCCCGGCGCATATCCCGCGCTCCGAATCTGGTCGGCGAGGGCCTTCATGCCGGAAGGGAACTTCTCGTTTGGCACGAGCCAATCGCCTGTGTGCGATTGGAAGCCGTCATCGATCTGCACGTACTCCGCCGGATGGCCCTCGCTCACCATTTCCGCGAGGTTGGCCACCACGTCTGCTTCGCTGACCTTGTTGTAGAAGTAGTACCAGCTGCACCAGCCAGTCGGCACGTGATCCGGGACACGGGCGCCCATCTCGGTCGCCACTTCGTCCGCGAACCGCTCCATCAGGTCCCGCGCGTCCGCTCCCGCAATGAAGAGAATTTGCGGCAATTCAAGGCGTTCGCCGGCGGCGAGTTCAGTCGCTTCGAGGTCGAACGACAATCTCAGTTCAGTGAGCTTCGTTTCCTCTAGATCCAGCTGTACTTCAATATCGAAAAAGAACTGGCCCGGCCGGACACTTCCCACGCAGAGCACCTGGGGCTGCTGACCGATCATCGAAAGCGTGACGACCTCGCGGGAGATGTATCGGCGGTCTTCGCTTTCGTCCCGGACGAAGCGGCCGTCGTAGCCTTCGGGCATCGGTTCACCGAAGTTGCGGACCAGCGCATCGGTCTGCATGTAACGGCCCTGGAGCCATGCCCAGTTGCCGGTCGCGGGGCCTTCAAGTTCAGCCGCCATCCCAACCTTCCCGGGAAGGACGGCAGCGCTCCCGCGGTTGACGACTGTGAGTTGCAGGCGGGCGTTGCCAGCGTCGTAGGAACTTTCGAGCGAGAGTCCGGCCGGCATTTCGGTTGGGTTGAGCCACAGGTCCCAGGGCAGATTCAGCATGAGCCTTGAAGGGTAACAGGCAGAAGCGACGACGCCACCAACTTCAGCTCTCGAAATAGGCGCGGGCCGCTTGCAGGCTCTCGACCGTCCCGATGTCGAACCAGGGGCCTTCGATTGGGACGGCCTTCGCCTTCGTACCCGAAGCCACCGCGGCAGCCACCGCCTGGGGAAGCTCGTACTCACCTCGGCTTGATGGCTCTAGCGCTTCGACATGCGTCCAGACGGACGGCGGCAGAATCATGAGGCCCGCATTGTTCCAGTGGGTCATTGATGTCCCCGGCGCCGGCTTTTCGACCAACCGTTCCACATTCCAGGCCTCATCGACGTAGACTGCGCCGCCGGCGAAAGGGTCGACGACCTCGTTCACACCGAGAACGATGGTCCCCGCTTCGAACGCGTGTGCAACGCTCCGATAGTTGCCGGCGTCCACGACGATGTCGCCCCAACCCATCAGGAACGGCTCATCGTCGAGGAGATGTTTGGTCAGCAACAGTGCTTTTGCCGTGCCGGCGAGATTCGGCTGCCGGACGTACTCGATCGCGACGCCCCAGTGGTTCCCATCGCCGATCGCTCGTTCCAGTTGCTCCGCTTCGTGTCCGGTCACGATGGCAACCCGGGTGATGCCTGCGGCCGCAACGCCTTCTAGGATTCGGGCGAGGATCGTGATGCCTCCGACAGCGAGTAGCGGCTTTGGGAACGCATGGGTGAGGGAACCTAACCGCGACCCTCGTCCGGCGGCGAGCAACACGGCTTGCCTGACCGGATCACTCACAGGATTGCCAGGCCATCCGATGCTTTGACTTCAAAAGCAGGTCCACCAGTCGCCAGTATCGCAGCCTCAATCACCCGCTCCACGGCCTCTGGCGGGCAGGCTGCGACAGCGAACCCGCCGAAGCCGGCGCCGGTCAGCTTCGCTCCGAACGAGCCAGCCTTCCGCATCGCTGCGGCCACTTTGTCCAGCGCGGGGGTGCTGCACTTGAAATCGTTCCGGAGGCTGTCGTGGGATTCGTTCATGAGCTTGCCGAACCCTTTGAGATCCCCCTCGCCGAGAGCGCGCTCCGCAAGGTCGACCCGCTCAGCTTCGGCGAGCACATGGCGCGCGTACGGCTTCACGCCCACCTTTTTGGATGAATCGAAGTGCGCGGCACTGAGGGAAACGAGGTGCTCGACATTGGTTTCCGAGGCGTTCGCAGCGTTGCGCGCCGACATCTCGTTGGGAAGTTCCTCAACCATGACGGCCGCGGCGTCAATCGATGCAACATTCCCGAGGAGCGGCACGCCCTCAAGTTCGAAACCGAGCATATCGGCCATCATCAGCGCGGCAATGCGCGTGCCAACTACGCGCTCGTTGTACGCCTCGCGAGCCGCGCCGCCTTTCGGCGCTTCCTGCCCGCAATAAGCGACGACGAATGACAGACCTTCAGGCAGGGGAACGATCCGGTTCGCGGGCGGCAGAAAGTCGATCCGCAACGCGTGACCAGCGCGGCCAAGCGCGATGATCTGCTGGTCCATCCCGCCAGTTTCGACGCCGACCCGGCGTTCCGCCGCAGCCGCCCGCAGTGCGAGTTCCGCTGGCTCCAACGCTGCGCCCCAGGCCGCGCCAAGCCCGGCGAGGAGACCCACGCTGAGGGCGCTCGAACTGCTGAGACCGCCGGAGTGAGGGAGGTCAGAGTCAATGTAGATATTCGCGCCCCCGTTTGGAGCGAGGTCGCCGAGTTCCTGAAGCGCCCCGGCGATGTAACGATGCCACGGCTCGGATTGATGCCCAGGGGCGCTCCGGGCGATGCGCGCCGGGCGCTCAAAGCCTCGCGACACTACGGCGACCACGCCGTCGGTCGTCGGACTCAAGCAGACGATGGTCGACTTGTCGATCGCAATCGGGAGCACCGGCAGAAGCGAGTAGTCTGTGTGTTCGCCGATGAGGTTCACACGACCGGGAGCGCGCACGGTGATCACCGGGTGGCCGCCGAAACGTTCGGCGAATTCTAATTGCACGGCCTGTGGGTCGATCATCGCCCAGCAGCGTAGCAGCGGACGCGGTACCGGTAGAATCGCCGGGTGAGTACCCTCCCCCCGAACTCCGGCATGCCAAC